>SVOI01000033.1 GCA_015066465.1 Oscillospiraceae bacterium
AAAGTGGTTCTGTGGGTGTTCCACTTGTTTATACAAATATTAAAATTGTAGATACAGAAACAAACGAGGAGTTAACCTATAACAAAGATGGTGAAATATGCATAGAAACACCTTGCACTATGATGGGTTACTTTAAGAATGAAGAGGAAACTGCAAATGTTTTAAGAAAGCATAACGACGGTAAAATATGGGTGCACACAGGTGATATAGGTAGTGTTGATGAAGACGGATTTATTAAAATCACAGGCAGAATAAAACGAATGATTGGTATATATGAAAACGGAATTTTCCACAAGGTGTTCCCTAAATTATTAGAAGATGAATATTTGAAAAAAGATTCTATAAAGGCAATTTCTATTGTCGGTAAGCCAATAGATGAGACAACAAATACTTTAATAGCTTTTGTAGTTGCGGAAAACGGTGTTGATAAGGAAAAATTAAATTCTGAGTTAATTTCTTTTACAAAAGAGAAGTTTGAAACTTATGAGCAACCATCAAAATTTGTCTTTGTCGAAAAATTACCTCTTACTACAATAGGCAAAGTCGACTACCGTGCATTAGAAAAAGAAGCGGAAAAGTTATAAGGAGTAGAAAATTATGAAGGAAATCAAAAACCCAAAAATCAGAATAGTAGATGATTTAAAAAATAGAAATAAAAATAATATGAATTTAATTGCAGGAGAATATTTCGGCAATAAAATACATATAAAGAAACTTTTAAAATGTTTGAAGATTATAAAAAAGCGTTTATTGCGGTTGATGGCTTAAATGAAGATACTATTACCATTTCTGCACCATCCACTATTTCTTCGGTTAATGCTTTTTATGGTGCGTTAGATGCAAACAAAGTTCTTAATATGACAGGTCCTGGGTTTCTTCATGCATACACAGAACAGTACACAACTCGTCTTAACAGCAAAACAGTTTTCATGTTTGACAGCTTTTTAAGCGATGATTTAGTTGTAAAATTCCAAAAAGCCGGTGTAAAAAATATAATAGTTACAAGTGTTACTGATTATATGAATCCGATTGTTAAATTTATAGGTACAAAAAAAGGTTTAATAAATAACAAAGACTTTTTAGATGAATATGCAAAAACACACAAATCACTTCCACAAGGTATTGAAATGATGAGACTTAAAGATTTTGCAAAAATTGGTTCAAAAGTTAAAGACTCATATAAATTCCCTTACGAGGAGAATAAATTAGCAGGTTACTTCTTAACAGGTGCAACAACAAGCCAATTTCCAAAATGTGTAAAACTTTCTGTTGATGGTTTTACAAAAATGGCTCGTATTTATGATGAATTGTGGTTCGATTTTAAGCCAGGTGACAGAAATGCTGTGTTTATTCCATTGTTTTATGCAACAGGTATTGTTCATTCAGTTCATGCAGGTTTAATTACCGGAGCAACAAATATTTATAAACCTAAATATGACAGATTTGCATTTGGTAAAGATTTGATTGATTCTAAAGCTAATATTGCCATTGTAGCGCCAAGCCATGTTGCTACTTTGGAAAATTCAGGTCTTGCTGATGATGCACTTAAATCCGTTAAATATATCTTTATTGGTGGCGAAGCAATTATGCCTGCTGCTATGGAGAAATTTAGAAAAACTGGTGAGCGCTTAGGTGTTCAGTATATTCTTAATGGTTATGGTATGACTGAGACAGGAAGTTTGACTGCTTTGACAAATAAAAATGCAACAGGTGGAGATGTAACTGTTGAACCAGTTCCTGGCGTTGAATACAGAATTGTAGACCCTGTTACAAAAGAAATTTTGCCTGATAATACTCGTGGTGTTCTTGAAAAGAAATCACCTTGCGCAACCCTTGGTTATTTTGAGGAAGAAAAGAATAAAAATCTTTTTACAGAAGATGGTTGGATAAATACAGGTGATGTTGCCATACGTTACAATAATGGCAAATATAGGGTGTTCGGAAGATACACAGATTGCTTTACAAATAACGGGACAACCTACCCTATGTATGATATAGAAGAACAAGCATTAAAGCACCCAGATGTTGCTGAAGCAGAAGTTGTTAAATTTGAGGTGGATGGTGAAGAATATCCTGTGATGGTTGTCGTATTAAATAGTAATGCAACAGATAAAATTGCTGAAATTACCAAAGAACTTTGTGCAATTGATGTTGCTGGTATGGAACATTTTATTGGTGTTCGATATGTAGATAAATTTAAAACACATCCTGTTACAGCAAAAAGAGATTATCTTTCTTTGCAAAACGATAAGACTGGTTATTATTTTGTTGATGAAAATGATAATGTTTTTGTAAGTAATATCGGCGAAGAAAAACAGATGATAAACAAAACATCAATAAAGATTGTTAATGTTTAAGGAGCAGAAATATGGCAATAAAAAATATTAAAACCTGTGACATAAAAAGGCACTTGCCTGAATGGGCAAAAATTGTAAAAACAGTAAACGAAACGCCTATTTACAATATGAATATTTTTGAAAATATTATGTCGTGGAATCAGGAGAATTTAGAAACTCCGGCATTTGATTACTATGGGAAAATAATTACTTACGGAGAATTACCTGACAGAGTAAATGAATATGTCTGTGGTTTTAGTGCACTTGGCATTACAGAAAAAGATGTTGTTACCTTGTGTCTTCCTGTAAGTATTGAAAATATGCTTACACTTTTTGCACTTGACCAGATTGGTACAATAAGCAATAATGTAAATTTCTTGTTTCTTAAAAGTGATTTTGACCTTTATACAAGACAAAAAGGTTCTGACACTTTAATGATTTTAGACGCATATTTGCCATTTGTTGTAGATTATCTTGAAGAAAGCAAAATACGAAATGTAATAGTAACAAGTCTTTCTTACTATTTACCAGAAAATAATTCTCATGTTTTTGATGACCCGTCAGTGCTTCCTAAAAAATTGCGAGAGATTTTTGACAACAAAGAAAAGCAGTTGGCTTGTATTCAGAAAATACCTACATTGAAAAATATAAATTTTATAAATTTAGCAGATGTAATTGCTTTAGGTGTAAAAAATATTAAGCCTTTAGAACGTGGACCGGTAGATATTGAAAGAGATATGTGTTATTCATATACAAGTGGTACAACTGGTAAGCCTAAGTGTATAGTTTATAAAGAGCTTTCACCAAACGCATTTATTGAAATGCATGCAGGGCTTGACACAAAAGATTTTGTTGGTGAAAGAGTTTTTCAGACTATTCCTTTGACACATGCAACCGGTGAAAGAGTTTCAGGATATTTACCAATGGCAAAAGGCAAAACGCTTGTGCCACAACCAATTTATAATAAAGATAGCTTTGGTAAGGATTTAGCAAACTCAAAATGTAATTGGGTAGTTGCGGCACCAAGTTTTTATTTAGCTGCAGTTGCTCAGGGATTTATGGGTGAAAATGCATTAGAAAATCTTACACGACCAAGTTCAGGCGGTGAGCCAGTTACAAAAAGTAATGTAAAAATGATTGACAATTGGCTTAAAGAAAATGGTTGCAAAGTTCGTTTTGCTATTGGTGGCGGTGCCGCTGAAGATGGTTCAGGTACAATGTTTACATATTTTATGAATGAAGAAACAAAAACAAATGAAACAGGTTATCCTTTAGAACCATTTATAAAAGCAAAAATTGTAGATGAAAATAATGTTCCTGTTAAAAAAGGTGAACGAGGATTTTTACATGTTTCAGCACCTGCAGTTGCTGACCGGTATTTAAATGATGAAGAAGCAACTAAAAAACGCTGGTATTTTGACGAAAACGGAATCCGTTGGGGTGTTACAGGCGATATAGCAGTTCAGAATCCTGATGGTTCTTACAACATTCTTGGCAGAGCAGATGATTCTTTCATTGATGAAAACGGTAACAGAATTTACTTGTTCGATATTGAATATTCGCTTGATGTTGATGACCCTATAATTGAGTGGGAAATTACTGCTCACAAAACAGAAGAGGGTACAGCAGTTGTCGGACAGGTTGTGCTTAAAAAGGAATATAAAGAGAATTGGCAAGATGCAGTTAGAATAATTTTAGAAAAATATGACGTGTTGGATGCTGTAAAGATTTATGACAAATTTGAAAATAGTGATGTAACAGGAAAACGCGATTTTCAGAAATTAAAAAGCGACAAAACAGGATATTGCTGTGTTGATGAAAAAAATAATATAAAACCTGTTTCGTATTGATTAAAGCCAGAAGGTTCTATTATTCAAAGTTTTTCACAAACCGAAAATGATAGAACTTTTTATTGTCGGCGAAGCCCTAATCCCTGACAACTGACAACAAAAAAACGGTCACTCGCGTGACCGTTTTTTTTATTTAGCAACAATATTAATAATTTTACCAGGAACGTAGATTTCTTTAATAATCTGTTTTCCGTCTAACATTTCCTGAACCTTTTCGTCTGCTTTAGCAGCGGCAATTGCAGTTGCTGAGTCAGCATCTTTTGCAATAGTAACTGTTGCACGGAGCTTACCACAAATCTGAACAGGAACTTCAATTGTAGAGTCAACTGTTTTTGCTTCATCGTATGAAACCCAAGGTGCAACTGCTAACATACCACCGAAGTTCATAACTTCCCAGAGTTCTTCAGAAACGTGAGGAGCAAATGGGTTAACTAAAGTAAGGAATGTTTTGAGTTCGCCCTTTGTAATAGCACCTTTTTCATAAATTTCGTTAAGGAGTGCCATAAGTGAAGCAATAGCGGTGTTATACTTCATATTTTCAATATCGTCTGAAACCTTTTTAATTGTCTTGTGGAATGATACTTCTAATTCTTTTGAGTAGTCATCGCTATCAGTAACAATTTCCTGAAGATTCCAGATTCTGTCAATGAAACGTTTACAACCTTTAACACTTGCTTCTGACCAAGGTGCTGCTTTTTCGTAGTCACCCATAAAGAGTACGTAAGAACGAAGAACGTCTGCACCGAACTGGTCAACAACTTCATTAGGGTCAACAACGTTGCCTTTAGATTTACTCATTTTTTCGCCGTCAGGACCTAAAATAAGACCTTGAGCAGTTCTCTTTGCGTATGGTTCTGCAGTTGGAACAACGCCTAAATCGTAAAGGAACTTGTGCCAGAAACGAGAGTAAATTAAGTGACGTGTAACGTGCTCCATACCGCCGTTGTACCAGTCAACCTGACCCCAGTATTTTAATTTTTCTTCACTTGCAAGTGCTTCTGTGTTGTGTGGGTCAATATATCTTAAGAAGTACCATGAAGAACCAGCCCATTGTGGCATTGTATCTGTTTCACGTTTTGCTTTGCCGCCACATTTTGGACAATTGCAGTTAACGTATTCTTCAATTTCAGCAAGTGGACTCTCGCCATCTGAACCCGGCTGGAAGTTATCAATTTCAGGTAATCTTAATGGTAATTCACTGTAAGGAACCGGAACAATACCGCATTTTTCACAGTGAACAATAGGGATTGGTTCACCCCAGTATCTTTGTCTGTTAAATGCCCAGTCTTTCATTTTGTACTGAACACCTTTTTTACCAATACCTTTTTCTTCTAAAACTTCGAGCATTTTAGCTATTGAATCTTTTTTATTTGTGAAGCCGTTAAGGAATTCAGAGTTCACCATATCGCCGTCGCCTGTGTAAGCGGCTTCTTCAATATTGCCACCCTTAATAACTTCAATAATATCAATGCCGAATTTTTTAGCAAAGTCATAGTCACGTTCGTCGTGAGCAGGAACAGCCATAATAGCACCTGTACCATAGCCCATCATAACGTAGTCTGATATGTAAATCGGGATTTCTTTATTATTTACTGGATTAATTGCGCTAAAACCAGAAAGACGAACACCAGTTTTATCTTTAACAAGCTGAGTTCTTTCAAATTCTGTTTTCTTTGCACATTCCAATCTGTAAGCAGTAACTTCGTCCATATTGCCGATTTTTGAAGCGTATTTATCAATAAGTGGATGTTCTGGTGCCATAACCATAAAGGTAACACCGAAAAGAGTATCAGGACGAGTTGTGTAAATCTCTAATTTTTCGTCAGTATCTTTAATTGAGAAGTTAACAAATGCACCAGTTGATTTACCAATCCAGTTTACTTGCTGGAGTTTGATGTTTGGAAGGTAGTCAACACCGTCAAGACCTTCTAAAAGCTTGTCAGCATATTCTGTAATTCTCAAATACCAAACGTCTTTAGATTTCTGAACAATGTCACTGTGACAAATGTCGCACTTACCGCCCTGTGAGTCTTCATTTGAAAGAACAACCTTACAAGAAGGGCAGTAGTTAACGAGAGTTTTATCACGGAAAACAAGTCCCTTTTCAAACATCTTTAAGAAAATCCATTGAGTCCACTTATAGTAATCTTCTTGTGTGGTGTCAACAACTCTGTTCCAGTCAAATGAGAAACCGACTCTTTTTAACTGGCTTGAGAATTTATCGATGTTCATATCTGTAACTTTTCTTGGGTGAATACCAGTTTTAATAGCATAGTTTTCAGTTGGAAGACCATAAGCATCAAAACCGATAGGGAATAAAACGTTGTAGCCTTGCATTCTTCTTTTTCTTGAAACAACTTCAAGACCTGAATATGCTTTAATGTGGCCAACGTGCATACCTGCACCACTTGGGTAAGGGAATTCTACAAGAGCGTAAAACTTTGGTTTACTGCTTCCATCTTCAGCGTGGAAAACGCCCGCATCTTCCCATTTTTTCTGCCATTTTTGTTCAACGGCGGAAAAATCATACTTCATTTCAATCATTTCCTTTCTTCTTATACCCATCAATCAATAAATTGAGAAATGTCTAATTTAGCTGCATCATCCCAGAGTCTTTCAAGATTATAATATTGTCTTGAATCCTCAAGGAAAATGTGAACAACAACACCGCCGTATTGCATAAGCACCCAGCCTGTAGCTCTGCCTTCAACGTGGTCAGGGCGTATGTCTTCTTGTTCTAATTGATATTCTATTTCATCTGCCAACGCTCTTACGTGTGTATTTGAATTAGCAGTTGCAATAACAAAATAATCGGCAACTATTGTTACCTCTTCTGTTTTAATAACTTCAATGTCACGCGCTAATTTATCATCTAACGCTTTAACAATTTTTTTAGTGAGCTCTAAACTCATATTAATTTCTCTCCTTTTTCGCCTTTATAGGCAAGAAGTGCTGAATTATAGGCACCCATAGTATCAGGGTGAACTAATCGTTCTTTTTTTATTAAGTCAATTATAGTAAAGCTCAAGCCTTCAACTATTGCTTCATCAAGTGAACGGAAGGCTTTTTCTCTCATAACTTCAACGCCATCATAATTACGCTCTTTGCCTATAAAATCAGCAATAAAAATTACTTTTTCTAAAAGAGTCATATTACTTCTGCCGGTTGTATGGTAACGAACGGCAGTTATAATTTCTTCATCTTCACAGCCTAACTCTTTTTCTGCAAAAACAGCGCCACAAATAGCGTGAAAGAGTTTAGGGGCTGCTAACTCGTACTCAGAGAGTTCAACATTATTCTCAAGTAAATATTGAAGCTGAACACTTGGTTCAAGGTTTTTACACGAATCGTGAATAAGCCCTGCTGTGTAGGCTTTTTCGGGGTCTGCACCAAATTTAATTGCAAGTTCTTTTGCACAGTCTGCAACATTAAGAGAATGAATGAAGCGTTGCTCTGTTAATCTGCCTTTAATGATTTCAATGCATTCTGAATTGGTTTTCATAAATAAAGCCCCCTTTTCTTGATATAACTGATAGTATCATAAGTAAGGTATTTACTTGTGTCTAATCTGTTTTTCAACATAGTTCTTAAAAGTGTAGAACTTACTTCGAGAGGTTTTTCTTTTGAAATTATATAATCGCCTTCGTGCAATTTAAGCTTTGTTATAGCGTAGGTTTTCATTTCTGCCAAGTGTTTCATATCTTCTGTTCTTGCGGCGGTAACAATAGTGCAGAGTGATAAAAGCTCTTTGTATTTATACCAGTTTGCAAGTGACAAAAACATATCGTCACCCATAAACAAAAATAAATTGTCATTCGGGTAATATTTTTTTAAATCCTTTATTGTGTCAACAGTGTAGCTTTTATTTTCACGATTGAGTTCAATAGCAGAAATTTCAAATATCGGGTCAGTAAAAGTGTGTTTGCACATAGCAAGTCTGTCAGTGCCCTCTGCCACAGTACCATCTTTAAAAGGTGATGAGTAGGCAGGGATAATCAGAACTTTATCTGCATTACATTCTTTTGCTAAATTTTTAGCTAAAAGTAAATGCCCTTTATGAGGAGGGTCAAATGAGCCACCATAAATTGCTATATTACCCATAAAATCACCCGAATTCTTTATTAAAATATTTTATCTAAAATAGAAATTATTGTCAATATAACAAAAAAATTATTTTGACGCTTTTTCTTCAATTTCTTTAGCAAAATCGTCTTTTTTGAAGTGTTTGAAGGCTTCAATACATTTTTGACAATGCAAAAGGAAATTGTTGTTTATTTCACCCTCATAATCCTTTAATGAGAGGAAAGCAGAATTAAGACAATTATCAATCATTTCTTCATCATTAATTTTTTCAAAAAGATGAGATAAATTACAGAAAATAACTGCCATTTCAGAATCATTGCCTTTGTAGAGTGAAAGAATATTTAATGCTTTTCTGAAATATCTTAAAGCTTCGTCGTAATTTTCACTTTCATATAAAGCTAAAGCGTAGTTGTTATAAAAGCCTGCAAAACGATAGTCGTTTTGTGGGATTGTATTGATATATGCTTCAAACGCTCTTACGAAAAGTGGTAATGAATCAGCAGTTCTGTGGAAGAAATTAAGAGTGGTTGCGCAGTTGAGGTACATATTTGCACCTAAAACTGTATTTTCAAGACCGAATTTTTCGAGCAACTCTAAAATTTCATTTATAGCGCCAACGGCTTTTTTCTGTTCACCAGTTCTTCTGTGGAATGATACAACTTCATTGTGAAGAGTCATTTCAGAGAAAGAATCGTTACGCTCTTTTGCTTTGCTGATTTCTGCTTCTAAATATTCGCCAGCTTCTTTTACTTCGTTTTTATTTAAAAGTTCATCATAAGCATTAAGAATTACTGCAATATCATCGTCCTGATTTCTGTTGAAATTTGTTGAAGTAATTCTTTTTACTTCAATAGTTCTTGTTTCAATGTTTTCAGGATTATTTTCATCAAGAATAATAAGTCTGCCACCGTGTTCTTTACCATATGTAAAGTAGCCACAGCCAATAGTTTGATAAAGACTTATGCCGTCAACTTTAATGTGAAAATCGTTAACGTGGTCGTGACCGAAGAAGGCAGCCTTTACGTCGCCCATCTTTTTCCAGCTTTTAAGTTGCTCTGTGTGGTCTTGCTTCATATATGGTGGGCAAGGGTATTCTCTGAGTCTGCCAGAAATAAGTTTATCACCGAATGAGTAGAATTTGCCGTCGTGTTCAACAACGTTTTCACCCATTTCTGCTACTTCCTGTAATTCAAGAATTTCTTGCTGAACAGGAATGTGTTGAAAGAGAATTGCTGGAACAGGTGTGCCACCATTTTCATCAGCTAATTCTTTACTTCTTTTTTCATACCAGGCAATCTGGTCTTCGTGAACACAATTGTAACCGAAGTCGCCATCAGGAGTGTTCATATAGTCGTTTGAGTCCATAAGCCAGATTGAATATGCATTTTTAGTGCCATCTGAGCTCTTGATTGTAAGATTGCAGTTACCACAACCATACATTTCTTCATCATTAAGATTTGAACGGCAGTTCTGGTAGTCGTTATACATAATCATCTGAATATCTGTGTAAAAACCAACTTCACCGTCGTGATTACCGAAAACCAATGCAAGTGGAATATTTCTTCTTTTGATTGGTTCAACAATTTTTGTTATTGTTTTGTAAATTAAATCGTAATTGAATTCTTCCCAGTAACCACTTACGTTATCGCCACCGAAAACTACTAAGTCAGGGTTTGCTTCTTCAATACATTTTTCGATAACGTTAAGAGTTTCCTTATCTTTGTTTTCAGGAATTTCTCTGTTATCATCGTCATCCATTTCAGGCATAACTTCGTGAATATCTGTAAGATGTAATATTCTGAATTTACCATCTTTTGAGAATTGTAAAGGAGCGGGTTCTTCTCTTAAAAATTTGTCTGTTCTCCATTTATTTGGTTTACCTGTTGCCATAATATATCACCTGTTTGTAAAATTTCTTTATCAGAATGCCCAGTTGCCATTTTTGAAAATTGGGTATGCTTTACCATCTTTGTAGCCTGTAATTGTAAGGTCGTCTGCACCAATCATAAAGTCAACGTGAATCATACTGTCGTTAACGCCTAAATTTTGGCATTCTTCGAGAGTTTTGTTTTGGAAATCATCAATAGTGTCGCAGAAGCCTCTGCCTAAAGCAACGTGACAGCTTGCATTTTCATCAAAAAGAGTGTTATAGAAAAGAATGCCGGTGTTTGCAATAGGGCTATCTTGTGGAATAAGTGCCAATTCACCAAGGTATGGAGCACCTTCATCCATAGAAAGCATTTTGTCTAATAAATCCTTGTTTTCTCTTGCTTCCCAGGATACTGCTTTACCATCTTTAAAAGTGATTTTAAAATCTTCAATTAACTGACCCTGATATGAAAGTGGTTTGGTAGAAACTAAAGTACCTTCTGCAAAGCCTTTTTTAGGTGAAGTGAATACTTCTTGTGTTGGTAAATTAGGGTTAAAGAAGTTACCAGAAAGAGTTTCTTCACCGCCACCGCACCAGTGTGCCTCAGGGATTAAATCTGCTCTGAAATTTGTACCATTTGAGCTTTTATATTCTAAATAATCAAATTTCTTTTCGTTAAGCCATTTTGTACGTTCTTTTAAGTTTTTATTATGGTTATCCCATTCTTTTACTGGGTCATTGTCTTTAGTAACGTAAACAGTTTCTAAAATCGCATCCCAGAGCTTGTTGTAAGCATTTCTCTTTGTTTCGTTAGGGAAAACCTTTTTAGCCCACGCGAAAGATGGAACAGCGGCAATAGTCCACTGGTCTTTATTTTCAAGTGCATCGCTGTATTTTTTTGTGATTTTATATCTTGCCATCTGAGATTTTTGCATTTTATCACGGTTAACACCCTTGAGTCCGTCAGGGTCTTCGCTTTCAATGAAAATTCTGCAAGGTACTTCTTCAACCATAAGCTTTAATTTTTCTTCTTTCCATAAAGGCACTTCTGAAAGAGATTTTAAGCTTCTGTATTTATAATCTGTTTTTGTTATAGGCTGATATGTCCACTCAATATCAACTCTTGAAGCGCCTAATTTGTAACACTCTGTTACAAGCAAATTAATAAATTCAAACTGGTCTGCCTCTGCAATAATTCTTACAGGCTGACCTTTTTTTATATTAGCACCAACTCTTGCTATGAGATGTGCATATTTTTTCATAATTGTCTTAGTCATAAAACTCACCTTTTATAAATTGTTATATTTATATTATTCTAACACAATTTTTTTAGTTTTACAATTAAAGTATTAAAATATATTTAAAATTTTACAATATTGTTATTTTCATTGAATTTAAAATTTTTTTGATATATAATGTTTACTGTCGAAAATTGTCGAGTTAATCGATATCAAAGAGAAGATGTTAAAGAGAGAAGATGTTTAAATGAAAAAGAAAATAGCAGTATTTTTAATTATTTCTTGTGTTTTTATTGCAAGTTTCAGTATATTAGCGTATGCAAATACCAATCAGGCAAGACAGTCTGCAACAACACAAGAGCAACCCACTACAACTGCACCTGTTTTAGTTGCTCCTGCAACACCAAATCTTGTTTATGCAAAAAACAGTGGCTATGGTGTTAAAGTGAAGTGGCAACCAGTAGAAAATGCTGAGGGCTATAATATATACAGAAGAACAGCTGCTACAGGTTGGATTTTGATTGCAACAGTAAATGGGCAGGGGAAAAGTACATATACAGATAAAACTGCGGTTAACGCCAGTGACTATTTTTACACAGTTGATGCATTTAATAAGGCAGGACGCAGTGGTTCTAATTCCACAGGTATTTTGATTCACTATATTTCTGCACCTGTAACAACTGTAACGAACTCGAAAACGGGTGTAGTTATAAGTTGGACACAGCACCCGACAGCAACAAAATATAAGATTTATAAAAAAGTTGAAGGCGCATCCAGCTGGAAACACGTAAAAACTCTCAATAACGCTACGTTTACATATACTGACAAGAAAGCAGTAAGCGGTGAAAGAGCTTATTATGGTGTTGCGGCAGTAGAAAACAACGGTGTAAGAGGTTCTTTACAGAAAGATAAATTTAATGTTTTCCTTTCAGCACCTGTTATAAAAAAATATAAAAACACGTCTTTAGGCGTTAAGGTTTATTGGGAGCCAGTTGCTGGTGCAGAGAAATATCGCATAATAAGAAAAACTGAGGGTGGAAAATGGGAAAAGGTAAAAACTGTTTCAAATAAAACCCTTGGTGGTACTGATAAGAATGCAGTACCTGGCGTTAAATACTATTATTCAGTAAAAGCTATTGCAGGTAAATATACTAACAGAAATTCTGCAATAGTGGGCTATAAGGTAGAAGCTCCAAAAGCAATTAAAACAAAGCTCGAAAGTAATGGTGTGAAGATTTCGTGGCAAGGTGTTCAACACGCTGATTACTACGCTGTTTATAAAAAAGATGGCGCAGGTAAATGGGTGAAAATTCATAGTACAAAAAACAACTCTACATTTTCATATACAGATAAAAACGTTGTTTCAGGAGCAAGCTATACTTACACTGTTGCAACCTGGTATAAAAAAGGTAAGAGTATTTATGGTAGCGAAGGTAAAACAATACAGTTTGTTGCTTCTCCTAAGCTTATTTCTGCCGTGTATTCACCACAGAATAACGTAACAGTTAGCTGGTCGGCAGTTAATGGTGCGGTAGGTTACAAGCTTTATAAAAAAGAAGTGGGTGGTAAATATGCCGTGCTTACTGAACTTCCTGTTGGGCAGACAACGTTTGTTGATACAGCCGTGGTTGCAGGTAAAGAATATGCATACGTAGTAAAAGCTAAAACAGCAGCAGGTACATTTACCCCTAAGTCAAACTCTAAAAAATCATCGACCCTTGACCCTAACAAGCCGATGATTGCACTTACTTTTGATGATGGTCCATCTAATAGTGCAACAACAAGAATTCTTAACGTGCTTGAAAAGCATAATGCACGAGCAACGTTCTTTGTTGTAGGTTCAAGAGTTGATTCGTATAGTTATCAAATTAAACGTGCTTATAACTTGAAATGTGAAATAGGTAACCATTCTTATGGTCACAAAACACTCACGTCGCTTTCTGTTGATAGTTTAAAATGGGAACTCAGTGAAACAGATAGAAGAATTCAGGCGATTACGGGAGTAAGTCCTGTTTTGATGAGGCCACCAGGTGGCTCTTATAAAACAGACACAGTAAGAAAAAATACGCCTTACCCGATTATAATGTGGTCTGTTGATACTCGTGACTGGGAGAGCAGAAATGCTACAGCAGTTGTAAACCATATTAAATCTCACGCTTATGACGGTGCAATTATTTTAATGCACGATTTGTATGATTCAACGGCAGCCGCTACTGAAATAATTGTTCCGTGGCTTATAAGTCAGGGCTACCAGTTAGTTACAGTTTCTGAAATGATGGAAGCTAAAGGTATTCAGATGCAGAACGGCGTGGCGTACTCTTCGGCAAGATAAAATTAACTATGCAGATAAATTGAAAAACAATTTATCTGCATAGTTTTTGTTTAAAACACTTCAACCGTCGCCTTTAATCTACCCTTTTTCGTTTCCCCCGAAGTGCCGAGCCAGTTAAATCGCCCGAACCCCCTTACAGAAATAATATCGTCGGCTTTTATTTTGTGAGAATTGTTTTCAGTGAGTTTGCCATTTACAAAGACCTTTTTTGCTAAAAAAAGATTGTTGCTCTCGCTTCGTGAAAGATTATAAATTTCTGCAATAATTACATCGAGCCTCTCAGAAGCAACAATAATGAATTTTTCAGTTGCTTCGGGGTTAACCTCTTTGGGAGCTTCTGTAACCTTTTCGCATTTTACTGAGGTATGACGTACTTTTTTCAGGTTTTCTGTTATAAAATCTGCGATGGTCTCAAGGCAGAAAATGTAGCCGGTGTTATTTTTTATAATGATATCTCCAATAGTTTCTCTTTTTATGCCAAGACCTAAAACTGAGCCTAAAAAATCTCTGTGAGTTAAATCATCGGCAAACTTTTGCATTAAAGGTGAAACTAAAACACATACAATCGGGTATGAGGGAGAATATCCAAACTCTTCTTCGTTTCCAAAAACAGCAATCTGACGTTCAGCGTTTTCATAACCACCAAAAAGTGAAAATGACGTGTTTATATTTTTGAAAAGCAAATCCTGTTCATACATATTGAGAAAATCAGAATATTCATAAACCCCTCTGTTGTATGAGCGGTTTTCTAATTCTTTAAATCTTTTTATTAAAAGAGCCTCTTCCTTTTCCAGAATTGTCACCCCTTGCTACAAAAATTCATATAATATGTAAGAATATACCATACTTTCACGTATTTTAAAAGACGTGAATGAAAAATAATACAGAATTTCGTTAAAAATCTTGTGATTTTGCACAACTTATTTAATTTCGGTTTAGTAACATTTATCATAAGTTTAGAACTTTTTTAAGAGTGTAAATTTTTTGTTGATAATACCAAAAAATAATGGTAGTATATCGTACGTAACTTTAGAAAATACTATTATATTTGATAAGGGGTATTTAGAAATGGTAAAAGTTGTAAAGTTTGGCGGAAGCTCACTTGCTGATGCTGAGCAATTCAAAAAGGTAGCTGAAATTATTAAATCTGAGGATTCAAGAAGATATGTTGTTGCTTCAGCTCCTGGTAAAAGATATGACGACGATATTAAAGTAACCGATATGTTATATTCCTGCTACAAATTAGTTAAGGAAAATAAAGATATTGATGAAGCTTTCAAATTAATTGAGGACAGATATAACGGAATTATTAAAGATTTAGGTCTTGATTTCTGGTTACAGCCTGAATTTGACAGAATCAAAAATGCTATTGTTCACCACGCTGGTCGTGACTATATTGCTTCTCGTGGCGAATATTTAAACTCAATGATTTTAGCAAAATATCTCGGTTACGATTTTGTTGATGCTGAAGAGGGTATTTTCTTCACAGAAAATGGTGTGCTTGACACAGAAAAAACAAACGAAGAACTTACAAAAATTCTCAAAGAACATACTCACGCTGTTGTTCCAGGTTTTTATGGCGTTATGCCAAATGGTACAATTAAAACATTCTCACGTGGTGGTTCAGATATTACAGGTTCAATCGTAGCAAGAGCTATTGGTGCTGATATTTATGAAAACTGGACTGACGTTTCTGGTATGCTTATGGCAGACCCAAGATGTGTTAAAAATCCAAAGGTTATTAATACAATTACTTATGCAGAGCTTCGTGAGCTTGCATATATGGGTGCAACTGTTATGCACGAAGATGCAATTTTCCCAGTAAGAGAAAAAGGTATTCCTATAAATATCCGTAACACAAATAAGCCAGAAGATGCTGGTACAATGATTGTTTCAAAGGTTGACTCAAACAAGGTTGATACAGTTATTACTGGTATTGCTGGTAAAAAAGGCTTCTCAGTTATTTCTATTGAAAAGAGCATGATGAACGCTGAAATCGGTTTTGGCAGAAAAGTTCTTGAAGCACTTGAAAATCACAAAATTTGCTTCGAGCATCTCCCGTCTGGTATTGATACAATGTCAGTTGTTGTTAATGACAATGACTTTTTACCTGTTAAGGAAACTCTTATTGCTGATATTCAGAGAAAAACAAAAGCAGACAATATTTCTGTTTACAATGGCATAGCACTCGTTGCAGTTGTTGGTCGTGGTATGGCTGGTGTTAAGGGTACTGCAGGCAGAGTTTTCGGTGCTATTGGTAACGCTGGTATAAACATCAGAATGATTGACCAGGGCTCAAGTGAGCTTAATATTATTGTAGGTGTTGCAGAAGACGATTACGTTAAAACACTCGAAGCAATCTACAATGAGTTTGTGAAATAAATAAAACTAAACTAAAAAAAGCACTCTCGAAAGAGAGTGCTTTTTTGTTGGATAAGAGATAATAGTGAATAGATGATATCTTTGGAACTGCGTTGGCATTATAATAAAAAATTGTTCTATCATTTTTAGTTTGTGAAAACTTTGAATGATAGAACTTAATTTTTTTCATTTTCTTCATCGTCACTTAAAAGCCAGTCAACAGAAACCTTTAAGATTTTAGCGATTTCCCGTAATTCGTAATCTGCAACAAAGCGGGTGCCGATTTCTATTCTCGAAATGCTGTCTCTTTCAATAATAATTCCTGCAATCTGCAATTTTGCGGCTAAATCGCTCTGAGTAAGTCTTAATTTACATCTTGCTTCGTGAATTCTGTCACCACAGACATTCTTTTTGCCATTGTAGTCATAAATCTTCATAACAAAGACCTCTTTACACAAACTTCATCTTGTCTTATTTTATGTTAAAGATAAGAAATTATCTTGACTTTAACATATTTTGCGACTATAATTGTGTTAAAGATAAGAATTTTGTTGTTTTTGGCAAAAATTATATTTTTATAAAACCAGAGGGCTGGTATAATACAGGAGGAATAGAAAATGAAACAACTAACTTGTGAGATGTGTGGAGGTACAGACCTCATAAAACAGGAGGGTGTATTTGTTTGTCAAAACTGTGGGATGAAGTATTCTGTTGAAGAAGCAAAGAAAATGATGATTGAGGGAACTGTGGATGTTCAGGGTACTGTTAAGGTTGATGATACTGAAAAAGTTGATAATTATATGATGATGGCAAAAAATGCTTATGAATCAAATAATAATAAAGAAGCGGAAGAATATTGTAATAAAATCATTGAGATAAATCCAATTCATTCTGAGGCTTGGTTGTTGAAGGGGACAGTTGCTGCTTGGCAATCTACGGGTGCAAAGTTGCGTATGGATGAGTTTTTTTCTTGTATTGAAAAAACTTTTTCAAATGCAACAGACCCTGAAATGTTATTGGATTTAGCTAATCGTGCATATATTGAATTTTATAATTTAGCATTAAGTATCCATAGCATGAAGGTTAATCATATTTTATCTTTTCCAGAAGATTATAAAGAAATACTACCACTAAGGACTAAGCTTATTACTTGGGATGTAGAGATACAGTGTTTATATGCTACTGTGCACAATGCGTTTTTTGTAGAAAAACCTGAGGTGGGAAAAGAAAAATTAGTGAACTTATCGATTAATGTAGGATTAAATGACTTGCATAGGAAGATGAAAGAACAACTAATTAGTGGTGGTATAAAATTATGGAATGATTCACTGAAAGAGTATAATTCTTCAGATGATGGTTATCCAACAGAGTATATGATGAATGATATGATGCGAAATGGAGAAACTGCTATGTCATTATTAGCAATAGTCATTCCTTCAGATACATCAAAAATTTCTGATGAGGAAAAACCTAACATTATAAAGGCTTGTGAAAATTTAATTGTTATGAAGCGTGCATATGGAGGGCTTAAAGCTTATTCTGTAAGTTTTTCTAATGGTTACGAAAGACATTATGTTAGCAGGTTTATTAATGATGCGACCAAAAACAAGCTTGTTGAAGATATAAAAAAGTATCATCAGATAATTAAAATATGTAATCCTTCTTATGAGATTCCTGAAGTTGAAGAAATTGACAAGAAACCAACGGGGAATTCTGGTGGATGCTATGTTGCAACTGCGGTTTATGGTTCTTATGATTGCCCTGAAGTTTGGACTCTTCGTCGTTATCGTGACTACACTCTTGCTGAGTCATGGAAAGGTAGAGCATTTATACGTACATATTATGCAATTAGTCCTACTCTTGTAAAATGGTTTGGCAATACAAACTGGTTTAAAAAGATGTGGAAAGGTACACTTGACCGTATGGTTGCAGAGTTGCAAGAAAAAGGCGTTGAAAACACACCGTATCAAGATAAAAATTGGTAAGAATAATACAAAATACCCGATAGCAGTTTAAAACTACTATCGGGTTGTTTTTTACAATAATTCCGAATTACGCATTACGAATTATAATTGCCAACGCAGTTCCGAAACTTTTCACTCTTCACTCTTACCTCTTCACTAACAAAAAAGCACCCTGCTTTCGCAGAGTGCTTTTATTGTTATACTTAAGCCTTATCTTTAGAACCGAAGAGTTCGATTTTTTCACGAACTGTTGCTTTGATTGCTTCTGAGCCAGGAGCAAGAAGCTTTCTTGGGTCGAAGCCTTTACCCTGAAGGTCTTTACCTTCTTCAATGTATTTTCTTGTAGCTTCCTGGAAAGCAAGCTGACATTCTGTGTTAACATTGATTTTTGAAACACCGAGTGAAATTGCCTTTTTAATCATTTCAGCAGGGATACCTGTACCACCGTGAAGAACGAGAGGCATTGTGCCTGTTTTTTCCTGAACTGCTGCAAGAGTTTCAAATGAAAGACCTGCCCAGTTTTCAGGGTATTTACCGTGGATATTACCGATACCAGCAGCAAGCATTGTTACACCTAAATCAGCAATCATTTTGCACTCATTAGGGTCAGCACATTCGCCAGCACCAACAACGCCGTCTTCTTCGCCACCGATTGAACCAACTTCTGCTTCAATTGAAAGACCTTTTTCTTCGCAGATAGCAACTAATTCTTTAGTTTTTGCAATGTTTTCGTCGATTGGGTAGTGAGAACCGTCGAACATAATTGATGAGAAACCAGCTTCGATACAAGCTTTAGCGCCTTCGTATGAACCGTGGTCAAGATGAAGAGCAACAGGAACAGTAATTCCTAATTCATCAATCATACCGTTAACCATACCAACAACTGTTTTGTAACCGCACATATATTTACCTGCACCCTCAGAAACACCGAGAATAACAGGAGAATTCATTTCCTGTGCTGTGAGAAGAATAGATTTTGTCCATTCAAGGTTGTTGATGTTGAATTGACCAACTGCATAGTGGCCAGCCTTTGCTTTTGTAAGCATTTCTTTTGCATTTACTAATGGCATTTTTAACACTCCAATTTTATATATTTTGAATTAAGAATTGAGAATTAAGAATTAAGAATTTAGGAAATGCTTCGCATTTGATTATAATAGCGTCGCAGACCCTCAACTCAGCACTCAGCACTCAGCACTCAGCACTGTTTCAAGAATTTCTGTTTCCTGTTTTTCTGCTTCCTGTTTCCTGTTCTTAATTAAATTTTTTCAGGGTCGAAATCAAGAACGAGTTCTTGTCTTTCGGGAACTAACTGTGTGAGTTTTACACCAGCAGCTTCAAGCATTCTTTTAGATGCTCTTGTTTCTGGCGTATCTTTATATTTATTTGAAAGGTAAATAACTTCTGTAATACCGCTCTGAATAATAGCCTTTGCACATTCATTGCAAGGGAAAAGTGCAACGTAAAGACGATTGCCTGTGAGGTTTGTGCCTCTTGCATTTAAAATTGCATTAAGCTCAGCGTGGCAAACGTAAAGATATTTTGTGTTGTAGCGGTCATCGTCTGAACGCTTCCAAGGGAAAACGTCGTCGTCACAACCAGCAGGGAAGCCGTTGTAACCTACCGACACAATTCTGTTTTCAGCGTTTACAATACAAGCGCCAACTTGTGTGTTAGGGTCTTTGCTTCGTTTAGCACAGAGCATTGCAGCACCCATAAAGAATTCATCCCAGGAAATATAGCCTTCTCTTTTTGGCATAATTAACCCTCCAATAAATTATTCGCAAATTATTATATAGTATTTCAGAAAAATTTTCAATAGAAACTTGAGATATTGCCAAAATATGAAAAAAATTTGTCGAAAATATCAAAATTTAAGATTATTTTAATGTTTTATTCTTGAAAAGAATTAAAAATGATGATATATTTGGTATGCTTACAAGGTATGTATAACTAATTAACATTATTTGTTGATGAGGAGAGAGAATATGGTTAAAGATTATTTTAAAAGACTTTATAAAGGAATGAAACCAATAGAGCACATTTATTGGTGGACTTTAAGAGGCTTGATGATTTATGGTATTATTCACAGCCTTGTTACAATTGACCCTAACTTAGGTTCAATGCAACCATTACAGATGATGGCGAATTTAGTGGGTATGTTTGCTTATGAAATTTGCCAGATGTTCCCAAAAAACACATTCCCGAGATTATTGCCACGCTATTTTCAGCACATTTCAATCTTCGGATTTTTCTGTGCATCATTCGGCGGTGCATATTTAAATCTTTATTATGCATTACCAATGTTCGATAAAGTTCTTCACGCTTTAGGCTGTGTTGAAGCAGTGTTTATCAGCTATGAATTGGTTTGTGCTATGCAGATTCGTGACAAGGTAGTTTGCCCACCTAAAATTGCTGCTCTTTGTGCATTAGGCGTTGGCTTTGTTTTCGCTTCTGGCTGGGAGCTTTTCGAGTTTACATTTGACCAATGGTTCGGTGGCGATGCTCAACACTGGGATTTACAGAAAGCAATTGAAGAAGCTGGTGGCGATGTAAATAAAGTGTTTATGCTTATCCCACTTGATGCTGAACGCTTTGAGGCACGATTTGCTATAATGGATACTATGGGTGATATGATTCTTAATACTTTAGGTGCAGTTCCTATGTATCTCTTCTTAAGATTCCGTCCATATCGCCATATGGGACCTAACAATATCAACAAAATGATTGAAGAGGAATTAGCAAAAACTACCAAAGAAGCAGTTGCGGTTTAAATAAATATTGCATATTCCAGAATTTAGGTATATAATGTATCTGTAAAATTGCATTAAAATGCGGTGAATCGGATACCAAATACGGTAACCGGTTCATAATCTCACTTTATAAGGAGGAACTAATATGACTAAAAAATTAGTCGCAATTATCCTTGCTTTAACACTTTCAATTTCTGTGTTTATGGTTCCTGCAAGCGCTGCTTCAGTAGTTGCACCACAAACATTAGAAGTAAACGTTGAGAATATTTTAAACAGGGTTTTAAATGACCTTATTCACTATGTTCTCACTTATCTTAATCGTTTCTGGCCTGGCTTTGATGATGATTTCAGCGATTCAGATTCTTACGTTGCAGAGCATTTCTATAAAGGTGAAGAAAGCTTTGACAAAACTGTAAAGTCAAATGCTAAATGGAGCCTTGGTTATTCAAGTGATTCACTTATTGATGATTTCGATATTATGAATGGTGAATTCTTCCTTGCTGGTTCTCTTGAAGTATTTGAAGGCAGAGTTCCAAGAGCTGTTTATGACGACCAGAGAGTCAGAGTTTACGCTCTCAGTGACGGCGTAAGTGGTACAGTTGTTCACGCTGTAATCGACGGCTTCGGCTTTGCAAGAGGCGACGTTGAGATTATTCGTGGAAGACTCGAAGAATTTGCAAAAGCTAATAATATTATCAGTATGAACGTTTCAGTTCTTCATCAGCACTCTTGTATTGATACTCTTGGTATGAACGTTCCACTTCTCAAGGCTCTTGTTACTAACACAGGTAATGCTGGTTCAGGTTTGGTTTTCGATGAAAACCTTCTTGATGATTATATGGTAACTAAGAATCCAGAGTTTATGGAGAATCTCTACACAACAACAGTTGCTTGTGTTGAAGAAGCTGTTAACGATATGACAGAAGGTACTCTTAACTACGGTTATGCTAATATTAAAGAGTATATCAGAGATAAGCGTGACCCTCAGTCATTTGATGAGAATATTCACAGACTCCGCTTCACTCCAAACGATGGTTCTGAAGAAACCTGGATTTTAGAAGCTGGTATGCACTGCACAGGTTACGGTGCAGGTCCTGATATTCTTTCAGCTGACTATCCTTACTACATTGAGAAAAACATCAATGAAAAAGAAGGCGCAAATGTTGTATTTGTAATGGGTGCAGAGCTCGCTATTACAACAGAAGGCGAATTAACAAACGTTGAAGGCGAATCAGACTTAAACAATATTACATATTATGCAAATGCTATTGCTGACAAAGTAAGAGGGATTAATAACGAAATCAAACTCGACCCTGTTCTTAATATAGTACACCAAGAAGTTATGGTTCCTGTTGATAACGGAATTCTTACTCTTGCTTGTCGTGAAGGTATTTTAGGTGCAGTTGTTCTTAAAGATGGTGAAGATTACACACTTGTTTCAGAAATCGGTTATATGGAACTTGGCAACGAGGTTGCAGTGTTCTTTGCACCAGGTGAATTTGAACCAGGTATTTTCTTTGGCAATGTTACAAAGCCTCAGGATAGCTGGAATGGTGAGTCTTGGGATTACCCAGCGCTTAAGGATATTACAGATTGCGAAAACGTTTTAGTATTTGGTCTTGCTAATGACCAGGCTGGTTACGTTCTTGCAGATAACGAATATCACTCACTTATGGGCGAAAATGAAGAAGTTAATGCTATCAGCAAACACTCAGGCTCAACATTTGCAAAAGCATTTATTGACCTTGTTTCATCTGTAAACTAAGTTTGATTAATAAAAAGCACTATCGTGAAAACGATAGTGCTTTTTTAGTGCTGAGTGCTTAGTGCAAAGTGCTGAGTTAAGGAAGCCTTACGGCTTGATTATAATTAAAGTGTATAACAAAAACCACATTCTTTCATTTAAAGATTATTATTAAATCTAAAACAATAGGGTGTACTTTGTTTTTATAATACTGACTTACCCACCATTGATACAAATGAAAATGCAAATTAACTATTACAACCAATTATTATAATTACGGCGTAGCCCCGAAACTCAGCACTCAGCACTTTGCACTCAGCACTATATTGGCTCAGTGTTCTGCATTTTTCCCTTGCATTTACCTTATTGATATAATATAATGAAAAGGTAAGGCGACGGGAGCCGAACACCGCACGGTTTTGGAAGACAAAAATTCCCACTAACATCGTCAAAACTCTTGAAATACGACAGTATTCCTGCGAGTTTTTCCTTGTTACTGAAATTTTTTTTGTCTTACAAAACTGCTCGCACCTAAAATTGTAAAGATTTTGGTGCAGTAAGGTGTTTCTTTGGCGCAGTCATACTGACGTATAACAAGACAAAAAACGGCTTAATGTGCCGAAAGATTTAAATTTTAGGCGTACGGGGTTCGACTCCCGTCGCCTTAATCCACTTGAAAGGGTGAGAAAATGAGCGATATTAACGAACAACTTGTGCAAGAGGTTGAAGTAAAAGAAAAAAAGAAAAAATCTCCGTTTATTGTTGGTCTTATAGTTTTGATTTTTGCAATAATAGGTGTTGTTTCGGTCGGTTCTTTTGTAAAGGATATGATTGTAGATAAGGTTACAGAAGCAGACGATTATTCAAAATATACTAAATATCTTACGTGGGTTGTAGGTATCGACCCTGACCCGTTTACAGATATAACAAAAGCGGATTTTGATGACCTTCTTAATATAGCGGTATGTTCACTTCTTACTGCTGAAGTTAAAACAGATGATTATGACGTTACAGAGCTTGGTATGGTTGTTCCTGCAAGAGACGTTGAACAAAGCTTTAAAACTATGTTTGGTAATGACGTTCAGATTGTTCACGCTACTGTTCAGGGGTATGGTTACGAATTCCAATATGACGCTACAACTAACTGTTATTATGTTCCGCTTACAGGTGTTGTTCCACCATTTACAGCGAGAATTGAATCTGCTAAAAAAACCGGTGGTCTCGTAACTCTTAAGGTTGGTTATATAGGAACAAGTAATATTGAGGTTGCTGTTGATGGCACTATTGCAGCAGCTCAGCCAGATAAATATATGGAAATTACGTTAAAAGAAACTGCTGACGGTGGCTTTAACCTTATATCTATTACTTCTTTGACTCAGGGTGAGCATCAATAATTGGGTGAATGGAAATATGAAGAAGTTTTTTGTACTGTTTCTTCTTGCGTTTTTTATAATCTCGGGTGGATGTAATAAACCGTTAAAAGAATATCTTGGTGTGCAAACAACCGAAAATAAAAAACTGCCTGTGATAGAAAGCAAAATTCCTATGGCAAGAACCTTGCCAGATGTTTTTAAGCAGGAAATTGTCTCAGATTTAGCGGCTATTCGTTATATAGACTTTGAAACGTCTTCATGGGAACGTGAATATATGCCAGAGTTTATAATGATTCACTTTATGAACGGTGTTGTTGTTTCGAGAGAGGATCCTTACAATAAAGATATCGTGAGAGATATTTTTATGGAAGATGGCGTTGGCATAAATTACATTATCGACAGAGAGGGTAACATTATTTGTATGTTACCCGAAAACCGCTGTGCCTGGCACGCTGGCGAAGGGGAGTTTTTAGACAACCCTAAATATACAAATAAAATGAATTTCTATTCTATTGGTATTGAACTTATGGCGATAGGCTCTAAAGCAGATATGGCTCAGTATATTGACGGTGAAACCTATGATTCCTTAGATGATAGTCTTAAGGGTTTTACCGACGAACAATATGAGTCACTTAACCTGCTTCTTACAGAACTTTGTGAGAGATATGGAATACCAAAAAATAAAGATAGAATTATAGGTCACGAAGAATTCAGCCCGCATAAATCTGACCCAGGCGAGCTTTTTGATTGGAGCAGGCTCGGGCTTGAGGGTAGAGAGTGATTTTTTGTGTGGTTTAGTTATGTTGACTAAAAAATAACAAACTATTTTTACATATTTTTATTTTTATACTATGGAAAAAAAAGTAGAATTTTGATATAATTACTTTTGGTGTTATGTTGCTTTAAAATAAAGCAGATACTCAAATATATTAATAATTTATTTTTGGAGGTAAACTATGAGCAAAAAGTACGTTTATTTATTCTCCGAGGGCGACGCTTCAATGCGTGAACTTCTCGGCGGTAAAGGTGCTAACCTTGCAGAAATGACTAACATAGGTCTTCCTGTTCCTCAAGGTTTTACAATTTCTACAGAGGCTTGTACTCAATATTATGAGGACGGCAGAAAGATCAACGATGAAATCCAGGCTCAGATTATGGAATACATCGTTAAAATGGAAGGCGTTGTAGGTAAAAAATTCGGCGATTTAGAAAACCCACTTCTCGTTTCAGTTCGTTCAGGTGCTCGTGCATCAATGCCTGGTATGATGGATACAATCCTTAACTTAGGTCTTAACGAAGACGTTGTTAACGTTATGGCTACAAAATCAGGTAACGCTCGTTGGGCTTGGGACTGCTACAGAAGATTTATTCAGATGTATTCAGACGTTGTTATGGAAGTTGGTAAGAAATATTTCGAACAACTCATTGACGAAATGAAAGAAGCTAAAGGTGTTACTCAGGATATCGAGCTTACAGCTGATGACCTTAAAGAACTCGCAAGCCAATTCAAAGCAGAATACAAATCAAAGATTGGTAAAGACTTCCCAACAGATCCAAAAGAACAACTTATGGGTGCTGTTGAAGCTGTTTTCCGTTCATGGGACAACCCTCGTGCAAACGTTTACCGTCGTGACAACGATATCCCTTACTCATGGGGTACAGCTGTTAACGTTCAGGCTATGGCTTTCGGTAACATGGGTGACGACTGTGGTACAGGTGTTGCATTTACTCGTGACCCTGCTACAGGTGAAAGAGGTCTTATGGGCGAATTCCTTGTAAACGCACAAGGTGAAGACGTTGTTGCTGGTGTTCGTACACCAATGCCAATCGCTCAGATGGCTGAAAAATTCCCAGAAGCTTTCGCACAATTCGAAAAAGTTTGTGCTACTCTTGAAGATCACTACAGAGATATGCAGGATATGGAATTTACAGTTGAAGCTGGTAAACTCTATATGCTCCAGACAAGAAATGGTAAGAGAACTGCAAAGGCTGCTCTCAAAATCGCTTGTGACCTCGTTGACGAAGGCATGATTGATGAGAAAAAGGCTGTTGCTATGATCGACCCACGTAACCTTGACACACTTCTCCACCCACAATTCGACGCTGCTGCTCTTAAAGCTGCTACACCAGCTGGTAGAGGTCTTGGTGCTTCTCCTGGTGCTGCTTGCGGTAAAGTTGTTTTCACAGCTGAAGATGCTGAAGCTTGGAATGCAAGAGGCGAAAAAGTTGTTCTTGTTCGTCTTGAAACATCACCTGAAGATATTACAGGTATGAAAGCTTCTCAGGGTATCCTCACAGTTCGTGGCGGTATGACATCTCACGCAGCTGTTGTTGCTCGTGGTATGGGTACTTGCTGTGTATCTGGTTGCGGCGAAATCAAAATGGATGAAGAAAACAAAAAATTCGAACTCGCTGGTAAAACATATAAAGAAGGCGATTACATTTCAATCGATGGTTCAACAGGTGCTATCTACGACGGTATCATTCCAACAGTAGATGCTGAAATCGCTGGTGAATTCGGTAGAATTATGGATTGGGCAGATAAATACAGAACTCTTAAAGTTCGTACAAATGCTGATACTCCAGCAGATGCTAAGAAAGCTCGTGAACTCGGTGCAGAAGGTATCGGTCTTTGCCGTACAGAGCACATGTTCTTCGAAGCAGACAGAATTGCTGCATTCCGTGAAATGATTTGTGCTGATACAGTTGAAGAAAGAGAAGCAGCTCTTGATAAGATTCTTCCTTATCAACAAGGCGACTTCGAAAAACTTTACGAAGCACTCGAAGGTAACCCAGTTACAATTCGTTTCCTTGACCCACCTCTTCATGAGTTCGTTCCTACTGAAGAAGCTGACATCAAAGCTCTTGCAGATGCTCAGGGCAAATCAGTTGCAGATATTAAAGCAATTATTGCTTCTCTCCATGAGTTCAACCCAATGATGGGTCACCGTGGTTGCCGTCTTGCAGTAACATATCCTGAAATTGCAGCAATGCAAACAAAGGCTGTTATCCGTGCAGCAATCAACGTTAAGAAAGCTCATGCTGATTGGAACCTCGTTCCAGAAATCATGATTCCACTTGTTGGTGAAGTTAAAGAACTTAAATACGTTAAGGATATCGTTGTTAAAACTGCTGATGCTGAAATCGCAGCTGCAGGCGCTGACCTCAAATATGAAGTTGGTACAATGATCGAAATTCCAAGAGCTTGTATCACAGCTGACGAAATCGCTCAGAACGCTGACTTCTTCTGCTTCGGTACAAACGACTTAACACAGATGACATACGGCTTCAGCCGTGATGACGCTGGTAAGTTCCTTACAGCTTACTATGACAGCAAAATCTTTGAAAATGACCCATTTGCAAAGCTCGACCAAAACGGTGTTGGTGCTCTTATGGAAATGGCAGTTGAAAAAGGTAAAGCAAGCGGCAGAAACCTCCACTACGGTATCTGCGGTGAGCACGGTGGTGACCCTGTTTCAGTTGAATTCTGTCACAAGATTGGTCTCAACTACGTTTCATGCTCTCCATTCCGTGTGCCGATCGCTCGTCTCGCAGCAGCTCAGGCAGCTATAAAGGAAATGAAGTAATCGGAAAAATCCGAGCATTTCAGTTCCAACTGAATCGGGAAAATGCCGAAGATTTCATCAAAGCATTCCGCCCGAACCAGCGACTCCACTCCTTTAATGATATAACCGTTGAAGTGTGGATTTAGCTAGTAAAATCAAGCATTTAGCCCACTATCGAAGAAATTCGGTAGTGGGCTTTTTGTATGTTCGCACGTTTGTTATAGCTCAAATTTTCTGCTAAAATGCACCCGTAAACAAACATAGAAAGCGAGGTGCAAATATACCGCAAAATCGGGATAGCTTTGAGAGGTGTAATCGAAAAAGTGTACCCGATCGGGACTGTTGAGATTATGAATAAAATAGCAGAATTCGTAAAAATGCAAAGAAAGGCGGCTCATTTAAGCCGTGAAAGGTTTGCCGAACTGTCAGGCCTTGGTGTTCGCTTCATCAGAGAACTTGAAAGCGGCAAAGAAACACTCCGTATGGATAAAGTCAACCAAGCTCTTGCTATGTTCGGTATGGAAGCCGTACCGGGCAGAAAGTGGGATGATTAAAAAGAAAAAGTTCTTACTAACTGTTGCAGTAAGAACTTTTTGATTTAGATATCTAATATTGATGCATCCAAACTCTCTAAACTATAGACGTCAGGTTTTCGAGTTTTGATTTCGATACTATCGACTTTTACAATGTCGGAGGATTGCACGTTACAAACCTCAGGATCAAACAACACTACATTTATTCCACCTTGCCGTAATGAACTGTTAAACCTCAAGCCATCAAAGCCAAGTTTCTTGATTTCTTCGCTTATATATTGTGTTGGTAAATATTGAATTGCTTCTCCAGTGTTTGGAATAGAAAAGTTTTTACCAATAGCATCATATAAACTTGGAGTGTCATAATCTGGATTTTTATGCTTATTCGGTAGGCTAAGAGTAAGATCGTAAATCTTTAAAGGCTTCTTTGTTTTAAATCTTGCTATACTTACTTCTTGTCCTATTGTAGGATGTACTTCATAAACCGGAGTCTGCGCATCTTCGCATAAATATAAATATCTAATACATTCAGGATTAGCTCTTCCTGCCGGCGTTTTTTCCTTGGGTGGAGGTCCTGATTGCTTACTATCGTATCCTTTGAATTTTTTTCTTTTCCATTGGTTATATGCTTCTTGTATATATGTAAAGCCTGCTTTGGGGTTTGCAGTAACAATAAGAGGCAAAACTTGAGATGCATTTAAATTTAATTTCGGAATGCTATCTAACCCCTCTGAATCATTTTCTTTTGGCCAAACATATCCCCTAACAAAACTATCCATTATGTCTTCATTGAAAATTCTTGCTCTGTATAATACTTCCCCTGCAGGAATCATATATGTAGCTACATCTGCTTTGTTGTGTAATTCATTTATAATGCTACTGTTGGAGGAAAAACGATTTCCGTAAAACAAGTTATCGCTAAATTTTTTCCATTCTTTATTTGCTTTGTTTTTTGCATCACTATAAAATAAAAATAATATAATTTTTAAAAAAGCATCGCTCTTTGATAACTCTTTTAAGTTGCCGCTCTTAGGTAACAAATCCATATTAATCTCTCCTAAATTATTTGCTTTATTATATCATAAATCTACAAAAAACTCAACAAACACACAATAGTTAAGGAATTAATGTGCGATTTTAAAATTCGTATAGTCGCAGGCTGTTTCTCCTTTTGCTAAACTTTAGGCATAAGGAGGTGCTGACTATGGCACGGTTTATAGAAGAATTTTATTACGGAAATATCGATCCGCAGGCACGTAGCACGAAGCAAAATAAGACGGTTCAAAAGGAAATGGCAGTCCTTACAAAGACCGAAGAACTGCTCACAAACGCTCTGACTGACGAGCCGAAGAAATGGTTTCTTGACTTTGCAAATGCGTGGAGTGTCGTCAATGGCGAATCAAATCTTGACAGCTTTATTATGGGTTTTCGCCTCGGTGCCAACTTCGCATATGATGCTTTTATCTCAACCGAAACGCCCTTTGAGGACTTATTAAAAGAATAAAATCAATTCAAAAAGCACAGCAGATAGAATGAAAGCTCTGTCCGCTGTGCTTCTTTTTTGTTTGGGCGAAAATATCTGTATCATCTTAGCGAGCAGACTGTTTATACTCCAGCTTTCGTAAAACAGTACTCGTTAGGGACTCCCTAATACCCGTCTGCAAATTTAAAAATCGCACATTCGCAAAACCAAACCTCCTCTGGTACAATCAAAGCACAAAGGAGGTTTTGCTATATGAAAACATTATTCGAACAACTCGGTGGCACTTACATAATGCAGGGCGACTACCGCTTACCCAACCTAACCGTAGAAGAAACTGACACCCGCCCGATCGGCGTATGGGGACAACGCCGCTTACACTACCTAAAGCACCATCGCAAAGTTATGTACCATAACCTGTTCACTTCCGGCAAGCTCCATTCCCACCTTGCAGACGTCGAAGAACAAGCACAGGATCTCTTTTCTCGGCTCGTAAAAGAACACGCCGAAAAAGAAGGCATCACCGAACAGCTCAAATCAACCGACCAAATGAAATGGATTCAAAAGATTAACAACATCCGAGAGCGTGTAATCGAACTAGTTAGCACAGAAGTAATATTTTTATAGGAGCAATTCGCATCACGATACTATATAAAAAAGCACTTATAAACACTAAATAAATCTTCTATTTGTCAGTGAAATATTAAACAAAAAAGTTGCACATCTAATCAAGAGTGGTAGATGTGCAACTTTAGTTATATGACTATGTCATAAACACACATATAAAATCAAAGAAAAAATTCAAATGGATTGTTGAGATACAAATCAAAGCTCCTTATAATTTTCCAACATACGCTGCTTAAGAATGTTATAACGTTCAGCAACATTACCTGTTTCTAAAAGATCATCTCTATTCCAATAGGTAACATTTTTGAAGATTAAATTGCTTTGAAATTGTTGCTTTGTAAGATCTACTTTTATTCCTAAAATTTTATTCCAATAGTGTACTATATCTGTTTCTGACACTCCACTAAATATTTTTCCTCCGAAGTATTCATTAAACAGAAGTGCTGTTATAGCGCACTGACCTAACGCTGGGTTTTCTGGTGTCCAATTAGGAGCATCTTTGTGGTAAGCTGT
>SVOI01000082.1 GCA_015066465.1 Oscillospiraceae bacterium
AAGTGTTAAATCACGGTAAATATCCTGAGTAGCACCCCAAGAGGATTTGTCTATATAAAATCCGGTTTCTGTAAGAGTATTTTTAATTTTCTCATTTTCATCTATTGCTTCTCTTGAAAGCCAGGTCGCAATAGGTGTGCCACCTAACGGTGCATTAATAATACCAATAGGCACATTTAAGTCATCAAGCATTTTGTTTGCAAAAAAGTAACCCACAGCAGACATTCCAGCTACATTTTCGCTATCACCTGTTATCCATGAAGCGCCTTTTACATCCTTTTGTGGAGCGTAGGGGAGAGTTTCGTAATAGCTTTTACCATCGATTGTGGCATCATAGGTTGGCATAATCATTGAGCGGATATATGGTGAAGCCTTAAATGCACTTAAATCCTCAAGGGTTCTTATAGTTTTTTCCTGACCTAAAGGATAGTGCATATTACTCTGACCGCTTGCAATCCATAATTCACCAAAAACAACGTTTTTAAGTGTTCTGAATTCTTTTCCATTTTCCTTAATTGTAATTGAATAGCTTTCAAAGCTTCCTTTGGGAGCTAAGAATTCAACAGAGAAGCTGTTGTTTTTGGCTTTTGTAGAAGAAGAAAGAATTTTTTCATTTTTGCTGTTATAAATTTCAATTTCAATTTTACTTCCGCTGGTAGCAGTACCAGAAATTTTTGATATTGCATTTTGCTGGAAGAGCATATTATCTGAATACATATCGTAAAGATTTGCTTTTGTGTTAGAAGCAAAAGCAGGTGTGCTTATGCACCCAAGTAAAATTGGTGCAATAAGAAGTGAAAAAAAGCGTTTTTTCATAATCAGAAGTCCCCCTTGAATAAATGTGAAGTGTCGTTTATAAATTCAAAAACAATGTCGCCATATTTATTAGTGCCTTTTTTGTAAATTGTGACTTTTGTAACACCTGTGTTTTTAAAGTCTAAATCATAAAAGGGGCATTCTTTTTTGTAACCCATTAAAGAGAATACTAAATAAGTAATAAACGCCGCGTGGCTTACAATTGCGATTTTTTCGCCTTCTCGTTGATGAGATTTTATATATTCAATCGCTTTTTCTGCTCTTTCAAATAAATCTGATTCATCACTTGTGCTGTTATAATAAAAAAGTGATTGTGCAGGGTCTATGTCATCTGCTAAAACTGCATTTTTATTAATTTTATTTATTTCAGTAAATGATGAGTGACTATATTCAGGCGAAACGCCAGCTTCTGTTAAATATGGTAACACTTTTAAAATTTTTTCTTCTGGTTGTTTTTTTATAATTTCTGTTGCAGTTTCTACCGCTCTTAATAGCGCACTCGAATACACCGCATCAAATTCTGTGTTTTTAAATCTTTCACCGCAAGCAACAGCCTGTTTTTTGCCGAGCTCTGTAAGTCTCGGGTCGTGCAAATCTGTTATAGAAAGTCCGTCTGTATTTCGTTCAATATTACCCATACTCTGTCCGTGGCGGATTATATAAAGCTCAAGCTCTATAATTGGTTTTGTGTCTGCCATAATATTAGTCCTTTACAATCTTTATTGTTTTAATTTCCCAAGGGTGAAACTCTAATTTGCCATCTGTAACAGATTTTAAATCGTTACCAAGTAAGTCTGTTTCTGCAACAATTTTACCGAAAGGAGAATTGATTTCAGCAGAAGAGTTATTGTCAGAATAATTACAGAATCTTGCTAAAATATAATCGTTTTCAGGGTAAAGAGCAGTTAAAACGACTTGCTCATTAGCTGTTTTAAAATCAATAAATTTAATAGTATTAAATTTGCCGTTTCCTTTGTTTACAGTAACAGAAACTAACGGCTGAACGTAGCAAAGTGCCGCTTTGTGTAATTCTACGTTATTCATTTTGGCACTGAAAGGGAAAATTGCAAATTCGTTTTCAAAAACACCTTCTAAAATTCTTGTGCCACACATATATTCATTTGAATAAATAAGTGGAATTAAAAGGTGGTTGCCATTAACTGCAGAACCCATACAACCTTTGTTAAATACCGCAAGACCATTTTCTTTGTCACGAAGGCAAAGCCAGTAAATTCCGTGGAAATATGTTGTGTTGTTAAATGATTCTTCAGGTGAAACTTCTGTGTCAATAAGAATATCATCATTCGGGTACCAGTATTTTTCAGTTTTTCTTAAATCACCATTCCATTCTGAAATTGAGTAAGGTAAATCGCGGAACATTTTACGGTCTTTACTTAAATTCACGTTAAGAGAAAGGCAAAGCTTATCTTCGTGGTGGTGACCGTTAAGTGTAAATGGAACAGGTCTGCCTTGTGTTACGTCAGTTCTGCCAACAAGCTCATTGTTCATTGTAACCTTTGTTTTGCAGTCAATTCTTTTTGATTTGCCAATAAAAGTCATTGTGAATTCAAATGGAATTCCACCAATTTCACCTTTTTGTGTTGCAATAGCGGAATTTTTGAAGGTTTCAACAGTCCATTCACCTTTTGAAGCAGAATCAACACCATTAATGTTACCTGTGAAAAGCTCACCTGTGCCGTTACCAGTTAAAACCTTGTCAGTAGCAACATCTTTAATATATGCAATACCTTCTTCGGTTAACTTAATTTTGTAGCAAGGTGTGGTGAGTTCACAAGTTTCTTCGTTGTATGAGAACAAGCTGTTCTCTTCAATATCAACATTTTTCAAAGTGAGTCGTTTAATAGAAAATGCAGGTACACACACTTTCGCTCTAATCGTCTTTTTATTATTTTTCTCGATTATTTCGCATTCGAGTTTTTTGCTACCATCAAATACAGCAACGTCAGTTTCTACTGGAATTTCTATGTATTCACAAATGTCAAACGAATGGTGATTTATAACAACAATGGAGTCACTATTTTTATCGGCAAATTTTTCTTTTATGTATTTTAAAGAGTTATCTTTAACAAAAGCAGAAGCGTTTAATGATGTTGGAATAAATCTACGTGACAGGTCTAAAAGTCCACAGATTGTAACATCGTGGTGCTCTGCTGCGAGAATATATTTCCACGCTTCTTCACTTTTTTCTTCAAAAGATTTACCACCAAGAAGACAAGAAAATGCATTAAGTCTTTCAGCTTCTACTGCATTTACCTCACCTTGACGGCAACCGTTAAAAATTTCATTACCACAATAACCCCAAGGCATCTGCACGTGAAAATCGTTGTCAGTTGTTCTGTATTCGTCTATGGGTTCACCATAAATAGATGGAACATCTTCAAGAAGTGCATATTCGTAATCATCGTGTTTTTCAATTTCGGCAGTAACTTCCTCTATAGGTTGAGTTAAATCGTCATATCTTGAAGCTAAGAGAGGGGAGTATTTTTTAAACATTTCTTTAAAATCTTCTAAAGAATAAAGGTCAGAATCAACTGGCCAGCGTGACAAAATCCAGTTGTCAACAGTTGTGCAGTTGTAGCCTCTGCCTTGCTTGTCGTATGTTGGTACTGCGGGAATTTCTGTGCCGTCTTTACCTATCCATTTACCCCATGCACTGTCGTAAGTTTTAGGGTAGCCGTAGCCCATAACGTGAGAGCGTAAAAGAGCCGCTTTGTAGCCACACTGAGAAATAAGCTGGGGCGTCTGGTTATTTAAAGCGAATTCAGAAATTGCATAAACGTCGGGTGTTTTATTAAAATAATGCAAGTTTGTTTTTACTGCATAAGAGAGTTGACGAGCATTTGACTCGTCATTTATTGTGAGTGACAATGGCTGACCATAAGTAGTAGCACCAAGACCAACTCTGTCAGGATATTTTTCTAATAATTTTTTAATTAAGTCAACAACCTCTTTATCACATTTTGAAAATTCATCAAATGTGAAAGATTCATAGTCAAGACCGATTCTAAGTTTTGGATATTTTTCTAACCAATCAAAGATTTTTAAAAGTCGTGGTTTAACTTCGTCTTTCCAGAGAACATAACCACCATGGTCATAAGTTAAAATGTAGAGTTTTTTGTCACTCATAAAATCACTCCGAATATTTTTGAATGTATATATTATATCACTTTACATAAAAATTTGAATAAATAGTTCTTACAAAATTTTATATAAATATATGGTGATTATGTAAAATAACAATCCCCGAGAACAGAAAACTGTTTTCGGGGACTATTTTTAGTTGAATGATGGTGGTGTGCTTTTGAATTCTTCAAAATTACTGTCCTTTGGCGACGGCTCTGACATACTGAAATACATTTTAGCAGCCTTGGTCGTGCCAAAATCCTGATTTGAACCGCTATTCTGAACTTTGTTGAATGCTTCGCGGAACATAGCGTTGTGTGCTTCTTCTCTGTTTAAAAGAAAATCAATAGTTTCTTTAACTTTTTTATCGTCAATTTGTCTGTAAAGATATTCATAAACTACTTTGGCTCTCTGCTCAGATGCAATGTTAGAAAGTAAATCTGCACAGAGGTCACCAGTTACAGTAACATAGTCACCAGTCCACGAGTAGCCAGAAGCATTTATTAACCCGGGGTTAAGTCCTAAAAGAACGTGAGTCTGAATTTCTCCTGCAGGCACTTTAGAAGCATCAACATCGTGACCATTTAAAAGATTAATAGTCTGCGCAATCATTTCCATATGACCTAATTCTTCAGCGGCAATATCTAAAAATAAATCTTTTATTTCAGGGTCTTTAATTCTGAAACTTTGTGACATATACTGCATTGCGGCTTTAAGTTCGCCATTTGCACCACCTAATTGCTCTTGCAAAAGTGCAGCATATTGCGGGTTTGGCCTTTCAATTTCAACAGGGTGAAAAAGTTGTTTTTCGTGTTTGAACATAATAACACTCCTTTAGGGTGAAATGAGTTATCCGAACCTGCCTAAAAGCGAGTATTTTCAAGTCTTTTCGGCGTTTCGGTTTTGCAAGGCGTCAGCCTTTCTTCGCCCTCAACACCAAAAATCCAATAAAAATCTTTCGCTTTATAGGTCGAAGATTTTTTATAGAACGGATTTATGGTCAATCAAGGCAAAAACGGAGCGAATCCTTTACGGATTTGCGAGTATTTTAACG
>SVOI01000083.1 GCA_015066465.1 Oscillospiraceae bacterium
AATCTCACCACTCGACGTACCTATGTACGCCTTCGGGCAAGCAAAAACAAGACTAAAGCCTTGTTTTTGTTCGATTTGTCCGTTCTGCATCTTTTTTTCCTATCCCCTAAAAAGAGGCTGTAAAAAAACTTAGCGTTTTTTTACAGCCTCTTTTCATATAGCTAAAGCTTCATATTTCTCAACCAATTCTTCATAATGAGTATAATTTCGAGATTGTTCAATTAAATTTTCTGCTTCTCTATAAGGCTTTGTAACCCTTAAATAAATTGACTCTTTTTTAAGGTAAGCTCTTAAATCTTTTCTCTGTTTCATACTCTCTTTGAAATTTTTTGTTTCTCTATTTAAAATTTCTTCTTTTTCAAAAGTATTTGGTTCTTTTATATTTTCTTTACCATATTTTTTTACAAGAGCAAGTGCTTCTTTTTTTGCTTTAGCACGTTTGATTTCATTAGCACGAATTTCTTTTTCTTCTTTTGTTTTGCGAGATAGTTTTTTTGCTATTCTCAACTGATTTTTAGCATCATCAAAAACAAAACCTTCACCCTTAGCAAAATCCTCTTTTGCATTTAAAACTCGCCTTATACCTGCTTCGGTTGTAAATTTTTCTAAATCCTCAATTATTATTGAAGCTCTTTCTATAGCAAGATTAGTTTCTTTTATTTCGGCAAGCTTTTTCTTTGCACTTTTAATTGCTTCTTTTCTTAATTCTTTTTCTTCCTGAGTTTTTTTACTCATTTTTCTTGCAGATTTCAACTCTGATTTATCAAGTGGAAGTTTTTCTTTTCCAAAAAGCTCTTTAGCCTGCAAAATTATAGCCATTACGTCTTTTAATTCATCATCCTCTAAAACGCCCAAAGAATAGTTTTCAAACATAGCACGAATTTTAAGTACACCAACGTACGCTTTGTGCTTATTCTCAGTAAGGTCGTAAAAACAGAATGGAATAAGATTAAGAAATGCACCAAGTGCAGAAAGAAGAATTAAAACCTCAAAAAGATTATTTCTTATATTATCATCGTAGAGCACATTATAATCTTCTAAAAGACCCATTTTTTCATATACTGCAGGATAAACCATACCTGTAAAAAAGCCTATAACAGTACCAATCATACCGAGTGGCCCGAAAAGTCCGTCTACTCTTACACCGGTTTTCCATTGATGATAATCTCGCATATCTGCATTAATATTGTGCTGAACTATATTCCAGAATGTGTTTATAAAAGTATTTATATACCATATAACACAAATAAGCAAAAGATTTTCATAAACAAAATAAAGTGCCAAAAGCACGAAAACGTTTATTGCGTTAGCTGTAATTAAAAGATTTCGTTTACCAATCTTTTTAATTACTATTGGGGCTAAAAGCATTGACCAGAGTGCCGCATTACCTATGACTGTATTAGCAATACCGAGCGATGCCTGATATTTACCCCCGAAAGCATAAACAAAAGACCAACCCAAAACCACGCCATAGCCTGATTCTAAAAACACTACCCAGTTTGCCGACTGAATAATCCAGTAATATTTATTTTTAGCTACCTCTCTTATAGCATCAAACATTCTTACTGGTTCCAATTTTTTCTTAGGTAAAACAAGTCGTTCTTTAACCTTTGAAAAGAAAATCAGGCTTATAAACATACCTATTACAGTAAATATAGGGTAAATTATTCTATAAGTCCAGATATTATTAAGTCCACCAGTAAGAACTGCAAGCAATGGAATAAACAAGTTTGTAATTGTTGGGGCTAATGAATAAATAACCTGAGAAATGCTCATTACTGTAGTTCTTTCCTGAGCATCAGGGGTTATAATTTGCTGAAAATATGTATAGCTTTCATTATAAAAACATAAAAATACATTTAAAAGCAGATACATTATTTCTACAACAATTGCTTTTAAAATATAACTGAAGCTTTCATACGGTAGCCACACAAAAATTGTAGAAACAAGAACCATTGGTACTACCGACATTTGTATAAATGGCAGGAATTTACCGCCCTTTAATTTATGGTTGTCGTAATACCAGCTACGAAAAATACCTAAAGGAATGCCGATTATATTTGCAATATTGAGCATTATTTGTAAATCCATTGGTTTTAAACCAATACACGCACCTACTAAAAAATTAGAGGCATTAAGTGCTATAGCCATAGGCAAAAGTGTTGCCCAATAAACGCCAAAACCAGCACCACTTAACGATGCAATTTCTTTATATGAAATATAATTCCCCTTTGGTGGCTCGTGCCAGTATTTTTTGGCTAAACCTATTGTAGATTTTGCTTTTTCTATTAGTGCTGCCATAAATTCACCTCATTATTTCGGTAATGTATATTCTGTAATTTTGCTATCGGGAAAATTTTCATCACAATATTTTCTCATTTTTTCTATTCCCTTTATATTGTTACTGTGAATATTTATTTCAGGTACAAAAACATCATGCTCTTTCATCCATATAAGAATATCAAGACCTGTTTTTCTATCTTTACCTAAACTATAATCTAAAGAAATATGCTCAAACTTCACAACTGACAAAAGTGTGATTGCTGTATTTGCATCTCTGCAACACTGATAACCATTAGGATATTCTCTTGTGTCGTCAACAAAAAGTCTCATAACTATTCCCTTTCAACATTTTGTTTAATTATATCATTTAATTGCAACAATTTCAACATAATAAAATATTGATTTAATTCCTGTTTAATGATATTATAAAACTATAATCAATAACTGGAGAAAGAAAATGGCTGACACAATTTACAAAGAATTACGAAAAAAGTTAGATTTAACACGTGAAGAAGTCTGTGACGAGGCAAGTAAAAGAAATCAAGTTTTAACTTACGAAAGACTCGAAAGAATTGAAAATGGTAAATTTAATATTCACCCTGAAGAAGTTATTTTACTTTCAGAAATTTACAAAGAACCATCTCTTTGTAACCACTATTGCTCAAAAATGTGTGAAATCGGTCAGAAATATGTTCCTGAAATTAAAACAAAGGATTTAGCACAAATTGTTTTAGAGATGCTTTCTTCACTTAATTCTATGAAAAAAAGTCAGGAAAGGCTTATTGAAATAACCGCTGACGGTAATATAGACGATGATGAAATTAAAGATTTTGTTTTCATTCAACAAGAATTAGAGCGAATTTCAATAACGGTTGAAACTCTGCAACTCTGGGTTGAAAGAATGTTAGCAGATGGAAAAATAAACTTAGAAAAATACAACGAAATCAAGGGATTATCTGATTAATTCGGATAATCCCCTATTTTTTGCACTTTTTGTAATATTATGGTACCTGAATGTGCAGTTATTGTAATTCACTTTATTTAAAAAATATTATATTATAAAAATGCAACAAGGGAGTTGCAGAAAACAATCAATTAAAATTTCTTAACTATAAAGGAGTGAAGAAAATGTTAGAAATTATAATAAGCATATTAACTCTTGTACTTTTCTTTTATGCAGTTAAATTAGCATTCAAATTAACCTGGGGTGTTGCAAAAATAATTGCAGTAATTTTATTTGCAATTGCTTTACCGCTTTTAGTAGTGCTTCTCTTTGTTGCAGGCGGTGCAATACTTCTTTTACCATTAGGTCTTGTTATAGCTGCCATTGTACTTTTAGTAAAATGCGCTGCTGTATAAGATAAATTGAGGGAGAATTAACAAAAGACTACGCCGAGATAGCAAAAACTATCTCGGCGTAGTCGAGTTTTTACATTAACCCTTATGCAACATAATCATAATTTCTACAAACAACTTTAGCGTTACCACTATCATCAAAAACAAGGTCAACTACGCCTATTGCTTTTGAGCCGTCGTTATATTCAACTGTAAAAGTAATTGTATCGTTGAAAGTTGAAAATGGTGTATTTATATTTTCATTAAATGCTTTTTCCATCTCTTCGGTATGGTCCCAGTAGAAACTACTTTTTTCAAAATCGAAATCTTTACTATTAATTGTAATATCATTACCATGTTCTGGTCCACCGAACTTAGGTAAATTATAATGATGTACCATCTGACCATATTTTGAAGTATTCTTTACATTTATTGATTTAGCATTTTCTATATTTTCTAAATCAAATTTAAAATCATTAAACGCATATTGTATAAGTGCTATGTTTTCAGTTGAACAAACCATTGCCCTGGCTGTATCAAAAACTTTTTCAGTAAGACCATATTCCTCGAAATCTTCTGCTAAATCAAGCACATATTCTCCCTTTTGTTCATCTGAAAGATTGGTTGTATCCTTTACTTTTAAAAACATCTCATACGGATATTCTTCATTTAACTCTAACACTTTATTTTCTGCCCCTGCTTCTGTATTCTGAACTTCAGCGGCACTTGCAACTATTATAAACGGGTTTATTCTTTTCTCAACAACTGCACTATCTGTTGTAGTCTGGCTCGTTGGTGCAGTTGGTGGTGTTAAAAATGCAACGCCAAATATAATTGCGAATGCAAGGCAAAATGCTGTTATGCTGACGGTAACTCGTCTGTTATTTCTTACTGGCATATCAGTAGTAATTTTTGCTTTTAATCTGTTACCCATATATGCATCAGGGTTTATATTATCTATAGATTTTTTAAAATCATCTTTTTTCATATTGCGTAATCCTCCAATTCAATTTTTAATATATCTCTACCTCGTTGCAATCGTTTTTTCACAGCTGATTTGCTGATTTTTAAGGTTTCTGATATTTCTTCTACGCTATAATCATTGTAATAATAAAGAATTATGGCTGATTTATATTTCACTGGTAACGCAATTACTTTTGAAATTATATCTTGCTCTGTTTCGTCATAATTGTATGTATCGGTTTCTTTAACGTCATCAATACACACATTTTTACGACCTGATTTTTTAAGATAATCCAAACACTTATTTTGTGTCACCCTTATAAACCACGCTTTTTCGTGTTCAGTATTTTTAAATTTATATTTACCTGTAAGATATTTAGTAAATACATCCTGTAACACATCTTCGCAATCGCTTTTATTACCTAAATATA
>SVOI01000084.1 GCA_015066465.1 Oscillospiraceae bacterium
TCTCAAGGGTTTTTCTTTATCGTTGTTTAATTTTCAAGGTTCGTTTCGCACCCCTCTGAGCTCTCGCTCTCTCGAGTGCTTGCATATAATATCAAATTCAAACGAGTTTGTCAACACTTTTTTTCAAGTTTTTTTATTTTTTTATTTGCAAACTTCAACGCCACCGGGTGTGTCGGTATTTGTCAAAAAAAGCAAAACCCTTGATACACAAGGGTTTTAGGCACTTTGTACACTTGAATGTGCAGTTATATGTACATATTCACCAATTGAAATTTCCTAAAAAATTCTTTAAAATTCCAATTTTTTCATCGTTTTACTTTCTTCAAGCATATCATAATAATGAACTAAATTATATTTTTTATAAATTTTCATTTCAGGATACAAATCACGAAGTGGTATCAAAACAAAGTCACGTTCGAACATTCTTGGATGAGGTAAAGTAAGTTCTGCTGACATACACTCCTGACCTTCAAAAAGAAGCAAATCCAAATCTAATACTCTCGGGCCATTCTTTATGTTGCGTATTCTTCCAATACCAGCTTCAATACCAAGGCATACGCCTAAAAGTGTATTTGCAGTAAGATTTGTTTCAACTTCAATTACCGCATTATAGAAATTCTCTTGGTTCACATAGCCCCAAGGCTCTGTTTCATAGATTGGTGACATTCTTGCCACTTTAACTGATGGTATATGATTTAATGCTTCAATTGCAGTGTCAATATGCTCCTTTCTATCACCGATATTACTACCAATACCTATTAATGCTTTTCTCATCTTTATACTCCCCTTGTTTTTGTTATTTCAACAGCCACGTAACCAAAATCCGCATTTATTGGTGCTTCTGGTTTTTTAAGAAACACAGTTACGCTTTCGACCATTTTATACTTTTTTAAAATAGCATCTGCTACTCTTTCTGCCGCATGTTCTATTAAATCATTCTTCTCGCTCATAAACACAGCACTGACTGTACCTATCATTTCAGCATAGTTTACAGTATCACTCAAATTATCACTTTCACGTGCCTTCTCTAAATCTGCTGTTATAGTAATATCAAGAATAAATGGCTGTCCATTTTCTTTTTCTTCGGGTAATACGCCGTGGTGAGCTTTTAAAGTCAAATCTTTAATGTATATTTTATCCATTAATAAAACCACCTTTTTTTATCGCAGTTATCATATTGACTGAATCAACACACGCTTTAACATTATGTGTCCTGATTACACCAGCACCAAGAAATGCGCTTACACTTTCTGCAGAAACAGTACCGAATAACCTGTCAGTGACCTCACGGCCGGTAGCTTGTCCTACAACTCTTTTATTTGAAACGCCTACAAGTAAAGGTTTGTAATCCGAAAAAAAATCGGTATTCTTCAAAAGAGTCAAGTCATCTTCTCTGGTTTTACCAAAACCAATTCCATAATCAAAACACAGTTTATCTTCTGCTATACCAAAGTTAAGCGCCTGTTCTTTCATTGATTTGAAAAACTCAAGTACATTTTCGACAACGCCATTTTCGTAAACAGCCACTTCAGATGAAGTCTTGTTTCCTGTATGCATAAAAATCCAGTTGGCGTTATATTCTTTTACAAGTGATGCCATTTCTTTAGAAAACACACCACTCTCATCGTTTACAATCACTACGCCATTCTCTAAAGCAAACTTGGCTATTTCGGGTCTGAAGGTATCTACCGAAACAGGAATATTGACAGTATCAGGAATAAGTGGCAAAACTGTTTTAAGGCGTGATAACTCCTCCTCAAATGAAGCAAAGCTTTTCCCAGGTGAAGTTGAACAACCACCAATATCTATAATATCTGCACCATCACTCTCAATCTGGAGTGCACGATTAAATGCTGACTCTGCAAAAAAACTTTTGCCAGCTTCAAAAAAAGAGTCTGGTGTAACATTCAGAATACCCATAACGAGTGGGCGTTGTTTTTCTATTATACTATTATATATAGAAAACATCATCTGCCACCTGTAAGAAGTGACATTACCTCTGCACGAAGTTTTGCATCGTTTCTTACGTAACCTCTTAAAGCTGAAGTTTCTGTTTTTGCCCCTGCGGCACGAGCGCCGCGCATAGTCATACAAAGATGCTCTGCCTCAATAATAACAGCAACACTCTTTGCACCTAATTTTATATATAAAAAGTCGGCTACCTCGGCAGTAAGTCTTTCCTGAACCTGCAAACGTTTTGCATAAACGCTTACAATTCTTGCAAGCTTAGAAAGACCGATAATTCTACCTTCATTTGGAATATAAGCAATATGCGCTTTACCAACAAATGGTAAGAGATGATGCTCACACATAGAATAAAGCGGAATATCTCTGACAATAACCATTTCATCATTGCCAGGTTCATTGAATATTTTAAGATGTTCTTCAGCAGATTGATTTATTCCACCTAAAATTTCTTCATACATATTTGCAACTCTTTTTGGTGTTTCTTTAAGACCTTCTCTGTCAGGGTCCTCACCTATTGCTTCTAAAATATCCCTTACGGCTCTTTCAATTTTTTCTTTATCCATTAAAAATCTCTTCTTTCTCAGAAATACATACAAATAGTATTCAATTCTTCATTTACGCTGTAATAAACCTGAGCATTTGGTTCATCTTTAAGAAGTCCTGTAATCTGGTAGCTTCTATAAACTACACCATTTGTAAAAAACTCTTCTATCGCCCACGAAAGTGCTTCAGGAGAATCAAATTTTATTTCAGCACTATTATACCCTCTATATTTTGATTTAAGAATAATAGTTTCCAACGAATCTTTCAAAGAATCGGCATTTGTTTTAGAAAGCACTGCCCCCTCTTTATGAAAGAAGTTTGATTCTGTATCATTACAAAAAGGAATGGGTTGCTTTATATTAGCGTGTCTTAAAAGAATCTGCTCAGTTGTAACATTAAAATATGTGTGTTGCAAAACGCTGTTTTCACTACTCGGGTCATCCCAGGTAACGTCTACAAAATATCCTTTGCCATCTATAACAACAAAATTCCACATATGACCAATATATGTTATACCGTCATCAGACGCTTCACCAGTTACTAATCTGTTATCAATATTAAGTGCACTCATTATATATTGAAATGCACGTGAATAGCCTTCACAAGAAGCATACCCCTCAACAAGACACCCATACATATTATTTACATTAGTATTTTGTGTATTACTGTTATATGTGCAATGATTAATAATATAATCGTGAACGTATAACTCCTGCTCATATTGAGTTGAATAAGCCATTGCCTGTTGTGCTATTGTATTAGCAATACTTCTTGCACTTGAGAGCTTTGTTGAATACTCTTCATAAGTCATAATGTAATCTGGCACAAAATAGATTTTTTGACCTTCACGCTGTAACGTACTTGTTAAACCAAGGCAGAACAAATCAGGGTTATCATAAGAAATTGCTTCAAAGATTTTTAAAAGGTCACCATCTTCAAGTGCTGGCACTTCTATTCTTTCTGGCATATTATAAATGCTTTGCAAAATTACATTATAAATATTACGTTCATTCTGATTAAGTTCGTTATAAGAATAGCGATAATAACCTGTATTTTCACCACTTGGAATTTCAACAAATGAAAAATCGGCTGGTTTTAAAACGTTTGACAAAATGTTGAGAAGGCTAAGAGAAACCACGCCAGCTAAAATCACCACTGCTACAACAATGGCTACTAAACGCACCTTTTTATTTTTCATTCGCTTCACCCTCCTCGGCGTACAAGTCACCGCCTGTTACTGTTGCAGCAACATATACTCTTAATTTTTCTTTATTTGAATTTGGTATAATAGAACCAGCTTTATCTTTCACATTAATATAATCAACTATTGAAATATCTGTTTCACAATAATTTATTATTCTTGTGAAAATCGCTTCTGAATTCTCATTGTTTTCTAACGTATAAAACTCAGAAAAAGCCGCAACAATTATATCGGCATTTTTTTCAGATGCTTTTAAACCTGAATAGGTATTTGAAACATACTTCATATATTTATATGCTTTTTCAGGTGTAAGCGTATTTTTACCACGTTTGAGCTCCAAAAACATATCTTCTGTATCGTAAGCAACCTCTTCTTCAAGGAATACGTTTACATCACCAAAAACATTAAAAATTGATTTGTAAGCAGTTTCGGTAAGAATTACATAACGGTCAATTTCTGTATGCAAAACACTTTCTGCTTCATTTATTAAAAACTCTCTGCTTTGTTTTACTACTGCATCAGCAAGAGTCATAGTGCCATCAAGAATTTGTTTATTAGCATCAACCGGAACAACTCTTATAGTTTTATCAAAAAGATCTACAGAAATGAGATTTATAAATCTGACAATTGATTTATCATCAGACGTTACGCTAAGGAAAAATACTGCCCTGCCTTCATATACTGGCGCCTCTGTTATTTCTTCGTTCTGTGGGAGTGTGCTCTCTTCAATTTCGCCACCAAATATATTGTTAAAATCATAATCTAATGAACGCCACAACAAAAGTGTTGAAGCTGTACCAAGCAACAAGCAAAAACACAAAAACAATATTATAAATAATCTTTTTCTTTTTGAATCAAATTTATTTTTACGCCCTAAATCGAACCCATAACGAGCCATTTTCCACTCTCCAAATTACTACATAAATATACATAATATAGTATAATATGTTTTCATAGAAAATACAAGTGTTTTTATACACAAAAATAACCCACGACAGATTTCTCTATCGTGGGGTTTAAGTTTATCTTTTTACTGATTTTGATGTAAGATAAGCACTTACTGCACTACCATTTTTTGCTTTTACGCAATATTTGTACTTTGTACCACTCTTAGC
>SVOI01000085.1 GCA_015066465.1 Oscillospiraceae bacterium
AATGAGTATAATTGTTCAAGTAATGCTGGTGTGGCGGAATAGGCAGACGCAAGGGACTTAAAATCCCTCGGTGGCAACATCGTATCGGTTCAAGTCCGATCACCAGCACCAGAAAAAAGACCATTCTTAACGAATGGTCTTTTTTCAACGAAATAAATCATTGTAGATTTGTGAAATTTCTGCGAAGTGAAATATTACTTTGTAATGTGAAATACGCTGTGCGTGTTATTAGATTTATTTCATTTCACATTTTGTTTATTGACAAAATATTTCATAATCGTTAGATTATTTCACATTTGACAATGGCAAATATTTCACTGTAAAACTAAACGAGGTGTTGAGTATGAAAGAATCAAAACTTCGTGAACTTTCAATGGAGTTTGCAATAGAAATAGTAAAATTTAGTGAAACAATTAAAAGTCATCGTTCGCTTGTAAATCAATTGGAACGCTCTGCAACAAGTATTGGTGCAAATATTCGTGAAGCTAATTATGCACACGGTAAAGCTGATTTTGTCGCAAAACTTCAAATAGCATTAAAAGAGTGTTATGAAACAGAGTATTGGATTGAACTTTTAGTTAAAGCTGAAATTGTAGATAGAGAAAAAGGCAAAAAGTTGTTTAATGATTGTGGGACAATTCGAAGAATATTGATTGCTTCTATAAACACTGCAAAAGAGAACACAAAATAAAGGAGTGTAAATTATGCTCAATTTTACATTTTTCTTTAACAATATATTACTTGGTATCGGACTTGCTATGGATGCTTTTTCAGTATCGCTTGCAAATGGTCTTAACGAGCCGAAAATGAAAAAAAGCAAAATAACTGGTGTTGCAGGTCTTTTTGCAGTTTTTCAGGGTATAATGCCACTTATTGGTTGGATTTGTGTTCACACAATCGTTCAGTATTTCAGTTGGTTTGAAAAACTCATTCCGTGGATTGCTTTAATTCTTCTTTGCTACATTGGTGGTAAAATGCTTTACGATAGCATAAAGAATAAAGAAGAGGAAGAAGCAGAATTAAAAAGCGTTGGTTTAACAGCACTTTTAGTACAAGGCGTTGCTACTTCAATAGATGCCCTTTCTGTTGGATTTACTATTGCAGATTATTCATTTGCTCTCGCTCTTTTAGCAGTTTTAATAATTGCTATTGTAACGTTCTTCATTTGCTTTGCTGGTATTTTAATCGGTAAAAAATTTGGCACAAAACTTGCTGGCAAAGCCGGTATTTTAGGTGGCGTAATTCTCATTTTTATAGGTTTAGAAATTTTTATAACAAGTTGGTTTTAACTTGACAAAAAGTGCTATTTTGATATAATTTAATAGTGTTAAGCCTCCTTAGTTCAATGGATAGAATAAATCCCTCCTAAGGATTAGATGTGAGTTCGATTCTCGCAGGGGGTGCCAATAAATTATAGGAGAGTTTTTATGGAATTGTTTAAAGAAATCTGGGCAGTTAATCCACCTGCACTTTTTGCAGTTATTTGTCTTATTGGTTATTTCTGGGGAATGGCAGTTGTTTTTATTGCGAGTCCTATAAAGAATGCAGAAAGTTTTTCAGTAAAACCAGTTGATAATGCTGGTAAAACAGAAATAAGAGTTTATTATGGTGGTATTTCGTTTGCATTAGGTGCATTTCTCTTATATTTGACACTTTCACTCGGTACTGCTTACCATTCTCTTATTGGTGGCGTTATTTTTGCTACAACTGTTTTAACTACAAGAACAATTTTCCTTTGTGTAGATAAGGGATGGAAATGCCCGTATACAAAACTTGCGATTCCTGCAGAAAGTGCATTCGTAATTGCACTCTGGGTTTGTTTCTTCTTAACACAGAAATACATATAATAAAAGCACAGTCAATCAATTGACTGTGCTTTTCATTTTATATACTTACTCTTTCGCCAGTGTGTGCATTAACAAGCGCTTTGTGAACACCGATATATGAGTTTGAAATATATTTATCAAGATGAAGACTACCAAAGAACCAACGGTCAAACGTGCTACATTTTGAAAGTTCATCAAAATATGCATTGAGTGTTGTTACGTGAATTGGCTCATTGTTACCTAATTTTAAGAAATCCTTAATAATACTGGAAGGTTCGTGTGTTATTATAACGTTAACCTTACAATCAACATTTTCTAAATTGTTTGCGCCCTCTAATAATTCTGCTTTTGATGGAATTTCATATTTATACCAAGATGTTTCTTCAAGTCTGTATTCAAGGTCAGGACTTTCGCCACCACCCATAGTGAAGATTTTTAATCCATCAATGGTAAAAATCTGACCACGCATAAGGTGGAAGATATTATCAGATATTCTGTGAACCTTGCCACCATTCCACGAGGTAACAGGGTAGCCGTTAAGAATTTCAAAATTCTCGTGTGTGCCATCGATAAAGCATATATTATACTTCCTCTTTGTGAACGCTTTTAATATTTTTTGCTCAGCCTTAGAGTTATCCCATACAAAACCAAAGTCGCCACATACAATTAAAGTGTCGCCAGGGTTTAACTCTTTTAATGCTGATTTTGAAAGACGTTCAGGGTCGCCGTGGGTATCTCCTGTGATATAAACCATAAATTCACATTCCTTTTTTTAAAAATACTATTTCATTTCTCTGAATAAAGTGTTATAATACATTAGTTACTATTTTACTACATTTATTGGGTGTTGTCTATGAAAAAATCACTTATTTTTATAAATTGTTTAATTTTACTATTATCTATGTTCACAAATATGGCTTATGCAAAATCTGATTCTATGGTTTATGATATAGACCCACCAAAATATGAATCAGAAATTGCTTTGCTTGTTAATGTTGATACAGATACAGTTATTTATTCTAAAAATGCCGATAAAATAACTGCACCAGCTTCACTTACCAAGATTGTAACAGCGCTTGTAGTTTTAGAGAAAGGTGATCCACTTTCTAAAAAAATCACTTGTTCAAAAGAAGCTGTTGATAGCATTTTAGGTACAGGTAGTTCTATTGCAGGATTATATGCTGGTGAAAAAACAACCCTCGAAATGCTTTTATATTGCCTCTTTTTACCAAGTGCCAATGATGCAGCGGCGGTACTTGCATATCATTATGGTGAAGGTGAGGAGCAGAAATTTGTTAATGAAATGAACGAATATGTTAAAAAACTTGGCTGTGAAAATACTTATTTTTCAAATCCACACGGACTTGATGATGAAAGCACAAAAGGTTTTGACAGTGATAAACAAAGTAGAACTACTGCTAACGATATGTATATAATTGCAAAACACGCTCTTAAGAATGAAACAATAAAGAAGATTTCTTCTAAATATGGTAAAACAATGCCCAAAACGAATAAGAGTGATGTTCGTTATCTCTATAACACCAATCCGTTGCTTAATGACTATTCTTATTATTACTATCCTGGTGCAGTAGGACTTAAAACTGGTACAACCGATAAAGCAGGTGCTTGTCTTATTTCAAGTGCTACTAAAAATGGCTATACTTATATTTCTATTGCTATGAGAGGTGTAAAGGATTATTACTTAGATGGTGAAGGCAGAAACACAGCATATCTCACTTGTCGTTATATGTTAAAATGGGCATTTGAGAATATGGAAATGAAGGTTCTTGCTGATACTGACAGGATTCTTGGTGAAGTTAAGGTCAAATATGGTAGGGGCTACGATTATGTTAGCCTGGTGCCAAGCGAACCGATTAAAGCAGTTGTTTTAAATGAAGTGACTATTGATGATGTAATTGTTTCTTACCCAACAGGCTTCCCAGATGAAGTTAAGGCACCTGTTGAAGAAGGTGAAGAAATCGGTAAAGCCCAGCTTTTATATGGTGATGTTGTAATTGCTGAGGTAATGCTTTCTGCTGGTCATACTGTTAAGAAAAATTATATTTGGGCAATGTTTAACTGGGTTGTAACTTTAGTTAAATCACCGGCATTTTATGTTGCTTTAATAGTACTTGCTATTCTTTTATGTATGTTTTTTACAACGACCAAAAAGCAAAGAAAACAGAAAAAACGACAAAAAAATACTATAAATGTTGTGAAAGATTACAGTAGATTAGGTAAATAATTGAATTTGCTGAATGAGAAAAAGTATTAAAAAACAAAGAAAACGAAAGAAAAAGAGAGATATCTAAAGTTATTTTAAATTTTCTTAAAAAAAGTGTTGACATACCCGTTTTGCTATGATAATATATCAAGGCAAAACGGGATTATTATGTTCCAAAAAATAACGGAGGTAACTATTATGTCTACTTATATGCCTAAAGGCGATATTACTGATCGTCAATGGTATGTTCTTGACGCTGAAGGCAGAACACTCGGTGAAGTTGCAGTTGAAGCTGCTACTATCCTTCGCGGCAAGCATAAACCAACTTTCACACCACACGCAGATTGTGGCGATAGCGTTATTGTTATCAACGCTTCAAAAATCGTTCTTACAGGTAATAAACTTAATGATAAGATTTATTACCACCACACAGGTTATGTTGGTAATATGAAGGCTGTTAAATATGGCACTCTTATGAAAACAAAGCCAGAATTCATTGTAGAAAAAGCTGTTAAGGGAATGCTTCCTGACAACACAATCGGTAGAAATGCTATGACTCGTATCCGCGTTTACGCTGGTGCAGAGCACAAACAAGAGGCTCAGAAGCCAATTGTTAGAGAATTTTAAGTGAGGAGGCAATAAACAATGTACGAAAGCAAACCATATTTCTACGGTACTGGTAGAAGAAAAAAATCTGTAGCTCGTGTTCGTGTTTACCCAGGTACAGGTAAAAT
>SVOI01000034.1 GCA_015066465.1 Oscillospiraceae bacterium
CCGCAAACATTAAAAATGGCGGTAGAACACCAATAGCTGGTATGGTTCACGCTGTTGTTCTTCTTTTGGTTTTACTCGTTTTAATGCCACTTGCTTCATATATTCCAATGCCAACAATTGCGGCAATTCTCTTTATTGTTGCTTACAATATGAGCGAATGGCGTGAATTCAAAGCAATTATTAAAACTTCACCTAAAAGCGATATTTTCGTTTTAGTTTTAACCTTTGTGCTCACTATTGCATTTGACCTTGTTGTTGCTATTGCAGTTGGTCTTATTCTTTCAACACTTCTCTTTATGAAGCGTATGAGCGACGAAACAAATGCTTATGGCTGGAAAGAAATTGACGAAGCAACAGACAGCGATAACGTTAACTTAAAGGTTATTCCTGAGGGCGCTTCTGTATTTGAAATTACAGGACCTATCTTCTTTGGTGCTGCAACTAAATTTACAGATACACTTTCTTCTACAGATAAAAAGGTTCTTATTTTAAGAATGAGAAGCGTACCAGCTATTGATGCGACTGGTATTCACGCTTTTGAAACAATTCTTAAAACCTTTGAGAAAAAGCGCAAAACACTCATAATCTCACACGCTAACGAGCAACCTTTAAAAGCACTCAAAAAATCTGGTCTTTACACACGAATCGGTAAAGAAAACTTCCAGAGAAACATAAACGATGCTTTGAAGAGAGCGGAAGAGATATTGAAACAACAATAAATGAAATAATCCCATACAAGTTTTTTAAAACTTGTATGGGATTATTTCATTTATATGGCTTTGTTTCATCAGTTAAACCAACTATATAATCTATACTCGTATTATAAAGTTTCGCTAATTCAATAAGAACATCAACAGGAATATTAAGATTACCTAATTCATAATCAGAATAAGTTGTCTGATGTATCTTTAAAATTTCTGCAATCTGTTTTTGTGTATAATCATTATCTTCTCTTAAATCACGAACTCTTTTGAACAACATAATCACCTATCCTTTAAGATAATTATGCCTCAAGGGAATATCCCTTATTGACTTTTAAGGGAATTTCCCTTAAAATATAGTTGAGGAGTGATTATATTGGACGATTTACAAAGACAACTAGACGAACTTAGTATTAAATTTGAATGGCAGGAAAACAACAAAAATTTAACTATTGATAAACGAATAGAAAAACTTAAAAACCTTATTGATATTTTAGATGACGATGAAGCCTATCCCTATGTAAAGTTCTATGAAACTTACGCACGTTTTAAGCATTTGGGAATAGATATAAAATAAAACTAACCAGCAATTCCCAAAAGAATTGCTGATTAGTTTTTATTGATTAACATTATAATCTAATACCGCTTTAACATAAGCCTTTTTCACTTTTGAATTTTTGATTTTTCTGAACTCGTCAGAAAGCTCAATTTCAGTTTCGTTACGCTTGTTGTCGCCAATTTTAAATTCAGTTTTAGTATTTTTACCAACAAGTTTTTCAACCGCTTCGGCAATTTCTTCAGTTGTCGCAGTCTTCACTTCACCTGTTTCCTGCTTACTGTTTTCTGTTCCCTGAATATCTTCTGAATCCTGAGTTTGTTCTGTATCTGCACCTTGCAACTCTTCTCTCTTTGCTTCTTCCAGTTCTTTTTCTGTCTGGAATTTTTCTGCATCTGTAGGAAGAGCAGCATAAGCACCACTTTCAATGAATTTAGTGGTAATTTTTTCAATCTCACGCATTTTCGCCTGCTCAGCCTGAGCAAACGCCAATTTATCTGCATCAGAAATATTAGGGTTACTCTCAACAGAACGAATACTTGCAACCGAAGCATTAATTTTATTCATTTTAATACGCTGTGCTTCATCCTTTGTTTTGCAACGTTTTAAATCTTCTTCATATTGCTTTGCTTCAGCTTCTATTGCTCGCATTTTCTGATAAAGAACAGGGTTTTTCTTTTGCAGATACTGCATTTCTTGCTCTGTTAATTTACCACCAGCGTAAATTTTATTTGTTATTCTCTGCATTTCTTTATCTTCAGGATGTAATTCCTGTTGCTCTTTATATGCATTAATAAAATTTACGTTATCCTTCTGGCGTTCAGTTAAGCCATCGGTAGAAAAACCTTCTTGCTTTCTTTTTTCCCATTTACTTTCAAGCTTAGCATTTTTTCTAAGATGATTAATAGAAGTCATAAGACTAAAGCTACTTGTATCTATAAAGCTCATTATTACACCTGCTTTCGTAATAAATTTATATTATCTCTAACAACCAAATGGATATAACTATCCTCTAATAATGTTATTCCACGATTTTCCAAATAATAAAGTAAAACCCTTAGAATTTACTGAAAATTCCAAGGGTTCTCTTTTATTCTTTAATTAATTCCAAGCTTATTACTTTATAAAGCTCTTTTACATCAAATGGTTTACCAATATGCGTTGACATACCAGCTTTTAAAGCTGTTTCAATGTCTTTCTTATGTGTATTTGCACTCATTGCTATAATAGGAACTTTTTTAGAATCCATTCTCTCTAAATTACGAATGAATTTTGTTGCTTCAAGACCATCCATAACAGGCATTCTTACATCCATAAGAATAACGTCATAATAGCCCTCATCAGAGTTATTGAATTTTTCAAGACCAGCTTGTCCATCAGGTGCACATTCAACAATCATACCTTTTTTCTCTAACACTCTGACTGCAATCTGACTATTCATCTCGTTATCTTCACAAAGAAGAACTCTTTTATCTTTTAAAATTTCATCGTAATCTTCTTGTGAAATATTTTCTTTTAATTCTGATAAAGATGAATCCATTTCAATTTCTTGCAAGGCTAATTCAACAACAAACTCAGAACCTTTGCCAACATCACTGCTGACAGAAATTGTGCCACCCATAAGCTCAACCACATACTTAGTTATGAAAAGACCAAGACCTGTGCCTGAAGTATTAAGCGAACTGCTACCTTCACGTGTAAATTGGTTGAACATTTTCTTCTGGAAATCCTTACTCATTCCAATGCCTGTATCACGTACTGTAAAGCGGTGAACAACTACCCCATTATTACGACTCACAAAATCTATTATAAAATCAATTTTACCGTTTTCAGGAGTGAATTTTACTGCATTTGAAAGAAGATTAAAGAAAATCTGATTAAATCTCAATTTATCTGTACTGATGTATTTTGCAAGTTTATCTGATGCAGTCATAGTAAAGTCTATTTTTTTCGCATCACAAAGCGAACGCACCATTGAATTTACATAAAGCTTAAATTCTTCTATTGAATATGGTTCATTTGTAAGCGTCAAAACATTTTTCTCTATCTGAGAGCTATCAAGTGCATCGTTTATAAGACCTAAAAGGAAGTGTGCCGAAGCATCTATATTTGTAAAGTATTTTTTAATAACTTCATCTTTACTTTCTTCTACACCTAATGCAGACATACCAATAATTGCATTCATAGGTGTACGCATATCGTGACTTATTCCCGCAAAGAAATCAGACCTTGCCTCATTTGCTTTTTTGGCTTCTTCCATTGCCTTTTTGAGCTTTTTTTCTTTCTTCTGACCTTCTCTTACAATTGCATCTACGTTTGACCTTGTCGAGAGCAAGACATCAGTACGGTCTTTATACAATGGCTTAATAACCATGCTGTTGTATTCTTCGTTACCATTTCTATCAAGGCCTAAGAACTGGAATTCCACAATACCATTCTTCTTAATAGCTGAGTTAATATAGTCTAATGTCATATACTTTTTAACTCTCTTGCGGTCACCATCTGTAACACGTATTTCACAGAAAACATCCATACCCTTTTCAAAAGCGAAGCTGTTATTAAACTGACTTATATTTGTAGCCAATGAATAAAAACGAGTATAGGTATCGTGAACAGTATCAATCACACCAACCTCAAGGTAGTTTTGAGAAAGCACTTTCTCAGAAATAATAGCAGACATTTTTTCATTGGTTATATTCTTATTATAGAAAAATGCAAGAATATTGCCTGTTTTGGGACTTTTAAGTAGATTTACATCAACACAAACCCAGATTCTGTCGCCATCCTTGAGCTTTGCATGATATTCTTCTCTGACTTCTGTTACGCCCTTTTCAAATAAGTTAAGGAGATTTTCTACAGAAAGATTTTGAGCCTGCTCATCTGTCATTTCACATTCATCAAGAAAATGCATTGAACGTTCTCTGTAATCTATAGTTGTTATAATTTTTTCATCTTTAACATAAGATTCGCCATATCTTAAATTCTCAAGCAAACCTAATGTAAGATTAACACAAGAGGTAGATATGATGTTATCGCCCATTTTATTACGGAAAGCAAGTTCTTCTCTGAAACGCTTTTCAGTAAATTTTTGCTCAGTAACATCACGGCTCATGCCATAAGCAGTAATACCATTACCTTTTTCGTCTCTTACAACAGAATATGAAATTTCAACACACCTTTTGATATTTGAGGTTGAGTTGAGCATCCAGAAAGTACCTCTTAACTCCTTTTCTTCACCAAAATTAACACGATTATAAAATTCTTTGAATTCTTCTTGTTGCTCCTCTATTACTGTTCCGTTATTAAAAAGTCTGTCCGGAAAATCGTAAAGAATAACTTCTCTGCCAATTTCACCAATTTCTGTACCCTGAGGGTAACGGGCACACTTGTTTTTGATATCGTATTCCCAAACAAGCATTTTTGCACCGCTGATTGCAAGCTTAAAGCGATTTTCCGTATCTTTAAGTTTTTGCTTGTTCTCAATATTCTCAGTAACATCGTGGCAAACACCAACTAATGCAATTTTATCTTGAGCCTTTACAATTTTACCATTGTCTTTAATCCAGATAAATCTGCCGTTTTTCTTTCGCACACGATATGTAATCTCATATTTATCACCAGGTTCAGTGCAACTTTTTAAATACTCCTGAACACGAGGCAAATCGTCACGATAAACAATATTTGTAATATCACTATTCATATCTAATAAAAGTTCTTTCTTATTAGAATAACCAAGTATTTTTACAAAATTATCGTCAACTACATAAAGTGGAAAGCCTTCTTCGTTAAAGCAACCTAAAATACCAGCACTTACATCTTCGCTCAATATATCACGATAAAGCTCAGATTCGTATCCTAACTCAACCTCATCAACAAAATAGCGTAAAGGCATTGAGTTCCTGTCAACAACAGTAATATTGAGAGAAGATATTTTAAAATCATCATTGTTTTCAACTACTACCGCAGAAATACGCAACACTAACACTTGCTCTGTTTCGGTATGCTTTACATCCATAACAAAGTTTACTAAATAAATATTAGGTGACATAAACTTTTCTGATTCTTCGCTGAAGGTTAATGTACAATTTACATTTGTCAATGTCAAAAAAGTCTTTAAAGCCGCTTTAATCGCAGGTAAGCCATGGATACTGCCACTCTGTACTAAACCATAGATATCCGCATCATCAGTGAAGTTTTTGTAGCTTTCTTCAATATTTTTTTCTTCAAGATGTGAAGAAAATATATTTTTCACGAAATCAATTGCTCTGAAATTAGCCTCACTCATACTACAACCCCCATAAATGTGTAGAATTCGCTAATATAGTACAATATTACCATAAAAAACAAAGTTTATCAATATTTTTTGTAAAAAATATTGATAAACCGAACAAAAAACTTCCTGAAAATTTCAGGAAGTTTTCTCAATTATTTTTTCAATTCTAATGTTTTTGTAATCATAGATTTTACAACAGATAAAGCTGTTAAGTTTGCCTGATAAGCATTAGAAGCAGCCATCAAATCAATCATTTCTTCTGTTGTATCAACATTTGAATATGTAACATAGCCATTTTCATCTGCAAGTGGGTTTGTTGGGTCATAAACTTTAGTAAACTCTCGTTCACTCTCTACAACCTCAGCAATTCTTACGCCACCACCCTGAGCATTTGAAAGCTCATCAGCGAAAGTCATTGCACGTTCTTCGAGAACAACCTGCTGTCTTCTGTATGGCTCGCCGCTCTCAGTCATTGTTGTTTTTTCATTTGCTATGTTTTGTGTAATAATATCTGTTCTGAAGCGTTCAGCTGTTAAAGCAGAACCAACTATATTTAAAGAATTACAAAATCCCATAATCTATTCACCCTTATTTCATATTACTGTTTAATACGTAACCGAATTTATCAAACTCTGATTTAACCTTACCGAGCAACATACTATATTGCGCATAAGATTTATAAAGTTCAATACTTTCTTTTTCCATATTAACATTATTACCATCAGAACGTGTTGAAGCCGTTGGGTCATCAACAACTTGTGTTTCGATGATATTCTGAGCAGTTATATTTCTTCTTTCTTCACTTAAAACGTTGACAAAGTCAAGCTGTTTTGCTTTGTAACCAGGAGTTTCAACGTTTGCAATATTCTGCATATGAAGCTCCTGCTTTGTCCAGGTAAGATTTGTACCCGCCTCAAGTAATTTGAAATTATAAGAATTAAAAAACATAGTAGGGTTCTCCTTGGAGTAAGTTTAACTTTATTACACTACTGCGCCTGATGTACGAGCGATTTTATCAGCCTGAACGTATGTATCTCTGAGTTCTTTTATCATAACAATAACATCATCAACCTGAGAAAAATCTTTTTTGATATTTGCCTGAATTGCAACATTTAAGAAATACTCATAAAGTTGGTCAAGATTTTTAGAAATATCATACTTAAAATCAAGATTGCCTCTTAAATATCTGAAAATCGCCTGCACCTTTTGAAGATTTTTATTCATAGCAACTATATCGTTCTTTGCATGAGCCACTTTTGCTAATTCAAAATCCTTCATTGCAGCATCGTACAATGCAGTAAGCATTTCTACAGCAGTCATTGACATAACAGATTGTTGCTGATACTGCTGTCTGTACTGTTGGTACGGATTATTTACCATAATACACCCTCATTTTATACTATTTCTCTGAAAAAATCAATAGGTAAATTGTTGACCTAAATATGCACTCTGTGAACTGTAGTTAGAAATAATAGTTTCCATAGCATTAAACTGCTTCCAATATCTATCTTTTTCTCTGTTGTATCTTGTATTAAGGAGTGATATTCTTTCGTCAATTCTCTTAAGTTCTGCATAGAGAGTTGAGTTAGTTTGTGTAAGCTTTGACTCATCAGCACCAGCAATACGAACTAATTCACCAGGTGTTGCAGCACTTACCTTTGCCGCACCATCCATTACTTTAGTAAGTTTAGATGAAAGACCGTTTTCACCAACAAACAACTTTTCAACCTCTTCCATATTTGTTGCAAGAGCCTCTTTGAGTTTTTCTTCATCAATAACAAGTTTACCCTTGTCATCCATATTACTCGAGGTTTCAATACCAATATTGTAAAGAGCAATAGAAGACGTTGCTGAACGAGAGTAAAGTGCACTTCTCATATTCTGAAGGAAATTTCGAATTGTTGAATCACCATGAAGAAGACCTTGTTTTGACTTTTCTTCCCACTTTTCAATTTGATTCTCGGTCATTTCGTCTCTCTGAGCATCTGTAAGTGGAGCATATTCACGATATGTAGCCTTTGCATCCACATAGCCATTGAGTTTTTCAATCATTTTGTTGTATTCTTCAACAAACGATTTAATTGTATTGAAAACAGATTCTGTATCACGTTCTGTAGAAACTGTTGTTTCGTGGTAACCAGTTATATTTCCAGCAGAATCATATTTTGCTTCACTTACTTCTGTGAGTTGTAATGTTACACCTTCTACTGAGAATGTATTTGAAGATCTTGAAAATTCAGTACCGTTAATTGATACAAGTGCATCGGTACCTGCTTTAACAGCGTCTTTATTAAGAACACCATCTGCGAACTTATCAGCACCAAAAATCTTTGATAAGAAATCACCTGAAGTTTCTGTAATGCTTATTCCATATTTCGAACCTGATTCAGTTGCTTCCATAGAGAATGAATCTGAAATAGAAGAATATGAAAGTTTAACGCCAGCATCACTCTTATTTATAGCACTGATTACCTCAGCTACTGTATTTTCTCCTGTGAAACTGAATTCTTCGCCATTAATTTCAAATGAGAAGCTATCGCCCGTTAAACCTAAGGCACTTAATTTTGATGATGTGCTGATTCTTGTTGAAGCACCTGGCTCTAAACCTAAGTAGTCTGCATTTGAACCAGTCACCTTTAATTCGTGACCTGCTTCATCATTAAAATCAACCTTTAAGCTGAATGACTTTGTTCCATCAGCACTTATTGCATCCTCAACCTTTACATAGCCACCCATTTTTTGATTAACTTCTTCTTTAAGAGCCGAAATAATTGAATCCTCAGTTACGTTTCCGTCAGCATCCATAATATCTTCATTTTTAAGCGTGATAGCCTTACTTGCACCATCTAATGAAAGTGTGAAAGTAAACTCGCCACTTTCTGCTATTGCATTTTTCACACCTTCAACATCAATTTTCCCACCCTTAAGAGCAGGAGAATCGCCGCTAACATGAACAGAAGATGAAAGCTTTGCTTTAGAAGCAAGTTGCTTTACTATAATACTCATATCCTCTGTAGAAGCATTTGTAGAGGTAGAAATTACTCTTGCTGCACTACCCGCTGTAATCTTAGAGGTCATGGTATTAAAGAATGCAGAAGAAGCTAAATTACCCTTAGAGCTTGCACCAAAAGCTGTATTAAAAAATTTATTAGAAAAACTATTGATAGTTTTAATTACATCACGATAGTTTTCAATTTTCCATTCAGTTTGTGTTTTTAAAGCGTTTTGCTTATCAATTTTTGATTGTGTACCAGACAATAATTTCTCAACTAACTGGTCAGTATCCATACCAGAAATCATACCTGAAAAACCATTGTTTGAACTAACTGATGATGTTGAATTTACACTACTCATAAAAACAACTCCTTTTTTAGATAATCTCTTTAAATCTTTATATCCTTAGAAATATTCACGGCTGTCAAATCACCTGTTCCGTGAAGCGACTTGTAATATCTTTGGGTTGCTGCCTCGCCACCCTGATTAAATGCCTGAATTTTATTGAGTATTTTTTCTCTTTCGTACTCAATTCTGTTTTTTATAACGTCGTCATTACTGTTTATTCTGTTTAAAACAGCATTTACTGAAAGCACCTCAACGTATACCTTTGAAAGCTCCTCGGTCAAATCGGACTTAACACAAAGATTATTAAGAACGCTTCTTATTTCATTGTTCATACTTGCAAACTCACGAAGCTTATCATCAATAAGCTTTATTTCATCAATAAGTTTGCCACGCTTTTCAGTACAGGTAAGAAGCTCCTCCTGAGGTACAACCGCCATTGACTCAGTAACTCTTTCAACCTCTGAAAGAAGTCTTGTTTTTTCTTGGAGACAGCCGATTACATCTTCAACTAAAGACATATCGAACACTCCCTTCATATACTATTTGTTAAGCTTTTGCACCATAGATTTAAGATTAGCCTTTGGCATAGCCGGTACTGATGCAGCAGCCTGTTTATTAGCCTGAATGGTCTGATATAATTCTTCTCGCCAGATTTTACATTCTTTAGGTGCCGTAACACCAATTCTGACCTGATTATTTATATCAACTATTTTTAATTCAATAGGTTCTTTAAGACCTTCAACCTCGATAATTAAAGATTCGCCTTCTTTTCGGGTTAACAATAGCATCTTAATTACCCCCTTCTAAAACAGGGTGTCTTACAGAATAATCCTGCTCCAAAATAGTCTGAACTGCAACACCTGTTGCTGTATTGATTATAACAGGGCTTTTAAGATTTACTGTTGATTCATTAAAATCTTCCTTAACAGAAAGAACAACCCAACAAGCATATTCGCCTGCACCTAAGCACTTTTCAATATCCTCAGTAATTTCTGGTTTATAGAAGCCTTCATAAACTGAAGGATCAAACATCAAAAAGCAAAGCTCAGGCTCTTCTAATGATTGAAGCCACACAATCTGTTCACCAATTTCTTCATCAAAAATTAAAGTGAATCTTGTGTAATTATCAAATCCAAAAATTGGTTGCTTAAAGATTAAAACCTTTGAATCAGGAATTTCTCTTTCGCCGAAATCTCTTGTTTTATAAATCATAAATAAGGAACTCCTTGTGGATTTTATTCTTCAGTTGCCTCACTGTCAGGATTTGAGCTCTTTGGGAAATAGTTAGGACCACCAACATATTCAATATCAACACTTGCTCTCTGAACTACGTTAAATTTAACGCTACCTGCAATATAAGTCATTGAACGGTCAAGCTCCTGCCAGTTTATATCTACGTCAGCAGGTTTATAATCTAAATTAAGCTCATTTGGTTCCCAGGATATATTAGGACCTACACTCGGGAAGAATGCTGTAACAAGCTGTGGGTTTGTTTCAGCGAGTCTTTTCTGTGCTATGATTGAAGGTATATTTGCACCCTCGTGAATATTAGACATCTGCTGACCTATATTAACATATTCCCTTGTCATTTCAGATGCATGCTTTTTACCGCGATTTGCTTCGTAGCTGATTCTGTCACCCATAGTCATAAGACCGATTGATTTACGACTTTCATAACTATCGATTTTCACAGAAATATTCTTCGCATCTATTTTTAAAGTAGATGGAGTCGTCTGCACGTGCATATCACGTATAGTATCGTTATCGTACTCTAACTTTGCAGGAGTTACTTCTAATTCGTACTTACCAGGGGTAGTCTTAATTTCAATAACTTGCATTTAAATCCCTTCTTCTAATCTAAAATTAAATCCATTTAATTCGTTTATGTTCAAATAACTTTTATCTTAAATAGTCCCATAATGAAACAGGGAGTATTTTTGAACCCATCTGAATAACTGCTTTTAAAATGTAGTCATTCATTGATTGTTGTGTTGCCTCTTCAGCATCATTGATACCAACAAGCTCATCAATTCTGAATTTGTAATTATCAACCTGATTAGTAAGTCTTGTTTCCATTGTGTCAAGGAAGTTTGTTTTAGCACCAATATCGGTAACGTTAGTTCTGAAAACATCAACACGATCAGTAAGATGCTTTTGAAGCTTACCAAATTCTTCTTGGTCGTAATTAATCAACTTATCTTCTATCTCAGTTAAGATATTGATTAAGTTATTTGGTATACCATCCTCGGTTTTACCGAATCCCAAAATCTGAATACCGGAAAATGATGCTTCAAAACCAGAAACTGAGTTAAAGGAGTCACCATCAACACGAACGCCTAAGCCGATGTCAAGATAAAGCGGGTTATCCATTGCGATATCCTGTTCAACGCCATTTGCATCCACATAATAACGAGTGCCATCTGCTCTTTGTTGAACGCTATCGACATCAATTCCGTTATAAAGAAGCTTACCGTCATCACTTAACGAAAATGGTGCAACCTTTGCTGTGGAACCACCGAATGGGTACTTAGTGGCAAATTTCATATTAGCAAACTGAATAAGCTCTTCTTTCATACTTCTTATTTCAGATGCTATTGTAACTCTACCAGCTTCACCAGTTGTTTCTGTTGCTGCTTTAACAAGCTTTGTACCAATAATCTCATTAAGAACATCGTTCATAGACATCATTGAGTCTTCAACTGCTTTAAACTCACTATTGATAGCCTGGACGTTAGAAAGTTGTTTTTCAGATTTGAAAAGTTCAACTCTTGAGTTAAGCATTCTTGTACCAGCTGAAACGTCATCAGATAATTTTATAAAACGATTACCAGAAGCAATTTTCATATTCGTTTCTGCATAGTCATTTCTCGCGTTGTTGAGATATTTAAGATAATTTCTTTGTGTTGTTTTATCTGCAACTCTCATTGCTAATTCATCCTTTCGCTAAACTAATTAGCTTTAGAGTCCTACTCGACCCATTCTGTTAATTATTGTATCAAGCAAATCATCCATCGCTGTCATTAAACGTGAAGCTGCTTCATACGCTTTCTGGTAAACAATCAAATCTGCCGCTTCTTCGTCAGATGAAACTGCTGAAATTGAATCTCTCTGACCCTGGAAGTCGTTTGCTACAAGCTCTGTTGCATCGTGTCTGCCTTCCTGGAAGCTGATTTCTGTAGCAAGCTTACCTAAAAAGTCAATTTCATATTCAGCGAATGTACCAGTAAAAGTTTCACCATAAGCTTCAAATGTAAATTTATCTTCGATAAGAGCAGATGCTAAATTAGAAGCATAATCTTCAATTGTTTCTGCTCTGTTATAAATAAAGTAACCAGCTGCATTGTTTACCCACTCGTCACTGAGAGAAATATTCGCCGCTGTAACAGGTGCCTTTGAATTTGTTTTTCCACTCTCAGTTTTTGCTGCAAGTAAAATCTTGTAAACTGTTCTGCCTTCTTCATCAACTTTAGGCTGACCTGTTGTTTCATCATATTCAGGAATTGAATTGTTTGCAATTCTTGCAAATGCACTTGCAATTGAGTCAATTCTGTCACGATAATACATAAGACCATTTGCAGAAGTTTCGTTACCACTCTGCATACAAGGTCCACGACCATTAAGGAATTCAATATAAGCGTGGATTGTACCGCCTGTAAGTCCTACATTCTTACCTGTATCACTCCAGGTAACAGCAACTGTACCATCCTGATTCTGATAAAGGTTAAGAACATTATATTTAACACCATCTATTGCATTGTGGTCACCAATGTCAACATCAATTGTTCCATCCATATTTTCAGTAACGTGAATATCACAGTACCCTGAAAGCTCATCCAAAAGAAGGTTTCTTTGGTCTAACAATTCGTTTGATTGATAATCATTATCAGTTGCAATGTTATCACGAAGAGTTTTATTGATGTGAGCAATCTGCTCTAAAATACTGTTTGTTTTATCAACAGTAACATTCATATCTGTATACTGTTGTTTAAGAACGTTATCAAGTCTTGAATTCATTTGTGAAAGAACCTGAGTTAAGTTCTTGAAAGCAGACATTACAAGGTTTGCTTCTGAGTCAGAAACCGGTGAACTGATGAAATTCTGAAGGTTTTGATAAAGCTGCTCAATAGCACCCATAAGACCTGACTGGTCAGTAACGTCAGCACCATCACCTAATGCACTTTGTATATCTGAAAGAATTGTAGCTGACTGGTCATGGAACATAGCCTGTGAATTTTCTTCTCTGAACCTCTTATCAAGAAAGGCATCTCTCATCTGGGTTATGCTTGTAGCTTTAACACCCTGACCTGCAAGACCGATTCCGTCGTATGCAACACGCTGAGTAGAAGTATTGACTGCAATAACTGCTCTGTCAACTCTTTGACGAGTATATCCTTCTGTATCTACGTTTGCGAGGTTGTTACCAACTATATCTAAAGATTTTTGATTTGTAAAAACTGAACTTTTTGCAGTTTCAATTCCCATAAAGGTAGGTCTCAAATCTAACACTCCTTAAAACAATTTGTACGCCTTATATTTTTTCTTCGAACGATGAGCTCGACCACTTGGCGTTTGAGCCGGTTGATGTATAAACACCTGTAGATTCATTCGGCTGTTGTTGCAAAATCGTATTTGCTATTTTGAGATTTGATTTTGCTATATCTATTGAAATTTTGTTGAGTTTTTGTATTTCTTCAACAAGTGTTCTTAATTCATTTATTGTAGAAGTGAAACTCTTTTTTTCTTTTTCATCTGCTATTTTTTCAATTATCTCTTCAGCTTTCATATCGCTGAAGCCCGCTTTTTCCTGAGCAGAAATTCTTTTCTTTTCTAAATTTTCGAGTTTCATCATAGTAGCCTGTTGAGATTGAAGAACCCCACTGAGATTATTCATATCACTATCTAAAAGTGCACGTCTTTTTTCTGTTTCAAAATCGAGCATTTTTTTACACTCAACAAGACATTCTTCTAAAACTGCTTTATATTTCTTTACATTATCCTGCATTATTTTCTCCATTATCTGCTGAATCCGATTACGTTGCTCATAATTGCACCAGCAATTTCAGTAGAAGAAATCGGACAAGCGTCACCATGATATTTTTCTTTTAACTCTTTTATTCTTTCTGAATCAGCAGGTTTATTATATTGAACCTTATAGTTCATAACAGCTTTTTCATAAGTTGTTTTTTCAGTACCCTTAGCACCGAAATCAACAATATCAGTATTAGAAGCCTTAACTGTTGCTTCTGAAGATTTAACAGCTGTATCCTTTGTATAAACACTGTTTACATTGTTTCTTGTGTAATAATTTCTGATTGAATTGATATCCACAATATTTTCCTCCTTTTAGGATAAATTTATATGCCAACAAGAGACACTTCTGCTCTTGTTTTTATATCTCACTTATAATTGTTCTACGATTTTCAAAAAACTAAAGTAAAAAAATAAAAATTTTTTAATTTTTTTGATATTTTTTTATTTATATAATTTTTATAATTACTCTTTTATTTTTCTGGGGTATATGTTATAATAAAATATTAAGGAGTGATTTTCTTGGCAAAGATAATTTCTTTGATAAATGAAAAAGGCGGCGTGGGTAAAACCTCATCTGCAAACGCTATTGCTGTTTGTCTAAAACACAAAAACTACAAAGTACTTGGCGTGGATTTTGATAAACAAAGCTATTTTTCTTATAGTGTTGGTGCGGAAACACGTGAAAGCCCTACAATTTACGACGTTATTAAAAACAATGTTAATGTCATCGATGCTATTCAGCATACATCCGTAATAGATATTCTTCCTACCGACGGACTTTTAGGTAACATTGAAAAAGAATATTATGGTCCAGGCTCAGAAAGTCTGCTTAAAGAAGCATTGAAACCACTTGATTCAATGTATGACTATATAATCATTGACTCCCCACCAGAATTAGGTCTTATTTCTGCCAATGTTCTTGTGGCATCCAATTTAGTTTTAATTCCTGCTCTCTGTGACTTTTTCAGCTTACAGGGTGTTATTCAGGTTCATGAAACAATAAGCCGCATTAAACAGGCAATTAATCCTCAGCTTGTATTGGGTGGTATGTTCCTTTGTCGTTATTACCCCCGTGAAGAATTAAGTCGTGTTGCAAGAGAAACCGCTGTAAAGCTTTGCGAAAACCTCAATATGACATTGCTTGACACGGTAATCCGTCACAGCACAGTTATAACAAACGCTATGACTGCTGCACAGGAAGATTTAATTGAATTCGCTCCAAAAAACCCTGTAGTAAAGGATTACATTTCATTGGTTGACGAGCTTTTTGAAAGGGGGCTTTTATAATGGCTAAATCTAAAAGAGAACTCGACAAGGACCTTATGTTCCAAAAGATTTTACCTGCTATTGCCGATAATCCTTTTTCAACTGTTTACCAGAGCAACCACTTAGGCGACGAAGCAACACCTGAAGAAAAAAGCAACCACGATGCCTTTCAGGCACTTCGTAAAAAAGTTTTTTCAAGCACTTATACTTGTGAACCTGAAAACGAAATTTCTGTTATAAATATAATGGAAAACTTAATTTTAGGGTATCTTGATTCCGCTATGAAGAAATTCAATGTATGTACCTGTGATAAATGTAAATGCTACGTTGTTGCTTTTGCATTAAATGCCGCAGAATCAAAATATGTATCTGGTACACCAGAAGAATTAAGAAAAGCAGAAGAAGAAATCCCGCAGAAAGTTATCACAGATGCTCTCATTAAAGCGGTTATAAATCTTCGTTCAAATCCACAACACTAAATTCGCTACGCGAAAATTCAGAATTCAAAATGCAAAATGCAGAATTTCGGAAGGCTACGCCTTGATTATAATTAATTATCAACAAAACAAATAAGTTCTATCATTTCCAGATTATGAAAATGATAGAACTTTAATTTTTTATAATAGTCAATTAGCCAAACTAACAACTGCTTACTGACCACTGACAACTTATTTTATCTTATTAACCTGATAAATTACTTCTGAACCAATCTGGTCTAATGGTAACTGGCGTGAAATACCGCCAATTTTATATGCTTCCATTGGCATACCATAAACAACACAGGTTTCTTTATCCTGTCCGATTGTATAAGCACCTGTATCCTTAAGGAATTTAATCCCCTTCGCACCATCAGCACCCATACCAGTAAGAATAACACCTACTGCGTTTTTACCTGCAGTTTTTGCAACAGAATCAAACATAACATCAACTGAAGGACAGTGTCCGCTGACTTTTTCGCCACGCTGACTTCTTATATAATAACCTTTCGCATCCTTCTTTAAAGTAAGATGGTATTCACCAGCAGCGATTATTATCTGACCAGGTACAACCCTGTCATAATCTTCAGCTTCTTTAACACGCATTTTACAGATTTTATCAAGTCTTTGTGCATAAAGGTCTGTAAATTTAGGTGGCATATGTTGAACAATAACAACACCAGGTGTATTTGCAGGAAAATCTTTAACTACTTCAATAATAGCTTCTGTACCACCTGTTGAAGCACCAATAGCAATAACTGCATTACTACTTGCGCTTATATTTGCCATAGAAGCTAACGAAGAAACAGCCGATGGTTTTTGTGTAACCTCAGCAACAGGCTTCATTCTTTTAACCTTAGCCTTTGAAGCAACTTTTACCTTTTCGGTTAATTCAACAAAGAATTCTTTAATAGCTTCCTGACTTGCATCGGGTTTTTTAACAAAATCAACCGCACCAGCATCAAGAGCATCAAGAGCATTTATAGGAAGTGAACTTACAACAACTACAGGAATCTGTCTTTTTGGTATAAGAGTTTTCAAGAACTCAATACCATTCATACCGGGCATTTCAACGTCAAGAGTTACAACGTCAGGGTTAAGCTCTTCAATCTTACCCATTGCATCTTTAGCGTTGATAGCACTGCCTACAACTTCAATTTCTTTATCCTGACTCAAAGATAGTTGTAATTTAGTTCTGAAAATAATAGAGTCGTCAACGATAAGAACCTTAATTGACAATCTATTCACCGACTTTCATTATTTTTTCGTAATTTTCTGATATGTAGAAGGCTTTACATAGGTATAACCTGTATATTCCTTATCTATTGACTCTGAATGACCGATAAACAAATAACCACCTTCACTGGTAGCATCATAAAACCTTTTTACAAGTTTATTTGTTGTTTCAGCATCAAAATATATCATAACGTTACGGCAGAAAATTATATCAAATGGTTTTTTGTAAACAATCTGATCCATTAAATTAAATATTTTAAAAATAACCTCTTTGCGCATCGCTTCAGAAATCTGATAAGTTCCGTCAGGTTGCATTTTAAAATATTTTGTACGCCATGCTGGTGGCAAATCAGTAAGATTATCAGCAGAATACACACCAAGCTTCGCTTTTTCAAGCACTGCAGTAGAAATATCTGTTGCGAGTATTCTTGTATCCCATTGAGATTTTCTTGGACCAAAATACTGGTCAATTGTCATAGCTATATTGTAAGCTTCCTGACCTGCAGAACAACCAGCACTCCAGATACGGAGCTCTCTTTGTCTACGTTTTTCAAGGTCTGGAAGTGCAACATTCTGAAGAAAATCAAAATGTTCATTTTCTCTGCCAAAATATGAATGGTTAGTAGTGATTTTGTTTAAAAACAAATTCATTTCTGTACCACTCTTATCATTAAGAAGCATATTGAAGTACTGGTCAAAACTCATAAAACCTTTTGTTTTAAGAGTCTGAGAAAGTCTACCTTCAATCAACTGCCTTTTTTTTCTTAAATCTATGCCATAAGTTCTGTAAACAAATGACACAATTTTTTCAAATTCAGCATCGGTGATATTAACTATCGGACTATTCTGAGCAACCATAATCGTCATCCTTTTTGTATAACAAAACAAAGCCTCTTATGGCTTTGTTTTGTTGTGATTTAATTACATTAATTATAATTGAAGAGAGTTAACATCTTGCTCTAAGAATTTATCGCAATCAATATTGAGAACAATCTTATCGCCGATTTCAGAAACTGAATCAAGATAATTGCTTACTACATCGCCCATATCTGGTGGTGCAACAAGTTGTTCTTGCTCTACTGTAACAACTTCAGAAACGCGGTCAACAATCAAACCTACACTTGTATCATTAACTTCTAAAACTACAATACAAGTCTGGCTGTCGTATTCTCTTTCTGGCATTGCAAATTTAAGACGAACATCAATTACAGGAACTACACCACCACGGAGGTTGATAATACCCTTAACATATTCAGGTGTACCTGGAATATCTGTGATTTTTGGAACCTGAATAATTTCTCTTACTGATGTAAGAGATAAGCCGTAATAAGCTTCATCTATTCTGAATAATAAGTATCTATTGCTTAATTCCTCGATTACATCTGTGTTCATTGTTGCATTTTCGTTCATAATAAATTTCTCCTTAAGATAAGATTATTTCTTATTGTTTGCTATAAGAGTTGCAGCATCTATAATAAGGCTTATGCTACCATCGCCCAAAATACTACAACCAGAAAGACCCATTTTCTTCAAACCATAATGATTGAAAAGTGATGGGAATGGTTTTACAACAACCTGATACTCGCCTAAAAGTTCATCAGCAAAGAAGCAAGCGTTACCATTACCGCTTTCAACCTGAATAAGAAGACCATCTGTAAATGGTTTTTCTGAATCGCCTATACCAAATACCTTGTGTAATCTATAAATCGGGTAACACTCACCACGAATCATAATCATTTCAGCACCATTGGTGTTTTTAACGATTGAAGATTCATCTGTTAATCTGAACAACTGCTTAATTGAAGTAATTGGTAAAGTGAAGATATTGTTACCAACACCAATATTCATACCATCAACAATAGCAATTGTAAGCGGAATTTTAATAGTAAATGTTGTACCTTCATCTTTAACGCTGTTAATAGAAATAGAACCGTTAATCTGTTCAATATTCTTTCTTACAACATCCATACCAACGCCTCTGCCTGAGAACTCAGTAACAGTAGTGTTAGTTGAGAAGCCTGCAGCCATAATAAGCTGGAATGCTTCTTTATCAGTATATTCACTTTCAGGTTTTGTTAAAATACCCTTTTCTTTTGCCTTTGCAATAAGTTTTTGTGGGTCAAGACCCGAACCGTCATCGGTAACATCAATTAAAATTTCACCGCCCGCATTACGTGCATAAAGAGTAACAGTACCAGTTTCTGGTTTACCTAATTCTCTACGACGTTCTGGTGACTCAATAGCATGGTCAACAGAGTTTCTTACCATATGCATAAGTGGGTCAACAATGGTATCGTTAATTGTTTTATCAACCTCTGTATCTTCACCTATTGTAACAAGCTCAACCTTTTTGTCGAGTTTTTTGCTCATATCACGAACGATACGGCTCATTTTATGGAATGTTCCCTGAAGAGGCACCATTCTTATTGACATAACAATATCCTGAAGTTCATCTGTCAATTTATCTAACTCGCGAAGAGATTTTGTGAAGTTATCGAGTTTTAAATCCTGAATATCAGGATTACGTGCAACCATGGACTCTGTTGTAACGATTTCACCAACAAGATCCATAAGCTTGTCAAGCTTTGCCTGATTAACACTTAAAAGACTTTGCTTTGCATTTTCTTTTGCCGAAACCTTTGGCTGATTTGCTTTTGCCTGTGGTGCTGCCGCTGCTTTTGCTGCAGCAACTTCTTTAGCAATAGCTTCTGTTTTGATTTCTTCAATACCAGCAGCCTTTAATTCTGCTTCGATTTTTTCCGGAGTTTCAACAGGTGCAGCCTCTGAAACTACATCCCCCTTAGCTACAACTTCGTAGCTTTTAACGCTCAATGCAGATTCAACAGTCTCAATAGCTTCCTGTAAAGCATCTGCTGGTGTTATTGTTACAAATAAACCTTTTTTCTCAATTTCAGCAGCTGTCTCAGGGTCATTTTCAATATTTGCAGGGATAGTTTTAACTGAATCGCAAACTTTTTCAAGTTGAGTTACAATCATAAATCCACGTATATTTTCCATCTGACAACCGTCATCAAAGAAAATATGAAGTGTCTCTGAATTCTCATCAGCCTCAACAACTGGTGCAGATTCAACAGTTTCTGCATCATTTGTGCTTTCTGCCGGTGCTTCCCCCTTTAATATAGCAACCTGCGCATGAATCTTATCAATAAGCTCAGTCGGATCGCTTGGTTCATATACACCTGTACGAATTTGATTAAGTTCATCCTTAAGAAAATCAGATGACTGGAACACAAGGTCGAATATTGTATCAAAAACAACCTTAAGTTTTTCTGGATTATCTCTGAGTATGTAGAAAACATCTTCGATGGAGTGTGCAAGATTTGACATTCCCTCAAAGTTCATCATAGCAGCAGAGCCCTTAATTGTATGTGTAATTCTGAAAATCGTATTAATATTGTCATCATCAATATTGTGAGCTTTTTCAGAAACAATAAGAACCTCGTCCAATTCCTCTAACATAGTGTCGGTTTCATGGACAAAAACATCCAACATGGCTTCCATTCCGGGTTCAACAATTCCCATATTGTAAGACCTCCTTAAATTTCTATATTGCAATTATAGCACACATATACACCAAATTACAATATACCTATAATATATTTAACCATTATTTTCAGAAAAAATCAAGAGTTTTTTATATATTTTGACAAAATAACTTGATTTTATCTATTTTTTTGTGCTATATTATAAATTGTATTAATATAGAGTTACTATGTACTTTATTAAGATTTTACAAAAAGGAGTTGTTTTGGTTGGCTGATGTTTTAAGAATAGTCACCCCTTATGTCAATAAAAATCAATCTGCCCAACTGAAACCGCAGGTTGAACCTACCGTTCCTTTTAACATATTAGACCCGACAAAAGTTATACAGACTCATAACCAGAGTGAGATTTTAAAGCACAACACAAATTTCCTCGAAGGTCATGATGCTCCTACTCTTCTTCTCACTCTTTTAAGAGACCCTGCAGTTGCGGCAACATATCTTAAAAACATTTATCTGTTAGAAGAAACCTTCAAACTGCTTACCGCAAAAAATACAACTACTACTGAGCAGATTGAGCAATATGTAAATGGTATGTTTGTACCTCCGGAAGATATCGCTAACGAAATGGTTCGTCAGGAAAAGGAGTCCACTGGTTTCAAAGGTGAAATTTTTGATTTACTAAGAAAACTCTGTTCAGAAAACCCTGACAACACACCACTTTTAAAAGCTGTTGCTAATGAACTCAAATCAATTAACAATCTTGTTTATAAAGATGATATTTTAGGTGCTGTTATAAATAATCTTACTTTTATAAAAAACAACGTTGCAACGAGTCAGGATTTAGTAAGTAAATTAACTAACCTTATAATAAAATTCTCATCTAATGAAGCGTATGAAAATTTTCCACAGTTAAAAGCAGAAACACTTTCTGTTCTTAAGGAAATCGAAGAAAGTATATTCTTCACACCAAAACTTGCAAAAAACGTTTCGATTACAGTCTACAATCTTTCAAGATTCAACGATAATATTGATTTCTTCAAAGAAGCAACATTCAATCTTAAACGTCTTATAAATCTTGATGACCGACGTGAATTAACACGACTTATTGATGAATTCACAAACAGATATCAGACTGGTGGTTTCCACAGACTCACTCACGAAGCTTCACCATTTCATTCAAAGGTTATCGATTCACTTGTTTCTTTGCTTAATTTTCAGACAGCTTCAAGTAAAGAAAGTGTTACAGACATTGCAAAGACAGAACAGATATTGCATAGCCTACTTTCCTCGCCTTGCAACTTCACTCCGCTATTACATTTTATTATACCATCTGTTTTCGGCGATGTTCGTTCTTTTGCTGAAATGTGGATTAACCCACAAAGTGATGAAAACGATTACCCCGAAAGTAGCCGTAAAGGCAAAGGAATTCACTTCCTGATGGTTATGGATATAGATGGCGTAGGGCGATTTGAAGTAGAATTTTTCGCTCACGAAAGTTCTAAATCACTTGATTTGAATCTTTATTGTCCTAAAGGTTTAGAAACGCAATTTACAAATATGGTAAGAACTTTACCACAATTACTCTCAAATTCCACATACAGAATAGGTAGAGCAAAGGTCGATACCATAAAAGAGCCCCGCTCACTTATGGATGTATTCAAATCACTTCCATACAGACGTGTGGGTGTTGACGTAACAGTATAAAACTGAGGAGGTTTTAAATATGAGAAAATATGCAAACAAAATGACAATCAGAGGCAAGCTTATGTCGGCGTTCGTAGGGGTATCTGTTTTAGTTCTTTTTATGGGTATTCTTACAGGTAAGTCTACAGCATCATTGAACAATGGTTATTATGACGTTGTTGTAAACGATGGCTTTGCACAGGGTGATATCGGTCGTACCGTTCAGGCTTTTTGTCTTATTGATGAATACATTCACGACTATATTTCCTACTATGATGAAGAACGCCGTGACTTCTGTCGTTCACAAATGGCAATGTATCAGGAACAGTTTGATACATATTTTGCCGCTATTGAACCCACTTTAAAAACAGAAGAAGAAAAAGCACTTTATGCAGAAGCACAGGCAGCCTTTGAATCTTATGGTAAGGTCGCTGCTGATATTATGGCAGCCCGTGAAGCTGGCGATGATAAAGAGCTTATTATAGAGCTTCAGGCAAGACTTATTGATGAGCTTGACGTAGAATATGATAAAATCGACTCAGCGCTCAACGAGATATTAGAAATTAAAGTCTCTGAAGGTGATGCAACTGTTGCTTCCGTAAAATCAGAAGGCAATAAAATGGCAATTCTTGTTATGGTACTTGTTATCATTATTTGTGTAGTTGCCATCACTTATGGCTTCGTTCTTTCAGCTATGATTGCAAATCCTGTTAAAAAATATGCTAAAAGACTCGAATTACTTGCTGAAGGTGATTTGGATTCGCCGGTTCCTTCAACAAAAGCAGAAGATGAAACCGGTATTCTTTACAAAGCAACTGTTAAAATTACAGAAAATATGAGTAACATCATCAACGACCAGAGTGCTCTTTTAGGTGAAGTAGCAAAAGGTAATCTCAACGTTGAATCTGATAACACCGAGGCTTACGTTGGCGGATTCCAGCCACTCCTTACATCATTTGATAAAATTGTTGTTGACTTAACAGATACAATGTATCAGATTTATCAGGGTTCAGAGCAAGTTGCAAATGGTGCAGATCAGGTTGCAAGTGGCGCTCAGGCACTTTCACAAGGTGCTACTGAACAAGCAAGTAGTGTTGAAGAGCTTTCTGCTACAATTGTTGAAATTTCAGAACATATTAACCATACTGCTAAAAATGCAGTTGAAGCTACTGAACAGGCAAATGTTGCTTCAGATGGTATCAACGAAAGTAATGCTCAGATGCAAGAGATGGTTGTTGCAATGAATGACATTACTAACACATCAAACGAAATCAGTAAAATTATTAAAACTATTGACGATATCGCATTCCAGACAAACATCTTAGCTCTTAATGCGGCAGTTGAAGCAGCAAGAGCAGGTGCTGCTGGTAAAGGTTTTGCGGTTGTTGCTGACGAAGTAAGAAACCTTGCAGCAAAATCTGCAGAAGCAGCTAAGAGCACAACAGTTCTTATTGAAAGTGCTATTAAAGCTATTGAAAATGGTACAAAGATTGCAGACGAAACTGCTAACTCACTCTTAGAAGTTGTTGAAAAAGTTAATGCAGTATCTGCAAAGATTGATGAAATTGCTTCTGCTTCAGAGGAACAAGCAACAGCAGTTACTCAGCTTAAGACTGGTATTGAACAGATTTCTGCAGTTGTTCAGACAAACTCTGCAACGAGTGAAGAAAGTGCTTCTGCTTCAGAAGAGCTTTCAGGTCAGGCACAGATGCTTAAACAAATTATTGGTGCATTCAAACTTAAAGACGTTTCTACACAAGCAAGTATAGAAATTCCAGAAATCAATAATTACGATTCATCAAACGAGTATAACTTCGACGGTTTCGACGATAAATATTGATTAATTTAAAATCCCAAAAGAAAGGATGGTGCAAGTGGAATCACCAAAATCAAAACAAGCGGTTGCCTTAAAATACAATCAAGATCAGGATATGGCTCCTATTGTTATTGCTTCTGGTTATGGCGAGGTTGCTGAAAGAATTATTGATATTGCAGAAACCGAAGGCATTCCAGTTTATCGTGATGACAGTGCATCATCTGTTCTTTGTATGCTTGATGTCGGAACACAGATTCCCAGAGAGCTTTACGAAACAGTTGCAATAATTTACGCACAGATTTTAGCAACTGCTTCACAATCGAAGCAACCAACTAAAACCAACAGACCTACAAATAAATAAAAACAACAATAAAAGAGGCTGTAAAAAACGAACGTTTTTTACAGCCTCTTAATTTAATTGACAAATCAACCTATCATTTTTAATCTTTCTGCTTTTTCTTTTTCAGGAAGAGTTGCATTATAAAGAATTGTCCATAACGCTACAAAACCGAAAAGAGCAGGTATCAAATAATAAAGTGGTGCTACTGAAAGTTCTTCTATTTCAGCAACCAATGGTGCCCAAAAAGTATTTAGCAAACTGCTCAGACTTATAGTGCCTGAAGTAATCGGATAAAGTGCATTTTCAATGAGCATAGGCACCATTAAAGAAAATCCTACTCCGGCAATTGATGATGCAATAACCTTTCTGTTATCCTTACAAGCAAAAGCAAGCACTGCTGTAACAATAGCACAAACTATTACGAAAACTATTGCAATAGCTGCTGCTAACAACAAAGGAATCATCATTTCAACTGCTTCAGGGATTTCACCTGAATCACTATTGCCTCCAAATTGTGCAACAAGCTCACCAATATCATATATCGAAAGTGTTCCAGAAATACCTTCCGGAACATTTTCCCAGCCATGCTCTTTCATAGCATTAGCTAACGCATCACTGCCCGCAAGCTGAGCTAATGTAAAAATACCTTGTAAAGCAACTGAAGATATATAATAATAAATCATTGGCGAAAACACAATTGCAGGCAAAACAGCCAACGAACTTACAGCAGAAATTATTTTATAAACATATTTCATAAATTCAGCCTACCCTTCTATTACTTACCCCATGAGGAATTGAGTTGAACTGTTCTGTTGAAAATCATATTTTCAGGAGTTGAATCCTTATCTACACAGAAGTAACCATTTCTCATAAACTGGAATGAGCTTTCAGGCTTAGCATCCTTTATTGTTTCTTCAATAAGACAATCCTTAAGAACAATAAGTGAATCCTTATTAATTACACTTGGGAATTCTTCGTCTGAAACAGAAGCTGGGTCCTCAACAGTAAAGAGTCTGTCATAAAGACGAACCTCTGCTTTGAATGCGTTAGGTCCAGCCCAGTGAATTGTACCCTTAACTTTTCTGCCATCTGGTGAGTTACCACCTTTTGAAGCTGGGTCATAAGTACAATGAATCGCTGTTACTTCGCCGTTTTCGTCTAAATCGTAAGAAGTACAAGTAAGGAAATATGCTCCTCTGAAACGAACCTCATTACCAGGGAAGAGTCTGAAATATTTTTTTACAGGCTCAATCATAAAGTCAGATTTTTCAACGTAAATTTCTTTACCAAAAGTAATTTTTGCTTTACCTAATTCTGGTCTTTCTGGGTGAATATCAACCTCAACTTCTTCTGTCTGACCTTCTGGATAGTTATCAATAATAACCTTAAGTGGGTCTAAAACAGCCATTGCTCTTGGTGCAGAAGCATTAAGGTCATCTCTTACACAAGATTCTAAAAGACCGTAATCAACAACGCTGTAAGCCTTTGAAACGCCGACCTTTTCAATAAACGTACGGATTGATGATGCTGGATAACCACGTCTTCTCATACCACAGATTGTAGCCATTCTTGGGTCATCCCAGCCACTAACCATATTTTCTGTAACAAGTCGGATATTTTTACGCTTACTTGTAATGCAATAGTTAATATTAAGTCTTGCAAACTCAATCTGTCTTGGTGGTTCTTTAAAGCCGATTTGCTCAATAAACCAGTTATAAAGTGGTCTGTGATTTTCAAATTCAAGTGAGCAAAGAGAATAAGTAACTTCTTCCTTAGCATCAGAAAGTGGGTGCGCAAAATCATACATTGGGTAAACGCACCATTTGTTACCTGTCTGGTGATGCTCTACGTGAGCAATTCTATAAATAACAGGGTCTCTCATATTCATATTAGGTGAAGCCATATCTATTTTTGCTCTTAATACTTTTTCACCATCTTTGAATTCACCCTTAGTCATTCTTTCAAATAAATCAAGGTTTTCTTCTACACTTCTGTCTCTGTAAGGACTGTTTTTACCAGGTTCTGTAAGAGTACCTCTGTACTCTCTGATTTCATCTGCAGAAAGGTCACAAACATAAGCCTTACCATCTTTAATTAGCTTAATTGCACATTCATAAATGAAGTCAAAATAACTTGAAGCGAAAAGACATTTATCCCACTTGAAGCCTAACCATTCAATATCTTCTTTGATTGATTCAACGTATTCAAGGTCTTCTTTAGCAGGGTTAGTATCATCAAGTCTTAAATTACAAACGCCACCATATTTTAATGCTGTTGTAAAGTCAATGCAGATAGCCTTTGCATGACCAATATGAAGATAACCATTTGGCTCAGGTGGAAAACGTGTCTGAACACGGGTGTTCACGCCTTCTCTTAATTCTTCATCAATAATGTCATGAATAAAGTTTGACAATCCTTCTGTATTTATAATTTCTTCCATTTTCTATACCATCCTTAAATAGAACTTAATCTTTTTACTACTTCATCTTTGCCTAAAAGTTTCATTATTGAGTAAAGGTCTGGTGTATTCTTTCTGCCAGTAACTGCTAAGCGGATAACAGTTGAAACATCGCCAACGTGACCTTTAAAGCTTTCTGGGCTTTGCTTATATTCTTTAACATTTGGCGTAAATCCTAAAGGCTCACAGATATCCTTGATTTTATTGAACCAGGTATCTTTATCATCATTAGTGTCATACACCTTAATGTATTCAGCTAAAATAGCTTTTGCATCTTCCATTTTAATATTTTCCGGAAGTTCAAAGTTTTTGACATAATATTCGTTAAACATATATGAATAATAGTCCTTAACCTCACACCATTTAGCAATATCTTTCCTTGGTTTATTGCTTTCACGGTCTATGTTTACCATTTCAGTTGAAAATGCTTTATCTTTTGTGAATACCTTGTAGAAATCCTCGTCATATTTCTGTGCCCATTCACTTACCAACTCGTAAACTGTTTCTGCTTTCATAACAGAAACAACGTTTTTACTTATATCGTTAAGTTTAATAAGATCAAAAAGACAACCACTCGGACTCATCTTCTTAAGATTAAATGGGAAAGCATAAATATCAAGCGTTGGGTTTGCTCTGCGCCAATCTTCAAAGTTTGAGTTTATTAAAGTTAAAAGATATTCTAAAATACTTTCTTTCGGGAAACCTGCCTCAAAGAAATAACTCACCGCTGCTTCAGGGTCTTTTCTCTTTGAAATTTTTCTCTTGTTACCATCTTCTTCATCAAGCTTCATAACTTGTGAAACGTGAGCATATTTAGGTGCTTTAAAGCCACAAGCCTTAAAAATCGCAATATGCTTTGGTACAGATGACAACCATTCTTCAGCTCTTATAACGTGAGTAGTTCTCATAAAATGGTCGTCACAGATATGAGCAAAGTGATACGTAGGAATTCCGTCTGATTTAAGTAAAACCTCATCAATTACGTTTTCTGGCATTTCAATTTTACCACGAATCATATCTTCAAACATAATTCTCTTTGCTTCATCGCCTTCAGAACGGAAACGTAAAACATACGGTTTATTTGCTTTAAGATTTGCTTCAATCTCTTCTAAAGTCAAATCACGACATTTTGCATATTTGCCAAAGTAACCTGTGATTAAAGCGCCGTCTTTTTCTTGAGTTGCTCTGAGTTCAGTTAATTCTTCTGATGTACAGAAGCAAGGATAAGCAAGTCCCTTTTCAACTAAAGACTTTGCCACAACGTGATAAATCCCAGCACGAAGGCTTTGTGTGTAAGGTCCATAATTACCACTTTCAGTACCGAAGCCTGTTACACCTTCTGTAAATGCCACGCCAAAATCTTTAAAGCCGTCAACAATAGCAGAAACACCATCTACTACCTCGCGCTTTTTATCGGTATCTTCAATTCTTAAATATGAAACACCATCTGTTGCATTTGCTGTAAGCAAATTAACGAGTGCAGTGTAAAAAGCACCTATATGTAAATAACCTGTAGGGCTTGGAGCAAAACGTGTAACTCTTGCCCCCTCTTTTAAACCTCTTTCAGGATATTTTTTCTCTAAATCTTCTATTGTTTCTGTTACATCTGGAAAAAGAAGATTAGCCAAAGCTTTGCAATCGTAATTCATAAGAAACTCCATTCGTTATAAAAGAAAATAATATATCATCTTATTATCGCAGAAAATAAGAAAAGTATCAAGAGATTTTACAAATTTTTTTATGTTTTTGTTTTATTTTATTACAAAAAATCCCGACAGTTTTACTCTGTCAGGATTTTAAATTTATCTTTTTACTGATTTTGATGTAAGATAAGCACTTACTGCACTACCATTTTTTGCTTTTACGCAATATTTGTACTTTGTACCACTCTTAGCCTTAGTGTCTTTGTAGCTTGTTGTAGTAGCACT
>SVOI01000086.1 GCA_015066465.1 Oscillospiraceae bacterium
AAAAGTAGGTGACTCACTATTAAAATCAATGATAAGGTTAAAGCAGTTATACCATATATCCTTATTCCGCTTATTGTAATGGGGTTAATTTATTGGTATTCAGGTTCTGCTACAACCGAAAAATTAGAGTATTATCAAGTAATTGAACTTTTCGATGAAGGTAAGGTAACTGAGTATGAGCTTAATATTGGCACAGGCGCTCTTACCTATACTTTAAATGATGGTTCAACGGGCAGATATTCTGTGCCAAACGTTTCAATGTTTGTTAACGACGTTCACGAAACGATTATTGAATTTAACAGATTGAATCCTGAAAAGGCAGTTAAATTTGACTATATTTCAGGTGCTTCATATTCAATGTGGCTTCAGATAGTGCCAATTATTCTTTGTGTTATCACAGCAATAATTTTAGGTGTTATGTTTATGAAGAAGATGGGTAACTCCATCTCAAGTGAAAATAACAGAGCTATGGGCTTTGGTAAAGCAAGAGTTAAATTTGGTGCCGATGAAAAAAGAAAAACAACCTTTGATAAGGTTGCTGGTGCCGATGAAGAAAAAGAAGAATTACAAGAAATTGTTGAGTTCTTAAAAGACCCTAAAAAGTTTACAGAGCTCGGTGCAAGAATTCCTAAAGGTGTTCTTTTAGTTGGCCCTCCGGGTACAGGTAAAACTCTTTTAGCACGTGCTGTTGCAGGTGAAGCAGATGTTCCATTCTTCTCAATTTCAGGTTCTGACTTTGTTGAGATGTACGTTGGTGTTGGTGCTTCACGTGTTCGTGACCTTTTTGACCAGGCTAAGAAAAGCTCACCAGCAATCATTTTCATTGATGAAATTGATGCTGTTGGTCGTCACAGAGGTGCTGGTATGGGTGGTGGCCACGACGAAAGAGAGCAGACTCTTAACCAGTTACTTGTTGAAATGGATGGCTTCGGTAATAACGAAGGCGTAATTATTATTGCGGCTACTAACCGTCCTGATATTTTAGACCCTGCACTTTTAAGACCAGGTCGTTTCGACAGACGTGTTACAGTTGGCAGACCTGACTTAAAGGGTAGAGAAGAAATTTTAAAGGTTCACGCTAAGAATAAGCCTCTTGGTCCTGACGTTGATTTAAAGAGCATCGCTCACGGTACTATCGGCTTTGTTGGTGCTGACCTCGAAAATCTTCTTAACGAAGCGGCACTTCTTGCGGCTAAACGTAACAAGAAAGCAATTACAATGGTTGAAATCGACGAAGCAACTATTAAGGTTGAAGTCGGTGCAGAAAAGAAATCACACAGAATTACAGAAAAAGATAAGAGAATTACAGCGTATCACGAAGCTGGTCACGCAGTTTCTGCTTACTATCTTGAAAACTGTGAGCCTGTTTATGAAATTTCTATTATTCCACGTGGTATGGCTGGCGGTTACACTCTTTACAGACAAGAAGAAGACAGAGCTCATATGTTGAAATCTGCTATGATTGACAGAATTGTTACTTCAATGGGTGGTAGAGTTGCTGAACAAATTACATTCGGCGATATTTCAACAGGTGCTTCGCAAGATATTTCAACCTCAACCGATATTGCACGTTCTATGGTAACACGCTATGGTATGAGTGAAAAGCTTGGTCCTGTTCTTTATGGTAAAGATAATGACGAAGTATTCTTAGGTATGGATTATAGCCACACAAAGAACTACTCAGAAGCGTATGCTAATACTATTGATGATGAAGTTAAAAGAATTCTTACAGAGTGCTACAATAAGTGCGAACAGCTTCTTACTGAGCATAATGATAAATTAGTTCTTATTGCAGAAACTCTTATTAAGAATGAAAAAATCAATGGTGCTCGTTTCTTAGAGCTTATGGATGAAAACTATGACCCTGAAAAGGATAAGGAAAACGAGAAAAAAACTGTTGAAGAAACTACTGAAAATGCAGAAACCAAAACAGAAGAAACTGTTGAGGTTAAAGCAGATGAAGAAGTTGTAACAGAAAATCCTGTTCCAATGCTTTCAGATGATGTGGTTGAACCAAACGACAAAACAGAAGAATAAAAAACTCCCGTTAACAAGTCGTTTGTTAATATGAGCAATTAAACAAGGCATAAAAACTTATCTGTTTTTATGCCTTGTTATATTTTTATATTGACAATATCGTTTAACGATATTATAATGATTATAGAGAGTATCGATAAACGATATTTGTAAAGGAGTGATAAAATGCCGAAAAAATCATTGGAAATATTAACAGAGCCGATGTATTATGTTTTACTTTCGTTGTTAAGCGAGAGGTGCGGAACAGAAATTATGAAAAATGTTGAAGAAATTTCTAAAAACAGAGTGCATATTGGTCCGGGTACACTTTACACAATGCTTTCAAAATTTCTTGAGGTTGGGTTAATTCGAAATTCTGCAAATTTTGAAAATAAGAAAAGCTATATAATAACAGAAAAAGGCATTAAGCTTTTAAAAGAGGAACATACACGCTTGTATCATTCGTATTTAGATGGAGTTGATTTATTGGAGGGATTAAAATGAAAACGAAGATTTTATTTAAAAATATTTTATATCAAAATCCTATTAATGAGGAAAGAGTACTTAATGAATATGCAAAGAAAGGTTGGGTTCTAAAAAAGAGTAACTCTTTTTACTCAAAACTTGAAAAAACAGATGGTGAAAATAAAAAGTATTCGGTTCAATATATAAGTAATTTAAAGAGAATAGGAAATAAATTATCTGATCAAGATGAATTGTTTATTGAATTATGTGAAGCAGATAATTGGAAATTTATTTCAAAAGCATCAAATTTTTTGTATTTTGAAACAGATATAAGCAATGAAAAGAAAATAAGAACAGATGATGAAGCATACAAAAAATCGATTTTTAAAATGCTTTTATTTCAAGAGGTTTTAGTTTTTTCTATCTTTCTCTTTGCGGGACTTTTTGCTTTTTTTGTTTCATATAAAACCGGAGTTTTATTTGTAAATAGATTTCATTTACCATTAGTGGTACTGGGAATAGTCTCTTTGCTTTTTTCTTTACCAACTTTAATTTTAACACTTGTCGAAAAAACATTTTTAGATTTTCCTAACGAAAAAATGGAGCGGATAAAAGCGGTACTAAAAAAAGCAGAAGGATTTTCTGTTATTTTTAGTATTTTTATATCGCTATTTTCTTTACGTCCTATTAGCTCTATATATGATGTGTTGTTTTTGTGCATTTTATTAATTTTAACAACTACATTTTGGATTTCGTTTCAAAAAGGTTTAAAATTTAAAAATTATCGGAGTGCAATGGCTAGTGTAGGATTTATAGGTGTTTTAGCGTTTTTGCTTATACTTTTTAATCATAACAATCGAGAGAAATTAGTTTCTACCTCTTTCGATGAGTTGAATTGTAAAACGGAAAAAGAGTGTTTCGAAATTGCTAATAACGTTTATAAAAATTATTCAGGTTCAGACGAAGGTTTGGAAATACCAGCTTTTGTCGATGACAAAGTGCATAACTATGAAGGTACATATGATGAAAATTTAACCATTATTTCTACAATGCAGAGGTATTATTTTGAGGATAAAACTACAAAAGAAGTATTTGGTATTATCGTTCAATCAACCTGCAGTGATTTGTTGAGAGATTATTACTTAAAATATTGTTGGTGTGATAGCTTTGACAAGTCCTTTGATTATCTTAAAGAAGTTTTAGAAAAAAATGATTACATTCTTGAGCGAAAAAATATGCTTTTTATTGCAAAGGATGGAGTGATAATAGTCGTTATAAATTCTACCCCGGAAGCTGACAAAGAAACAACAGAATAAAGATTATCCCCTTGATAAATCTTAAGATTTGTCAAGGGGATAAAATTTATTTAATTAAATTGTGGGTTCCTTCAAAAATTATAGTTAAAACACCATCTTTTACAGATATTTCACTTTCTTTACTAATAAACTCATTACTAACACCAATAGGGAATGAAGGGGTAATTTCAGCATCATTTAATTCATATAAAAGCCCTTTAATTGTAACACCTTTTGCAATGCCCGAAAGAGCAAAAATTGAAATATAACCTTTAGCATTAGCTTTAAAATTTATACTCGAGTTTTTAATAGCTGTAACAGTATGATTACCATCGTAAATATAAGCAATACCGCCGTTTTCAGCAACAAAGGTGGCAGTCTGAATTGTAGCTACTGTGTGGTCTAATCTGCCACCAACAGCACCATAAATTACGAATGTTTTATATCCTTTTTCTAAGCCGATTTTCACAGCTAAAAGTGTGTCTGTATCATCCTTTTTAATAGGGTGTTTTATAACGGTTTCATTCTTTGGAGCTTCTCCCAAAGAATCAAAATCACCAACAACTAAATCGGGTTTTATATTAAGTTTTTTTAACGTGCTGTAACCACCATCTGCCGCAATAATCAAGTCGTTTTCTTGCGGATTGAAATCAACAATTTCTGTGTCTAAAGCACCGAAGATGTAACATGTATTCATAAATCAATCACCATAGATTAATATACTGCTTTTTTATAAGAAATGCAAGGGAAAAACTTTGAAAAGTGCTGAGTGCTGAATGCTGAGTGCTGAGTTTCGGGACCTGCGGTCAGCATTGTAATAGTTGATTATAGTAATTAATTTGTATTTTTATTTTTATTACTTAAAAGAAGTAAAACTTCA
>SVOI01000002.1 GCA_015066465.1 Oscillospiraceae bacterium
GCGAGTTCGAATCTCGCCATCTCCACCAAAAAGAAACGACAATTTTCAACAGAAGATTGTCGTTTCTTTTTGTTCTTTTCTCTATTCTCTTTTAATTTTTCTCTCTTCTCTCAAATTGTCGTTTCCAGATAAGAGTTAAGAGATAATAACGAATAGTTAAAATTCATTGTAGTCAGTACGTTTCTATCTTTATTCTTTATTCTTTATTCTTTATTCTCTATTCTTTATTATTTATTCTTTAAATGAATCTAAAAATGCAAGTCAAAATGCAAGTCAAAAACCACCCGCAATTTGCAGGCGGTTTTCACTTTACTTTTTTATTTTCTCCCATTCCTCAACCAAGCTTTCAACATTCCACATAGCATTCGCTGGTGAGGTTGAGGGCAGACACACGGCATCTCTGCCAATTTTATTCTTTATATATCTATTGTAGTATTTTTCAGCAGTTTTACCATTGACAAAGATTTTTTTAATATTGGCAGTTTCTAAAATCTCAGTTAAATCGTTTGCAACAACGTTTTTAATGGAACTATCAGAACTGCCGGTAATTTCACAAGAAGCTATAACATCCCACAATGCGATATTTGAAGAAAGCAAAAAAGCACGTTTTTCTTCAATCGTTGTGGGAATTTCTTTTTCTAAAACTGTCGCTACCACTTTCCAGAATCTGTTTTGTGGGTGACCGTAAAAAAAGTTTTGTTCACGTGATTTTACAGATGGAAAACTACCGAGTATAAGAATCTTTGAGTTTTTATCATATAGTGGCGGAAATGGGTGTTGTAGCATAATTATTCTCCATTAAATACTTTTAATAACAAATCATATTCATAACTGTCGCCTTGATAGCTTTCTTTTATTCTTGCAATAGGTTCCGCAAAGCCGTTCTTTTCGTACATATAACGAGCTCTTGCATTATCATCTTCAACACCTACTGTAAACTCACTATATCCATTTTCTTTAAGTATAGTTAACACATTTTCAAGCAAATATGAGCCTAACCCTTTACCTTGATAGTTTGCGTGGATACGAAATGCATATAAATATGCTCGTTTGCCTTTCTCAGCAAAACGGTTATCATTACTAATATATTTTACTCTCAGTTCACCGATAATTTTATTACCGTCAAACAAAGCGAAAACATCAATAACCCCGTTTTCAATTTCTTTTGTGTTTTCGACAATCATATCGTTAACATCTTTGTAGTTGAAAAGATTGGTAAGTATAGAAAGTTCAGTTACTTCAAGCTTTCTAACTGGATACAGCATCCTTTTTATAAACTCAATCTTCTGATTATCTTGTTTTTCTTTAACATTCATCCTATAACCGTCTTGTGAAGATTTTTGATAAACCTTCAGATATTGCTCCAATGATAAAAGCATAAAATCGATTCCTTTTACATTTCGGATTTCAATGTCACAAATATCAATATCTGCAAAATCTTTCAATCCGTCAATTGAAGCATAGGAATAATCAACTGCATCTTTGCGAAATGTGTGTTCGTGTTCATCAATTAATATATATCCGTGACTTTCTAAAAACAATTTAAACTCTGTCCATTTGTCACCTGTTACAAACACTTGTGGAATAAGGATATCAATATCATCTGCATTTAATGATGAATCTGTTAAAACCTCTAATCCTAACGAGCCATAAAGCAATGGAACAATATTAAATTTGTCATTAAGCATTTCTGCATTTTGTAAAAAGTAATCAAACTTTGTCATATTACACCCTGTTATAAATTAAACCTATCTTTTATCATATTGGCAACAATATCCGGTGCCAAGTTTGAGTTATCAATTTTTATATAATTCGGGAATGTTATTTCACCATCATAACTTTCTGTACGATATTTTTCATCAGTATCAAGCAAATCCTTCCTTGCAAAATCAAGATCACGCTTTGACGGTTTATTGTTAAGTCGGTTTTCTGATGAATTTCTCTTTAATCGTATTTCCTGAGAAGCAACAAGTTCAACATAATAAACTTCTGCACCTTGCTCTTTGAATAAATCAGTAACATATTTTATGTAATCCCAATCACCTTGGTGGTCAAGCGCCCATACATAAGTGAATATCATTCCGTAATTGTTGCTCTTTGAAAACTCTTCAAAAAAAACCTGTCGTAATCTATTGACTGTTTTTCCCTCGTAATATCCGAATATCTCTATAACAGGTTCAATAGTCATATGATTATGAAACAGTTTTAAGTCTGTGATTTTTGCAAGTTCTTGTCCGACAGTCATTTTCCCAACTGCCAGATTACCAAATATTATAACTAATTTCATAGTATCCAATCCTTTAATTCATATTCTTTCAACAAAGTCAATCAACTGTTTCAGATTATGTATCGTCCATTCATCATTACTTTCACCGCTTCGGTCAAGATGAAATGCCGTAAAACCTTGTTCTCTCGCACCGTCTGCTTCATCTTTACAATCATCAACAAATATGCTTTCTGTAGCGGTTACACCTTGTGCCTCAAGTGCAGCATTGAAAATAATCGGACTTGGTTTTCCTGCACCGACTAAGGAGCTTGCAGTAAATGAGGTAAAATACTTTGCGATACCAAGCTGTTGCAAAGTAAATTCGAGTGATGGTGAAGTATCACTGATAACGCCCATTTTATAGCCGTGTTTTTTGAAATATTCAAGCACCTCTACCGTCTCAGAGAATAAGGCTCTGTCTCCGTTACACCAAAGTTCATTCAGAAGTAATTCAGCCTTATTTTCAACATCTTCTGTAACACCTTCGGCTATAAGCAAGTGATAATAGTATCTCTTAAAAAACTCACGCTCGTCTTGGAGTGTCTTATACCATGGCTTTCTGCCTTCGCTTGCGAGTTGAAACAGCGACATCATTTTATCGTAATCAAGTTCAAACGGCTTGCTACTCCACTCGCTAATTGTCTTATCACGCCACGCTTCTTTTTCAGCAGTAAAATATGTCAGTGTTCCGTCACGGTCAAAGAATATTGCTTTGTATTTTTTTAGTCCGCACTTATTATAAATCTCCTCAATACACGGTGACTTATAATTAATATAATCATCTATACTATCAGGGAATAATTTTGCCCCATCTTCTTTTACTTTGCTGTATTTCAGCACAGCTTCAGGATTATTTCTCAAATAGTCTCTGAAAGAAATATGTCTGTGAAGCTCCAAAGAAAATTCAGGACAAACATATAAATGATGTTTCGGTAAATCTACATCGCCCTTATAATCAAAGGCTTCTCTGTCTTTTATGCCAAGATTTCCTTCGTGTATGTAACCGAGAGTTGCTAATCTTTCAACTACTGTATTGAATACTGAATAGTCTTTGATGACAATATCAATGTCAATAATCGGTTTTGCAGAAAGTCCTTCAACAGATGTGCTGCCAATATGCTCAATGCTAATTATTATATCTTTTATTGCTGTCAAAAGACACTTTTTAATTGTCTCAAAATCCCTTTTCCATTGTTCATTATACGGAACAACTACAACTCGTTTTGCCATTTTTACACCTCATTTAATAAAGATACGATGTATTTGTCTAAGTCATCCGGTGGCGTTTTATTTATAAAATCTCTTGTTAATGACTTTACTAAATATTCCTCAAATGCATTAAGTTTTCCGTTTTCACTATTGGAAAGGTAATATGAAGAATCTATACAATCAAAAACTTTCTTGTTCACTAAAATTATATTTTGATTTTTACACACATGCGGATGAACTATCCGATGCAAAAACTCATGTACCACAGATTCTAAACTAAATTGACCTGAACTAAAAATAAACTCGCCATTTACAAAGTGATAATCACTTGAATATGCACATTTAATGGGAGACAACACTATTTTAATGTTACTAATTTGTGCATTATATTTACTTGTGCAAATTTTAATAATTTCTTGAAGTGTTATTAAATTTTCTGCATTTGTTTGGTTTTCTCGTTCTATCCAAGTATTTTCCCAAATTAAATATTTTTTAAAATACTCATTATTTATAACTTTGTTTAACTCCATGGGAAAATAAGAAATCCAATCCCAGAAATTTTCATTTCTTTCTATGTCTTGCAAATTGCTTGCTAACATAACAAAATTCTTGTAAGCCTCAAAATCCGAAAATTGTTTCAAATCACTATCAAGATAAAACACAGCCGATTCTAACAAAGCCGCTCTCGGCCAATATGAATATGTTTCACAAGTGTTTTGTTTAGTTTGTGAAAAGAAATCACAACAAAACTCTGGGTTATAAAATGATTTTACGGTTTCAAGTTCTTCCTCTGTTCTTCCAAGAGAGTAGTAATCATACCCCGACTGTAACAATGCAAAATAAATTGCTGATATTGCAGGCATGTTAGTTATTGATATATTTCTAATAGACTTATCTAACTTTGCCACTAATTACACCTCTTTGCACATAGTAATCTCTGCTTTAGACTTACCAACAATACTAAACCCACATTTACTATAAAGTCCTATTGCTACTAAATTATCTTTCGTTGTATGTAATTTTACTTGTTTATAGCCACGTTGTTTCAGATATTGAATTGCAAATTCTACAGCGAATTCCCCTACACCTTGATGTTTGAATTTACCAGAAACAACAAGCATTGAAATCCAAGCAACATCTTTATTATGCAATCCGTTCAACTTCAACCAAGCACATTGCAAATCAATTTTACAAACGATAAAATTCTCTTCGTCAGAATCTTGTGGTTCTGCAAATGCTTTTTGCCATTCTTCCAATGAAATAATTTCTGTATGCAAAGCAGAAAGATTATTTTCTTCAGACATAAGATTGTAAATGAAGTTAACATCTTTTTCTGTAAATGGTCGTACAGCATATTGATTCTGCAAGTCAATTTCAAATCGCAATGAAGTTTTACCATCCTCACAGAATTTTTCTTTTAGTTTGCCGCCATTTTTCAATATCGTTTTAATTGCACCATGGTTATTTTCATAAGGAACGATTTCTACACTTTTGAATTCGGTATCTCTACAAATATCTAAAGCAAGACGCAACATAATTGTTCCTAAACCTTTGCTTCTATGCCAAGGAGCAATACCTGAATGAAGATGTCCCCTGCGAGTATTGGAACTATTTATAACTATAGCACCATATATTTCTTTGCTGTCGTCAACAAGAAAATACAGTGTACAAGGTACTCCTGTGGATAGCATTGAGCCTGTTGTTCGGTCATCTTCGCACCATTCCAACCATTTTGAATACGAAACATTTTCACCTAATGATTTACTATATCTGCGTAACAACTGAGGTTGAATATTATCTTCAATGGACTCCCATTTATCCATCATTGCAGTATATTGTTTTTCATAGGTTTCGTCTGGTATAACAAGTTTATAATTTTTAATATCCATAATAGTTTTCCTCCTGTAAAAAATATAGGCACCTCCGAAACGGAGATGCCTTTTAAATTTACAGAAAGATATATTACATCAATCGCAAATGGACAAAATGGCATCTCTGTTTCGTAAATAAAAATTCATTGTCATTTCGTCCACCTACCTTTCATTTTTTATCATTGTAACAATATATTTCTTTTTTGTCAATATTATTCTATACCTTAATATCCCCTGTCAAAATCCACAACGTTTTTAAAAGTGCCACCACACAAGTAGCTTTCAATATTTTCGAAGCAGATTTTCCAAATTTTATCCTTTGTAGCTTCGTCGCCACTGAATGACGGACCAGCAATATGAGGTGTAATAATTACATTTTCCATATCCCAGATTTCTGAACCTTGTGGAATAGGCTCAGCTTCAAAAACATCTAAAACTGCACCTTTAATTTTATTCTGCTTCAAAATTTCAATTAAATCGCTTGTAACTATAAGGCTACCACGACCAACGTTTACTAAAACAGAATTTTCTTTCATAAGAGAAAGCATTTCTTCATTTAACACGCCAATAGTAGCATTTGTTTCTGGTAAACAGCAAACTACAATATCTGCTTTTGGCAACAAAGTTTCAAGCTCAACTATATCAAAAATCTCGTCGAAATTTTCTAAAAAATCTTCTTTCGATTTTCTTCTTATACCAAATATTTCTTTAACACCCAAAACTTTAAGCTTTTTAGCAGTTGTTCTGCCTATATCACCTGTGCCTAAAATAAGAACAGATTTGCCATTTATAGTTTCAACTGTCGCTCTTTTTTGCCAGATATGGTTTTGCTGATTTTTAATATAGAAATGAAAATCTCTGTAAAGGGCAAATATTCCGCCAATTACATATTCAGAAATAACTTCGCCAAATGCTCCACTTGCTGTCAAAAGAGTAACGTTTTGCGGAAAGTTTTTTATTTTCAAAAATTTATCGGCACCAGCCCAGGTAAGCTGTAACAATTTTAAATTTTCTGCCAACGATAATTCATTCTCAGTAGGCTCACCAACAATCACAGTTGCAGTTTTAAGGTCGTTTTCGCTTATTTCACCATCGCAGAAAACAATCTCTGCCCTGTTACTGAAGCATTCAAAAAATTCTTCTCGTATTTCTTCATCAGTACTAACCTTAACTAAAATCTTTTCAGTCATTTAAACATCACCGAATTCATTGTATCATTTTAATTAATTCAAATCAATAGTTCTTTACTATACTTTAAAACTGTGATATAATTTTTACATATTATTCCAAAGAAAAAGAGTGTGAATGTGATGATAACTGAAAAAGAAATGCAACAAATTGATGAGCTTGTTAAAAGAGATATTGAAAATGGCACTATTGAATTAATGCCACAAGATAAAATCTACGATTTTCTTCCTAAAAAAGAAGATACAATCAGAATTATGTCTTTTAATATACGCTGTGGTGACGTTGGTGTTCAGACTGCTGAATCCCGATACACTCTTGTAAGCGACACTATTTTTAAAGGTGAACCTGATTCTGTTGGTCTTCAGGAAGCAACACCTGAATGGATGGAATATTTAAAAACTGCTTTAAGCGATAAATATGATTTCGTGGGCATACCACGTGAAGATGATGGTGAATATTCATCTATATTCTACCTTAAAGATAAATACACAGTGACAGAGAGCGGTAACTTCTGGCTTTCTGAAACACCAGAAAAAGAATCTAAAGGCTGGGATGCTGCTTGTTACAGAATTTGCACCTGGGTAGTTTTAGAGAATAACGAAACTAAAGAAAAATTTGTTCACATTAACACCCACCTTGACCACGTTGGTGTTTTAGCACGTAGAAATGGCGTAGAGCTTATGCTCCAACATCTCAAAAAATACAGCGATATTCCAGCAGTATTCACTGCGGATATGAACATTGAAGAAGGCACAGAAAATTACCTTCAATTTGTGGATTCTGGCTTTATGTATGACACAAAGCACCAAGCAGAAAACACAGTTGATTGCCTTACATTCCACAATATCAAACCATCGGTTTTCCACGATGTAATTGACTACGTTATGATTAACGATAAATTTTCTGCCGATACTTATAGAGTAGTAACAAAAGGTATTGACGGAAAGTACGTTTCTGACCACTTCCCGATTTATGCTGACCTCTACATAAAATAATTGTAAGTTGAAGGTATTTTAAATGAACAAATATGGTTTAATTATGGAAGGCGGAGCAATGCGCGGCTTATTTACCGCAGGTGTAATGGATGTTTTAATGGAAAATGAAATTCATTTTGACGGTGCAATTGGTGTTTCGGCAGGTGCAGCCTTCGGATGTAATATAAAATCAAATCAGATAGGCAGAGTACTTCGCTATAATAAAAAATACTGCAAAGACCCTCGCTTTTGCAGTATTCGTTCACTTATTAAAACTGGCGATTTATACGGCGCAGAATTCTGCTATATAACCATTCCTTATGAATTAGATTTATTTGACTGCAAGGCATACCTTGAAAACCCTATGGAATTTTACGTTGTATGCACTGATGTTGAAACCGGCAAGCCTCTTTACAGAAAATGTATTACTGGTCGTGATGAAGATTTAACCTGGATAAGAGCTTCAGCCTCAATGCCTATTGCATCAAAGGTTGTCGAAGCAGATGGGGTTAAGCTTCTTGATGGTGGTATTTCTGACTCAATTCCACTTTCATATTTTGAGAGCATCGGCTATAACAAAAACGTTATTATTCTTACTCAGCCAAAGGGTTACGTGAAAAAGCCAAGCAAGGCTTTACCTCTTATTAAAGCATCCCTTAAAAAATATCCTAATGTTTATAAAACAATGCAAAACAGGCATAATGATTATAACAACACCATTAAAAAGATTGAAGAAGCTGAAAAAAATGGTGATGCTTTAGTTATAAGACCACCAGAAAAATTACCTGTTGGCAGAGTTGAGCATAATCCTGATAAATTACAGCTTGCTTATGATATAGGCAGAGAAACCGCATTAAAGCAATTAGAAGAGATAAAAGAATTCGTTACAAAGTAGGTTTATTATGGAACTCAAAGAATTTTTAAAAATTGCGGCAAATGTTAAGCCAGACCACACACAATTAGAAAGACTTCGCGAAACACCATTTTATGCATTCGTTCACTTCTCCCCTAACACCTACACCAATTTAGAATGGGGAGATGGCACAGAAGACCCTGCAATTTTCAATCCGACAGAGCTTGACTGTGAGCAATGGGTTAAGGCGGTAAAATCTGCTGGTATGAAAGGCTTGATATTAACCGCAAAGCATCACGATGGTTTTTGCCTTTGGCAGACAAAATATACTGAGCATTCTATGAAAAACAGCCCATATAAAAACGGCAAGGGTGACATTGTAAAAGAATGCGCAGAAGCGTGTAAAAAGCACGGAATTAAATTTGGCTTTTACCTCTCTCCTTGGGATAGAAATTCAAAATATTATGGCACAGATGAGTACAATGATTATTATGTAAATCAGTTAACCGAGTTACTCACAAACTACGGCGAAATTTTCCACGTGTGGTTTGACAATGCCTGTGGCGAAGGTCCTAACGGCAAAAAGCAGGTTTACGACTTTGACCGCTACATAAAGACTATAAGAAAATATCAACCAAATGCTACATTCTTTAACGATAGAGGCGGTATGCGCTGGTGTGGTAACGAAGCAGGTGCTACACCTTATGCTCAATGGGCGGTTGTCCCTTACGAGCTCTGCCCTATTGCAGAGCATAAGACAGATGTTGAACCACTTATGCAAGGTGATTTAGATGGCATTTTCAACTGGGATAAGGATATAGGCTCAATTTCTAACATTATGTATTCAAAGGCACTCACCTTCTGCCCTGCCGAAACAGATATGTCTATAAGACCAGGCTGGTTTTACCACGAAAACGAAGAACCACACTCATTAGAAAGACTTTTTGAAACTTATTTAAGAACAGTCGGTGGTAACACAACGTTTAACCTCAATATTCCGCCAATGAAGAATGGTAAATTCAATGAAAAAGATGTTCAAAGGCTTAAAGAATTAGGCGACAAAATCAATGCAGAACTCGGCACTAACCTTGCAGAAGATGCGGAAATCACCGAAAACAAAAAGCCTGACTCTTACCAGACAGAATTTATTGTTAAGTTAAACGATAAATGTAAAGTAAAATACCTTGACATAGCAGAAGCAATCGCCAAAGGTCAAAAGGTAGAGTCTTTTAAAGTGTATGCAAAAGACAACCATAACCTCTGGCAATTCAAAGCTTCTGAAACTACAATCGGTAGCAGAAAAATTGTAGTTTTAGGTGAAGTAACAACCAACGAACTCAAAATTCAAATAACCTCTGCAAGAGATGAGGTTAAACTCGATTGGGTGAGGGTTTATTAAAATCACAAACAAAAAAAGTTGTTGTCATAACTTATGACAACAACTTTTTATTATTCGCTAAATAATACTAAATAATTAGTAAAACCCAATTTTTCTAAATAAATTTTTATTTCTTTGCCATATGTTGAAGTAGCAGCAATAATTACAATGCAATTATCTTTTAAATTGATGAAATCAGTTATGTCCTTTATAGGATTTCCTAAAAGACTCCTTTTGCTATTTTGTGTATTACTTACAGCAATGCCTTTTATAAAAATATCTTTTTCATCTAAATAATTTATTACTTCTCTTGCAAAATCACCAGCTCCGTAAACTATAACATTCTCAGCGGTTTTTATTCGGTAAATTTGTTCATCTGTAAAGTTTATTCTTGTAGCTATATTTGCCATAAGCGGTGCATAAATATTCTGGAGTTTTCGGTGTTGGGTTAGTTCTTCAATTTTTTCTGTATCATTAACATGACTAACCAACTGTTTATATCTTCTTATATAAGAATATCCTACAAACCTTAAAAAACGTTCTATTGAAACGCTCATTTTTGGTGAAAAATCGTTTTCTAAATATTCTTTTGTCGCCTTCCATAATGAATAAAATGTATCATCAACATTTTTAGGCTTCAGTTTTTTTGTCATAGTGGATTCTGGTCTTATTCTATATATATACAACTTATCGTCAATACACCTTATATTTTTAGCTTTTAATACACAATAAAAATAAAACAAAAAATCTTCATAGAATAAACCTGGTACAAATCTAATATTATTTTCGAGTAAAAAATTTTTTCTGTACAATTTATTCCACGCTACAACTATCATAGAATAAGTTTTAGCGGCATCAAAGAAATATTCTTCATTAGAATACACTTTGTTCTCAAACAAATAATTATGTGTAAAACTTCCTATTTTATCAGGATTGTGTTCCTTATAATCAAAGCAAACTATATCAACATCATTCACATATTTAAGGGCTATTTCTAAAAGATTGGGTTCTATGAAATCATCTGAATCAACGAATAATACATACTCGCCTTTTGCTATTTCAAGACCTTTATTTCTTGCCACAGATTGTCCCGAATTTTGTTCATTTTGAAGAACAACAATTCTTTTATCGTTCTTTGCGTACTCTTGCAAAATATTTAATGAAGAATCAGTAGAACAATCATCAATACATATAATTTCAATATCCTTTTCTGTTTGATTTATAACACTATCGAGACATTCAGCCAAATATTTTTCAACATTATAAACCGGAATTATTACAGAAACCTTTGGCACTATAAAACACTCCTCCATTAAATTAAAGACCTTTGAACCCTGACAAATGTATGCTTGGTTTTTGTTTTTCTTCTGGTGGAAGCTTCATATAATCATTATAAAGCATTGTAAGATATTTTTCATAATCTTTAACCACCATAAACTCTTTGCCTTCAAACTCAATAGTTGTAAATTCAGTTAAAAGTTTTTTAGGAATTCCATACTTACACACTTTCTGATTTGGGTACGGGTGTGTATTGTGGCGAATTAGTTCAGTTTCTTTTCTGTTACATAACCAAGCTACAAAATCATTACTTTTAAATGCAACTTTTTTTGGTATCAATGAAACCAAAGTAAACCATATTCTTTTAAAAAATGTTGGTGCAAGTTTTTTCCCTGTTTTAGACCATAATATTTTCCTATTGCAAAAACATAGAAAGTAATGTAACTCTCGTAAAATTCTATTATCAGGCACATTATCAAGAACAAATAAATCAATAAACACGCCTGAATGATATTTCATATGCTCGTGACCAGCTCTTTGATAAACAGTGTTGTTACGCCTGATTCTCGGGTAACCCACATTATAAAACTTATCTGTTCTGTGCTCCTGCAAGAAAAAGCGTTCTGTATCAAGCTCTGTTTTACAAACCTCAAAAAATTTTTCATAATCTTCACGAAGCATTATAAGGTCAATATCGTCATCCCAAGGGATAAAGCCTTTATGTCTCACTGCCCCTAACAGAGTGCCACCATCAAGAGAATAATTAATATTATTTTCTCTGCAAATTTTATCCAACTCAACAAGACATTCAAGCTGAATATTCTGTAATTCTTTTAATATATTATCAGTAATTTCTATTTCCTTGAATTGCTTTTCTTCGCCTAAACTTCCCATTTCATCACCGTTTTAAAGTCATTTAAAATACTTTGTTCAAAAGCATGCATCATATCTGTTTCTTTTTTAATTGTTATTGTCTCTGATATGAGCATTCTTAAATATTTTCTGCATACAGAATTTTCGCTAATAAGCTTCACTGCTTTTTGCATATCAGCAACAGTACTTCTGCTATTGCCAATAAGAATAAGTCCTTTATCTAACACAGTTCTTGTTGAAATAGCAACAGGATTTTCACTTACACCAAGTAAGCTAACACATCCCTGTGGTTCTATTACATTCAATATTTGCTGTATAGCAATATCACTATTTTTACCACCGACACATTCAAAACAATGGTCAACTGTAAAATTAATCGGAAGTTTATCAATTAAATAAACACCATCTACAAATGGAAAGTGCTGTAATTTACGAAAAGATTTGCCTAAAACAAAGATTTTAGCATTTGGGTAAAGACAACGAAGCACGAGACTCACAACAACCCCCATATTGCCATCGCCCCAAACACCTATTGTCTCAACATCTCTTACTTTTGCCTTTTCAAATGCTTCTATAGCATTAACTACTACACTGACTAATTCAGTAAAAACGTATTCAACAGAATAGTCTTTCTCAATAGGAATTACTCTACTGTGAGGCACAGAAATCAAATCTTGCATAAATCCATCAACACCACTTGAAGAAAACTTGTTTTCAGGATTGTAATTAGCTTTAATTTTTTCAGTAGATTCATTTTCAATTAACGGAACAATCACAACCTTTGAACCACGTGATAATTCGCCTTTGCCATCGTAAAGCACTGTAGCAGTTGCTTCGTGAATAAGCGCCATAGGGAGTTTCTCACTAAGAATTTCTGGTGGCCTGTTGCCAAAATAATACCTTTGGTCTGCTGCACAAATTGATAAATAGTCAGGTTTTAAAATCAAATCATTTTCATTAAATTTTAATTCACGCTGAACCATTTCTATGCGTTTAGCATCCATTAGTCTGTAAATACGCCCTATCATACTTTCTTCTCCCTTAAAAGAGCATTTGCCACTTCTAAATCATAAGGGGTAATAATTTTCATGTTTTGATTTTCACCACGTACTATATGTATTGTTCTGCCTAAATTTATACACAAACGTGCGAGTTCAGTCTCTTTTTCTATTTTAACACCAGCCTCATCAGCTTCTCTAAAAATTTGCATAAGTTCCTGAACTTTAAAAGTTAACGGGGTTTGCTCTGCAAAAATTGTTTGCTTTCGTGGAATGCTTTGGATTGTATCTCCGTCTTCAGATACAACCATTGTATCATTTGTAACCATTAATGTACTTGCTATACCATACTTTTGTGCTGATTCAATATTTTCATTGATTATGCGCCCAGTAACAAACGGGCGAACAGCGTCGTGCGTTATTAGAATATCATCTGAATTCATTTCAAAATTTTCATTTAGGTATTCTACAATTCTTTTTACTGATTCGGTCTTATTTTCACCACCAGTAATAACCTTTACTTCTGTGCCCATTGCATCGTATTGAGATAAAAGATCGTCTGTAAACAGTTTCCATTCGTTAGGTACTACTACAATTACTTTATCTATAACAGGGTTCACATAAAACTGTTCTAACGTATTTATAATTATTGGTTTTTCGCCGAGTGGCAAAAATTGCTTTGGCATATCTTGCCTGTGCATTCTCGTACCCATTCCTGCGGCTAATATTCCAGCATAAACCATCTGAATCACCTTTCATATAACAACTAAATTATAGAAGTAAAAGCTTTCCTGCAATTTCAGGAAATTTTCTGTAATCATCTATTTTTATAAACTTAATATCCGATTCAAAAACATCGTTATCATTACCACCTGCACCATAATCATCCCCAAAGAAAACAACATCTTTTCTTTCGTAATTATATAACTTGAGATACTTATCTAAAGCATAAAGCTTATTGTATGGTTTGGGCGCTATGTCAAAGGAAGATGTACCGCCTATAAAGACATTGTAACCTTCAAATATTTCACAAACTCTTGGAAAATACATTTTTCGTTTTTTTCTATCAGGATCATATTTAAGCTTATCCTCCAAAAGTGCTTTTGTACCTAATATAGGGAAAGTTATAAGTCCTGAACTATGAAACTCAACCGAGTCACCAACATACTCTGTAAATCCAAATTCTTTACGTATTAACTCACCGTACACAGAAACCATTTTTTTATTAATCTCTACTACATTTTTTTCAACAAGTTTAAATTCACCATCTACAACTTTTGAAAATTCCATTCCGTAACAGCCGAGTATATCAACTGGAAAACTTTCTAATTGATTGTAAACTCTTTCGCAACTACCCGCACAAACCATTACAAGCTTATATTTTTCTGAAAGTTTTTCTAACACTTTGCGGCACTCGGGCTCTAACGGGCTTTTATGCTGAGTTAATGTTCCATCTAAATCCATTGCTATGATTTTAAAGTTGCTTTTCACTTTCATTCTCTCCGTTGTATAATTTCATAATTTGTTCAGCTATTAATAAATCTTCTGGATAAGTAATTTTCATATTCCTTGTAAAATCAAAATATTGCATTACTTTTGAGTTAGCCGGCAACTGCTGAGAAGTTGCTGTAATAGGTGACCCAGCATCAAAACTATTGTAAATAGAATTAAACTCAAATGCCTCAGGTGCTTGTACAAGATAATATTCATCGCGCATTGTAATATGTTCTCCGTATTTACCAAGGCTATCGGTAATATGTTTAGTTGTAATTACGCCATCGTACTCATCAAGATAGTCAAAATATTTGTCTACAAGCTCCGCTGTTATAAATGGTCTTGCGGCTTCAGTAATAAAAACTTTTTCACATTCAGGGAAATTTACTTTTATGTAATCAAGCCCTTTTCTTAAAGAAGCATTTCGTGAACTACCACCCGTAACACAAATAACGTCATATTGTGAAGTAAGGCGTTCTGCAAAAGAGTTATCACAAATAACAATAATCACGTCTGTAAACTTTGATTTTTTTAAAGCTTCAATTGAGTATGAAATTACTTCTTTACCAAGTAGCTTATTATACTGTTTAGGCAAATCAGTGCCAAAACGGCTACCCGTTCCACCGGAAAGAATCATTGCTACATTCATTTTTTACCAATCCTTTAAAACATTAAAACAATTTAATGTAATTCTTAAACCCTTGTTTTTTTAGATAATCCTCAATTTCACTACTAAATTTTGAAGAAACCGCTATAATTACAAGACAATCTTCTTTTATATTCTTATAATCGCTCAGTTTTCTTACAGGGTTACCCATCAAACTTTTTCTATTGTTTTGGGTATCGCTAACCGCAACACCCATTATCGGAATATCATTAAGGTCACAACAATTTATTACTTCTCTTGCTACCTCTCCTGCACCATAAACAATAATATTAGTTTTCCTCTTTGGAATTCCACTTAATTTATTATTTAACAACATTGTATAATCAGTAAGTCCCATAAATGCATTAGAAAAAACTCTCTGCAACTTGGTAGGTTTTGTATCATCTTGATTAATCAATTCAGTTTTTTCTAGATTTTGATAAAAATATTTTCTATAAAGTCGTACGTAATCTCTTTCTAATTTTTGGATGTATTTTTCAATTATAACATTTAATTCATTTGAATATTTTTCTGAAATATACATTTCGCTTAGTTTATACAAAGAAAAAAAGTGATCTTTAATATTTTTTTCTTCTAACTTTGATGTCATTGTAGAATTCGGTCTAATTCTATAAATATAAAACGAATGTCCAATACTATATACTTTTGTTGAACTAATCATACAAAAAAAATTAAATAGTACATCTTCGTATATAATATCCTCAGGAAATCTTATATTGTTTTCGACAAGAAATCCTCTTTTATACAACTTAGTACATGGACCAAAATCCAAATAATTACCTAACAAGGCATTTAAATAATATTCATTTGCAGAAAACTCCCCTGTTGGAAGTAAAGAAATATCATTTTTTGTATAATTTTGTTTAATATCATATTTTTTCAGATCAAAAAACACCATATCAACATCATTTGCATATTTAAGAGTTTCTTCTAAAAGATTCGGCTCAATAAAATCATCTGAATCCACAAACAAAATATACTCGCCTTTAGATGCAACCAAACCCTTATTTCGTGCCACAGACTGTCCGGAATTCTCTTCATTTTGAATAACGACAATTCTATTGTCTTTTTTTGCATATTCCTGCAAAATTTTTAAAGATGAATCTGTAGAACAATCTTCAATACAAATAATTTCTATATCCTTTTCTGTCTGTCTTATGACACTATCTAAGCATTCGGCTAAATACTCTTCCACATTATAAACTGGTATAATTATTGAAACCTTTGGCACGTTTTCACCACCTAAAAACACGGTAAGTCAATTTGAAGTGTATTTTACAAACTTTGATATACACTAAAACTACAAATATTTTTCTCGCTTAAAATATTAATCATATCATATATATTAATACCACTTATAGCTATTAAAATGTTATATTCACTTTTCTTATTCGCCATTTCGTCTATTGAAATAATTTTTACGCCATTTTTATATGTACCAACTTTTTCTTTATCTTTATCAGCGTAGTACTTCACATTATCTTTTAACAATTCAAATGCTTTATCTCCAAATTTGCCTGCACCATAAACAATTGTCTGTTTTGTTGGATCCAAATCCTTTTCCTCTTTCAACACAGGAGCATATGATAAAAATTCTTTTTCAATATCTGAAATATCAAAATTTTTTTCTTTGAAGTCATAATATAACGCACACAAGTATTTCGGATTATTTTTATAATATTTTAAAAGATGTATAAAATTCTTTTTTCTTAGCTTTAATAATTGCTGCCTTATTTCATTTTCTCTTGTAGAAGTTAAACTTCCTGGATGAGTTCTGTATAAATACAATGTTTCGTCTAAATGACCAATTTTTTTATATCTGAATAAAATCCTCAGCCAATAATCATAATCTTCTACAAGAAACTTTGTTGAATCGTATTCACCTATGTCTTCTAACACTTCTCTTCTATACATAAAAGAAGCTCCGACACAGTCATTATAATACATAAACTTTTCATCATAAGACATAAATGGTCTGATTTTATTACCATCTAAATCAATTAAATCCATATTACTACAAACCATATAAATATCAATATGATTATTTAAATAATCACACATTTTTCCTATTGCCTCTGGTAAATAGAGATTATCATCAGAAGTCCAAGTTAAAAAATCACCTCTTGCTTCTCTGAAACCTATGTTTAGAGAATTAGGAAGTTTCTGATTCAGTTTATTATGTATAACCCTTATTCTCTTATCTTTTCTGGCATATTCGTTAACCAACTGAGGCGTTGAATCTGTTGAGCAGTCGTTAACTATAATCAATTCCCAATCAGTAAAAGTCTGATTTATGATACTCTCTATAGATTCTCGAAGATATTTTTCACCATTATATGTAGGTAATACTATTGATACTTTAGGCATTACAATTACTCCTTAAAATAAGTTTCAATTATATCTGCAATTTTACAAGAAGCCGTACCATCTCCATAAGGATTTTTAGCTTCACTCATTTTTTTATATTCATTTTCATTTTCTAACAAAAGCTTTGCCTCATTAAATATTGCAACTGCATCAGTTCCAACAAGCTTTAATGTACCAGCATTTATGCCTTCTGGGCGCTCAGTTGTATCTCTTAACACTAAAACCGGCTTACCTAAAGATGGTGCTTCCTCCTGTATTTCACCACTATCAGTCATAATTAAATAACTACGCTTCATAAAATTATGAAAATCGAAAACATCTAATGGCTCAATCAATCTTATTTTATCATTGCTTTTTAGATATTTATCCGCTATCTCTCTAACTCTTGGATTAAGGTGTATAGGGTAAATAAACTTTACGTCTTCAAAAGTTTCTGTTAATTTTACTACCGCTTTAAATATATTCTCCATAGGCTCGCCAATATTTTCACGCCGATGCGCTGTGAGTAATATAAGGCGACTATCTTTTGCCCACTCTATATGTTCATTAAAATAACTATCTGTTACAGTAGTTGACAAAGCATCAATCACAGTATTCCCTGTAACAAAAACCCTATTTTCACTCTTACCTTCATTCAATAAAGTATCTTTAGCTTTTTCTGTTGGCGCAAAATAAAACTCAGTCATAACGTCAATTGCTTGTCTATTAAATTCTTCTGGATATGGTGATTTCAAGTTATATGTTCTAAGCCCTGCTTCAACATGTCCAATCGGAATTTGATGATAAAAAGCCGCAAGAGCAGCAACAAATGCCGTTGAAGTATCACCATGCACAAGTATTAAGCCTGGCTTTTCTTTAGAAATAATATCGTCCATTTTTTCTAAAATACTCGCTGTTATCATAGAAAGTGTCTGATTTGGTTTCATAATATCTAAATTATAATCTTCTTTTAATTTAAAAACATCCATAACCTGCCGAAGCATCTCGCGATGCTGACCCGTTAAACACACAACAGAGTTTATATTCTTTCTTTTATTTAATTCTTTTACTACAGGGCACATTTTTATTGCTTCAGGGCGTGTACCAAATATTGATAATACCTTTATTGCCATCTTTTCACCTCATAATACAACAGTTCCCGAATATAAAAAACTTGTATAACATTCACTAGCTTCTTGACTAAAATAAAAGATGAACGACAAAAATCTTGTATTAAGATATACATTGAAACATGAAATTGACAACAAAAATCAGATTCAGATCAACACATGCACCGTTCATTCTTGCGTTTTAATGATCTTTTACCAATATCTCCATTTTGTAGTAATCACTAAAACAATTTAATGTAGTTCTTAAATCCTTGTTCTCTTAAACAATCTTCAATTTCATTACTAAATTTTGAAGAAACTGCGATAATTACTACGCAATCATCTTTTATTCTTTCATAATCACTCAAAAGTTTTACAGTATGACCCATCAAACTTTTTCTATTATTTTTGGCATCACTTACAGCAACACCTGTTATTGATACATCAAGCAAATCCAAGTAATTTATTGTTTTTCTCGCAATATCTCCTGCGCCATAAACAAGCACTTTACCTTTATTATTTAGCGTTTCTATTTGATTTGTCGAGAACTTAATTCGATTATCAAGACCAATTATTTTGCTCGAAAATACACGTTGCAACTTATTACAAACAGTGCCATCAAAATTTGCATTGTCATATATATATTGTTTATTCATATTTATATATGTATTTATTATCGCAGCAATAAAATGTTCAATAGCTATAGAAAATTTTTCAGAAACATCATTTTCAATATATTCTAGCGTTGTTGTAAATATCAATTTAAAGTAATCATTAACATTTTTGGGTTGCAACTTTTTAGTCATTATAGAATCTTGTCTGATTCTATAAATGTAAAGTTGCTCATTTACACTATAAATTTTATTTGCTTTTAATACACATTGAAGATAAAACAAATTATCTTCATAAAGCATATCCGGTTCAAACTGTAAATTATTCTGTATCAAAAATTCTCTTCTGTACAACTTTGAAACTGCCACTACTACAAAAGAATTCTTATCTGCTGACTCAACAAAATAATCTTCATTAGAATATAAACCATCTTCTATTAAATAGCTGTGTGAAAAGTTACCAATATTCTGTGGATTATATTCTTTATAATTAAAACAAACCATATCCACATCGATTGCATATTTAAGGGTTGTTTCTATAAGTGTTGGTTCAATTAAATCATCAGAATCAACAAACAACACATATTCACCTTGTGCTATATTGAGTCCGTTATTACGTGTTACAGAAAGACCCGAATTGACCTCATTCTGAAGAATAACAATTCTATCGTCTTTTTTAGCATACTCGTGTAAAATTCGTAAAGATGAATCGGTTGAACAATCTTCAACACAAATAATCTCAATATCCTTTTCTGTTTGGTTTATAACACTATCAAGACATTCTGCTAAATACTTTTCCACATTATAAACTGGTATTATTACAGAAATCCTTGGCATAACTAATCATTCCTTAAATATTAAAAAATCCTATATTCATTCTATAAATTTCATATAATACTAATATTTTTCTTATATCATATCTAAACTTTCTTTTAAAATAAAATACTTGTCCCAATCATTATTTTCATCATACTTATTTAAAAGTTTAAACACACTTTCTGGATAATATTTATATGCCCCATTACATTCTAACCATATATCCTTACAAATTTCAAATATTCCTTTTATATACTCTGGCGTTCTGATATTTGCAAAGCCTTGATATGGATCAATCCACTGCTTTTGTGTTGAATCTGATCGAATATTTGAATCAAATATTTTATAAAACTCCTCAAAATATTTCGTACGAATTTCATTTTTGATTAATCGTTTTTCAATATCACTTGAAAACTCTTTATCCCAAAGTGTTGTATTATCTGAAATACCCACTCTACCTATGGGAAGATTCATATGAATTGCAAAACCTATATGTGTTCCAACATCACCACCAACTACGGCATCTGCAATTTCCAACAAACTTTTTTGACGAGAATTAAAGCGTTGATCAAATCTAAATCCGTTGGTTACTATTTTAAATCCCTTTGATTCCGCATAATCACACACAGCATCCAAAATATCAGCCCAATAAACACATAGAATAAAGGTATTATACTTATCACTATAAAGCTTCAACACTTCATCAATAAAATCCTCTTTTTTATAATCTCTGGAAACATATTCCAAACTGTGTGGCAAATAAACTAACAATGTTTTTCCATTTTTTTCTTTTATGCTTTTAATCTCATCTGCTGTATATACACCTTTAGCATAATGAATATATGGACCAACTGTAAAAACAGGATTATATGGATAATATTCACGTATCTTTTTTTTACAAAAATCACCCGAAAAAACGACTGCAGTCAAGCTACTGTGAATAGCATTAAAATTAAAGTCACAATCCATATGTGAAACAAATGGTGAGTAAATCAGATTAAAATCATTCTTCACACCAGCATATTCTAATAGATTATTCAAATTGCCGTAATGATGCCCTTCTTTTTCATAACCATAATACACAGAAGAAATTTTATTTTGCTTGTATTCTTCCATAAAATTCTTTACTACCAATTTAAAACGACTAACATCCTCTAATAACTCTTTGTCGCCTGATAAATTAGCATAGGCTCTTAACTTATCGTTGTTTGTTTTATAGATAGGTAAATTTTTTTCAATATCACAAAGCAAACCGTCATTTGAGAGAACAGAAAAATTGTTAATACCAGCAAACTCTAACTGAGCAATCAAAAGAGTATAGTTACCTGGTGTTATAACAATATTGTATTGACTCAATTCTAATTGTTGTAATTTTTCAAAACTGATAACTTCTATATCTTCAATAAAAGTACCTTGTTTAGAATTATCATTATCGCAGAAATATGCAACATTTTCTTTACCATATTTCTTTAATGCTTTCAATCCGTTTTTGCCAGCTCCAAATAAAATGATTCGCTTCAAAACTCAAGCCCTCCACTTTAATTTCGTGTATATTTTTTCTCCAATATTATTCGCCTTTTGTTCCCTCGATTTAAAACTTTCCATACATCTTATAAATGTTTCGAGTTTAAAATACTTACATTCTTTAAACACATTTTCGAATCTTTCACTATTCAATATTTTATTTATCAGCTCAGACTCATCTAATTCATAGTCCACCAAATAATCCTCAAGATTTTCTACGTCATAGCACCAAAAAAACTCATTTTTTATCGAAGAAAAGTATATTTTTTCATCTACTATTTGACTTGAAAAATTATTCACATCATAATGTTTAGAACCTTTTACAACATTGATTTTATATTCATCATTGCTATTTTTTTCAAAGACAAACCCACTATTTTCGTTTGTAGAAATAAAAAGCAATTTTTCTTTAATGTTAAAAACATGAAACATAATTATATCGTCGTTTAATGGGATAGTATCATCATAATAAAATATTTTTTTTATATCTAAGTCATCACTATCAATTTGTAAAATTACAGATTCAGCGTTTTTATTCCTTCCAAGTACAAAAATTCCATCAGCTTTTGATACAACACTTTTTATAAATCTCAAGTCGTGCAACTCATTAGACTTTATTGCTTTTGTTTTAGTATTATACTCAAATATGCTAATTTGATTTTCAGTTCTTGAAGCAAAATATATTTTTTCTTCATATAAAAAAGCATGTGTATGAATTTGCTCGTTCTCATCAAAAACAGGCTCAGACACGATTTCTGACACAAAACTATCAAAATTTAGTTTTAATATAGAGTCTTTTCCAAAACGCGGTATTATATAAATAAAATCGTCCATTTGTATAAAACTAATAGCGCTGAATGACAAATCTGTTGTATAAACATGGTGTGCCAATTCTTTTTTATCTAAATTAAGCACCCAATAATCTGGACCAAGAGAAGAAAAGAAATACAACTTATTTTTATACTTTAAAACCTTACTTATAATCCAACCATTTTTCACCTGATAATCTTTAAAGCTACCTATAACCTCAGTTTTGCCATTTTTATCAATATGGCAAAGTATATTGTATTCAGAAGCAGGGATCCAAAGTTCATTATTTTCATCAATAAATGTTGATTGCGAAGCTAATCTCATTTCATTAATCCTTTCACACATCTTGTAACATAACAGGCATATTCACTTTTAGACACAACTGAACTACTGAACTAACATCACCATAATAAATATCACTTAACGCAATTGCCCTGTCCAGATCAGGAGTATCGTCATAAATACCCCATCCAGCATCAATGTATTGATCAACTATTTTTTTATAATCATTCCAAAGTTGCGGTCTCATAGACTCAATAGTTGCTTTTATGAGTGGGTGCGGACGCCAGATAAGAGCCATTTCACCCTGATTCTCATAAAATACTTTTAATACATTTTCGATTTTTAAAATCATTTTTTCGCTATGTTGTAAAAGTGGCTTTACACTCGTGTTATATAGAACTATTTTTTTGAATCTTCCATCTTTTTTTTGGATAATTTTTAACCATTCATCAGGAATTTCAATATCATCTCTTGCTGTGTTGCAAACTTTATCAAATTTAGGTGAACCTGTACCAAAAATCTTACTATCGAAATACTTACGATTCTCAGGAGTATCACCGTAAACCCCCAACAATGCTTTTATATAAATCTCTTTTACAGTTTCAGATTGAAGTATAACCTTATGTGCATTAATAACACCTGGAGTATTAGCAAAATGGCCCATACTTTCAATTATCGCAGGATCATTAGCATTATTGGGTTCAGCGTGAACAAAATACGGAATATACACAAGGCAATCTGTGTATTCCTTTAATTTACTCGAATAAAACCTTGGATCGACGCTTGTTACATAGTTACACTCGTCGTAGGGGTTATGTATATAGATCGCATCCGGGTGGCGAGTTTCAAGATTATATGCATTATAGTGTGTAATTGGCACGTAGTCAGGGAACTCTTCGCCCTCGTAATGCATTTCGCCAAAACTAAAGTCATTTTTTCTGTCGTAATAAGGAATAGGAACAACGTAAGCATCGCAATCAGGGTCTTCATCTGCTGCTTTCCACACGCTTTCTAAAGCATCCCACATAGAAGCTTTATAAGGCATAAACACAATTTCTTGTCTTACCTTAATATCATTCTTTATGCTATAAAGCACGTCTTTAAGCTTTAATGCAATTCTTTTAAAAAGCTTGTTAAAATTAGGCTCACTATTTTCAGCAATAACAAGAGAAACTTCATAAAGTTCGTCGCAATAGCTTTGCAAAAATTCAATTGTTTTATGGTTCTCGCCTTCATTTTCTTCGATTACCTCACCTATTTTTACCATTGCCTCCTGACATTCAGTAAAAACAGACATAACCAAGTCAATTTCACCTGACTTAGCATACTTTAAAGCTATTTCGTGAGCATCCAATATTGTTGGAATTATATCAATTAAACTTTCTTTTACGTTCTTTCTCATTGTTACTCCTAAAAAACTATATAATTATACTGTATAATTATATTATTCTACAAATTACCAAAAACTAAAGCAAAAAGGTGTATAAAATTTGACATTTTATTCACCTTTCTATAATTTTTTTACATATTTTTTTGAGAGAATTTACTGCACGAATTCTCGTTTGTCTTTACTGTCTAATACAGTGACTTTTGCATCTTTTATGCAAGATAGTCCGTGATTTGAGGAAACTATGCCCACAACGTCAATCCAAGCGCCATTTTCTGGGACTTCGCCCTCGAAAATAATCTCGGTTGAAACCTTGTTTTCATCACCCTCAACGTCGATATATTTTCTGTAAATAAGATACTGCTCTGTGTTACCGAATGGTACAATTTCAAAAACGCCCTGCATATGAATTGTGTTACCCTCAAAGCAACCCTCTTCGACCTCGTGCTCGTCACCGTGGCTGACGTATGAGTGGAAAATTTCTTCACTCCAGTCAACAAAGGTTTCGTCGGTAACTTCAATATCAATGATACTCGGGTCGCTATCGGTAACAAGTGCCGCCTGCTTTGCCGCTTCAACTTCCTGGGCAAATCTTTCTGGGTAGCTCTCGGTTTTAGCCCATGAGTACACCAAAAACACAACCAAGCCTATTGTAAACGCAAGAAGAATACAACCATTAATTATAGTAACCTTCTTTTTAAAAGCAGCATCTGCGATATCTGACTTTTTGATTTCTTTTTGTTGTGGTTGTGGCTTTTTCTTTTTATTCTTTGCCATAATATTCTCCGATTAATCTTTAAAGAATTGTGGTAAAAATGCCTTGTGAGCTGCCTTCATTTCTTCATAGCAAGCTTTTGCCTGAGCAAAGTCGCCACAAAGTGGGTGAAGCATAAGTGCATTAAGAGCATCTTCATCTGAACCCTTCATAGCAGCATCAACAGTATATTTCTCATAAGATTTAACTGTTCTCATAAGGCTTATGATATGACGGTTGTTGAATTCTTCAATTTCGACTGGCTTTGCACCATCTGCACCGATAACTGCAGCAATTTCAACAATATCATCGTCATCCATAAACTTAAGAGTACCATTGTTCTTGATATTAACAACGTGAACCTCTTGTTTATCATTTGCAATAGCATCAATTAAAGAAACTGCTGCAAGTGAATATTTGTAACCACCACGTTCTTCAAGAAGAGCTGGTTTAATAACGAGTTCATTATCGCTGTATAATTCAAGAAGTTGTTCTTCAATTTCCATACAAACCTGAGCTCTGCTCTTTGAACCAGCCTTCAAATGCTGTAATTTTGCCTGACGGCTGTAGTAATATTGAAGATATGATGATGGGAAACCTTTACAAGCGTTAAGACATTCCATATCGAAGCCATCATCGTGAATATTTTTCATAACTGTTGGTGCAAAATCATCGTCAAAGATTTTATCGATATTTTCAACGCCGTTAACTTTAACTGAAGTAATCCAGCTTAAGTGGTTAAGACCTAAATATGTAATTTTTGCATCCTCACCAACTGCAGCTTTAACGTCATCAATCATAGCAATTGGCACGTTGCAAAGACCCATTGTTTTAACATTTGTGTGGTTAATAAGGAATTCAGAAATAATACCTGATGGGTTTGTGAAGTTAATAAGCCAAGCATTAGGGCAAATTGCTTCAATTCTTTCTGCAATGTGAGCCATAACAGGAATAGTTCTTAATGCTTTGAAGAAACCGCCGATACCAGTTGTTTCCTGACCGATAAGATCGTGCTTTAATGGAATTGATTCGTCAATGTGACGGCAAGGAAGCTTACCAACACGAATTTGGGTAACAACGAAATCTGCACCCTGTAAAGCTAAATCGAGGTCATCTGTCATTACAACTTCGCAGTCAATACCAGCGCTCTTTAACATACGAACGCAAAGAGAGCCAACGATTTCACGTTTTCTGTCGTCAATATCCATAAAAGCAACTCTTTTAAGCTTTAAAGAGTCTTTTGCTTCTATAAATCCGTAAATGAGTTCTGGGCAATATGTACTACCTGAACCAATAACTGTAACATTAATTTCTTTCATATTTTATCAGTCCTTTTTATTAATCTTCTAATAACCAGTTGATGCAACCTGTAACTGGTGCCGCTGTGAGTTTAATAAAGTTAAACTTCTTATTTGTATTCTTATGTAAAAGCTCGCTCATTCTGTTAATATAAATATCAGATGGGAGTTTGGTGTGCATTGAGCCTGAAAGAACAACGTTAATTGTTTCTTCATCGAACTGCATCTTTTTAATATGACCGCCGATGAAATCTGAACCACGCTGTGCCATTTCTTCAATAACCTCAAGTGCTGCTTCGTCACCATTGTTTGCAGCTTCAAAGAAACTACCAATGAGTACACGAATAAACGCTTCACTCTTTTCTTCATCTTCAATAATCTGAATTGAATCAAGAAGAGTAGCTCTGTCTTTAATTCCTAATTTTTCAGTAAGTAAAGCAGTAATTTTGCTTTCTTTTTTACCTAAGCAAACGTCATCGTAAACAATTCTGAATGCTTCGTACGCTACCCAATGGCCGTTACCCTTGTCACCTGAAAGACGGTCAAAACCACCAATCTGGAGCATTTCGCCACGGCTATCTATAGAGTTACAGCAAGTACCAGTACCGCAGTTGTAGCCGATACCAGCACCAGCCTTACCACCAGCTTTAATAACAATGAAACCATCATTATAAATTCTGAAATCTTTAAGACCACGTTTTGTTAATTCCTCGCACATAGCATCGTGCTGATAAGGATGGTCAATACCAGCAAGACCCATAAGCATTGCTGTAATATCGTCACGGGTTTTGCCTGTCTTTTTAAGAAGCTCGTCAACACCAGCAGTAATTATATCTGCTGCCTGAGGGAAAGAGCCCTCCATATTTTCATGGTTAGAAGCAGGGCCTTCGTGAAGCTCTAACATATTTTTATTTTCATCGAAAAGTGCAAATGCAGTTTTGGTTCCGCCACCATCAACACCAATATAAAATTTCATAATTATTTCTCCTTATGCTCTTCGCTAACTTCACAAACTTCATTTAAGCAATATGTACCAGTTCTGTATGGTTCTCTGTCAATCCATTTGCCATTTGTAAAGTCAGGGAATGCAACTGGTGCACCACCTAATGCAACAGATTGTTCTGAAAGGCAAGTAACTGCCATCCATGCTGCTGTATCATAAACGTCAATAGGTGAACTACCGTGATTTAAGCTATCAACATAAGCTGAAAGAACAAGGAAGTCCATACCACCGTGACCAGCTTTAATACCATCATTCTCATAAGCCTGCCAGAGTGGGTGTTCATATTTTTCACGCCATGTTTTAAAGCTATCCCACTCGTGTTGCTTTTCAGACTGACCCTCAATATAAATTCTGCCGTAGCCGTCTGGTGCTTCTTCATAAATACCCTTTGTACCCTGAACCATATAATCTCTTGAATATGGTCTTGGTAAACAGCAGTCGTGATTTAACGTAATTGTTTCGCCGTTAGCACATTTGATAATTGTTGTTGTAACGTCACCGCAATTAAAGTCTGTGCCATAAAGGTCATAATCTTCACCTTTATTTTCTTTAATCCAAACATTAAGACCTTTTGACTTGCTTGAAACAGATGTAAGTGTCAAGAAACGGTTACCACGGTTAATACCTATAAGCTTTGCAATAGGACCTAACTGATGAGTAGGATAAAGCTCACCGTTTCTCATCATAAAGTTAAAGAGTCTGCCGTGGATATTTTCACGACCTAATGAAATTTCATCTCTTAAATCGTGACGATAGCCACCCTCAAGGTGAATGATTTCGCCTAAAAGACCTTTTCTTACCATATTGAAGACAGCCATTTCATTTCTGTCGTAACAGCAGTTTTCAAGAAGCATACAAATTTTGCCTGTTTCTTCACTTGTTCTGACAAGTTGCCAGCATTCTTCAATAGAAGCTGCACCGCCAACCTCCATTGCAACGTGAAGACCAGCCTTCATTGCATCTACTGCAATTCTTGAGTGAGTAATCCAGGTTGTAGCAATTAAAACTGCATCAAGTTCTTCTTTCTGGAACATTTCTTTATAATCAAGGTAAGCTTTTACAGGGTATTCTTTATTGTTTCTGTTTTCAACAATTTCAATACCCTTTTCAGCTCTTTCAACAACAAGGTCACAAACTGCTGGAACCTTTACACCCTCAACCTGAAGAAGTAAATCGAGCATACTTGAACCTCTGCCGCTGATACCGATAAAACCAATTCTTTGTACTTTGTTTGCCATAAAAATCACCTTTTAAAATAATTTAAACATACAGGTTTATTGTAGCATAGATTTTTATGTTTTTCAATGATATTTATAAAATAATTTAAGGATTAGGGTTGACCTAATCCTTAAACTCAATAAACTTATAACTTTCCAAAATCTGAAAATACTTTGCGAGTCTTTCATAAAGCGGCTCTGCCTTTTCGCCGAAGTGTTCTTTTACTAAAACACCCAAAGTTAAAATAGATTTTTCTCCATCTAAAAGTGGCCACAAAAAGCTACCATTTTCATCAAGATGAACGTATGAAACTTTAGGCTTTTTAAAGATTTTCTGAGCAACTGTATTAAAGAAGCCTGTGTTTTCAATTTCAAGTGTCACTTTATTTTCATCATCTTGTTTCCACTGAATATTTTCATTTCTTACTGGTATTTTTTCAAGATAATTTTCAACTTTTATTTCTTTCTTAGCCATTTTTAGCCTTCTTTTCTTTTTTTAATACAGAGAACATTAAAAGCGAAAGAATAATGAGTGCGAAAACAACAAGACTTAAAATCTGTGAAACACCTGAAGAGAAGTTTAAAACACCAGAAATATTAATAAATTTATCTACACCAAATATTGCAAGCACAGCAAGAACAATACCAATTAAGCCCTCGCCTGCAATCATACCTGAGCAGAAGAGAATACCATCATTCGTTGCTTTACTCTTTTTCTCTTCGTTCTTCATTTTATCAAAGCAGAGACGAACGAGACCACCAATCATAATACAAGCATTAAGGTGAACTGGAAGATAAATGCCAATAGCAAAAGGAAGAACAGGAACACCTAAAATCTCAACTACAACTGCAATAAGAGCACCAATAATTATGAGAATCCAAGGCAATTCGCCACCCATAACGCCCTCAACAATCATTTTCATAAGAGTTGCCTGAGGAGCAGCAATTTCTTCAGAACCAAATCCCCAAGCTGTATCTAAAAGATAGAGTGTACCACCAATTGCAAGAGCAGAAGCCGTAACACCAAAAACTTCACCGATTTGTTGTTTCTTAGGTGTTGAGCCTAAAAGATAACCAGTTTTTAAATCCTGTGAAGTGTCACCCGCAATAGCGGCAATAATGCATATAACTGAACCAATTGCAATAGCACTTTCCATGCCACTGGCAACGCCTTGAGGAGTATTATCTACAGTCAATTTAAGTGTTAATGTTGCAATTAAAAGTGTTGCAATAGCCATACCAGAAACAGGATTATTGCTACTACCAACTAACCCTACCATTCGTGAAGAAACCGTTGCAAAAAAGAAACCGAATATTACAACAATAACAGCGCCTATTAATGAAATAGGAATAGCAGGAACGAGCCATACGAGTAATGTTAAAACTGCAATTACAATAAGAACAATTTTTATGTTAAGGTCTTGCTCTGTACGTAGTCCACTTGCTGAACCCGCATTTTTCATACTCTTTAATGCACCCTTAAAGGTATTTATAATAAGTGGTAAAGATTTTATAAGACTTATAATACCACCAGCCGCCAAAGCGCCAGCACCTATATAACGGATATATGAGCTCCATATACCAGCGGCACCACTTGAAGCGTAAATTTCGCCTATAGTAGCATCTACTGATGGATACATAATAATATTCTCGCCAAAGAGTACAATAAGTGGAATTAAAACCATCCAGCTTAAAATACCACCAGCGAACATGTAAGAAGAAATTTTAGGACCACAAATAAAACCAACGCTCATAACTGCAGGGTAAATCTGAGTACCAATTTCACCAGCAAAGCCTTTGAATTTTAATGCAACTTCACCTGGTACAGCTTTTAAACCATCTATTATAAATTTGAATGCAGCCGCAAAGCCCATACCAGCAAAAACCGTAGAAGCATTTGAGCCACCCTCTTCACCTGCCAAAAGCACCTCTGCACAAGCAGTGCCCTCAGGGTAAGGCAACACGTTATGCTCTTTAACAATAAGTGCATTTCTTAAAGGTATCATAAAAAATACACCTAAAAGACCACCAAGAAGTGCGATAGTTGTTATTTCTAACATATCTGGCTTATCCATTTTACCTTCGTTTGCCCAGAGGAAAAGTGCCGGTAAAGTAAATATTGCACCAGCCGCAACAGATTCACCAGCTGAACCTATAGTCTGCACAATGTTGCTTTCAAGAATTGAATTTTTTCTTAAAACAACTCTTATTACACCCATAGCGATAACCGCCGCAGGAATTGATGCAGAAACAGTCATACCAACCCTGAGACCTAAATAAGCGTTAGCCGCACCAAACACAACTGCTAAAAGCACACCCATAATTATTGAAGTAACCGTAAGCTCAGGTGTAACCTTTGAAGCAGGAATATAAGGCTTAAATTCTTTTTTGTTATCCATAAAATACTCCTAACCGTCTATAAAAAATACTTTCTCAGTTTATCATTTTTTTATTAGTATTTCAAGTTTTTTAGAGAATTAACAAAATTTAGTTGCACGTGTGCAAGTTGGAGTATAAATAAAAAGTTCTACCATTTTCAATTCACAAAAATGATAGAACTTTTTTCATTCAATTTATAATGCTAACGCAGTTCCAAAATTCTGCATTCTGAACTCTGCATTCTGCATTTAAGAACAGGATTATCATTCTGTTCGAAGTGCTTCAACCGGGTCTTTATTCGCAGCAATTCGTGATGGGAAGAGACCAGCTACAAGTGTAAGTGAAACACTTATTATTACAAGTGCAAAGCCACCTACAAATGGTAAAGCCGCAGAAGCCGGAATATTTAAAACTTCGTTCAAAATGAAGTTTATTGGTAATTGTAGGAATAACGTTGTACCTATACCAATTAAACCTGCACCAAGACCTATAACCGTAGTTTCGGCATTGAATACACGGGCAATATCCTTTTTAGAAGCACCAATACTTCTCAATATACCTATTTCTTTAGTTCTTTCAAGAACAGAGATATAAGTAATAATACCAATCATTATTGAAGAAACTACGAGTGAAATTGCAACGAATGCAACTAAAACGTAAGTAACAATATCAATAATAGTTGTAATACTGCTCATAAGTACACCTATAAGGTCGGTAACCTTAACTGCGTATTCATCGTGACCGTCTTCCGTTACCTTGTTGTTATAAAAATCAATAAGCTCGTTAAGTTTTTCTTTACTTTCAAAGCTTTTCGGGTAGAAATAAATCGCAGATGGTGAATCAGATGTTGAATACCCCAACGTTTCAAGTGTTGCAGAGAGCGAGTTATTAGCCGCCATCGTGTCAACATAAGCTTGCTTTAATGCCAAAACCTGTTCTTCTGTAAGAAAGCCTTCCATAAGCTTTTTCTGAAGATTTGACATATCATCAAAGCCAAACATTGCCATCATATTTGTCATATCAACTTGTGACATATCAATTTCCATTTGCTCAACCATTGATAAGAACGGTTGAATATCAAGGTAATTGAAATCAATTTTACTTAAATCAACATCTTTTAAATCAAAGTCGTTAACTGTAAGATTAGAGAATTCCAACCCAGTCATAACGTCTTTTGTCTGGTCTTCTAACTGTGCTTTAACAACATCTGTTTTAGCATTTTCAGCTACAACGTAATCCATAAGGTCGGTTCTGTAGCCTATACCACCAGTACCAATAGAAAGGGTGTTATCTTCGTCAGGTCTTAAAATACCAACAATCTTAAGAGTAAGACCATCTTCAACGAGATTTTTAACAAAGTAATCGTTTTCACGGTTATCTTCCCAAAGACCTGTTTTCTTGTTTTTGGTGTAATAATCACCAGTGTTTACAACTTTGAATTCCATATTAAGAATATCATCGTAAGAATATTTTGAAACACCTGCACTCTCGAGTTCTTCGCCATTTGCAAGAGCAGACATAATATGCTTTGAAAATTCTTCCTGATCTTTAATACCTAAACCGTAAACTACGAGTTCATTTATCTGATGGTTTGCATCAACAATTAACACAATTTCATCCTTACTTTCAGGAAGTTTGCCAGCAATAACATCATACTGGCTTTCCATAAGCTTATCGTCACCGATAAGCTCTATCCACACAGACATCTGTGCCATAGAACCAGCCATAGAAGTCATTGCTTCCATATCAGCACCCATACTCATACTTTCCATCATAGTACTTGGGTTAACCTGAACTACACCCTCTGAAGTATCAGCTTTATAAATATTTAAATCTGTACTGTATTTATACTGAACGTCGTTACAAATTTCATCGAATTCAGCTTTATTATCTTCAATATAATTCTTAAAGCTCTTAAGATTGTTTGAAGATGCCTGAGAAATAAAGGCGTTAACCATTTGCATAAATGCTTCATTTACATAAACGGTATCTTCTTCAACATCAATACCCTGCATCGCTTCCATGCCAAGACCTGTTACAGAAGTCATAATACTGCTTATATCCATAGTCTGCTTTTCAACTGACATAGGGTATGAAAGAAGCATATCTTCCTGAACTTTATCTATATACCCTTGAATACCATTAGAAAGTGCTAAGACAAGTGCAATACCAATAATACCGATACTACCAGCAAAAGCAGTTAAAAATGTTCTTGCTTTTTTAGTTTTCAGGTTATTAATACTGAGCGAAAAAGCAGAAGCAAAAGACATTGATGTTTTTGTGCCTTTTGATTGTTCCCTCTCAGCAAAAGCAAGTTCATTCTGGTAATCTTCTTCAGTTGGTTCAAATGGGTTAGTGTCGCCAATAACCTCACCATCAAGACATCTTATAATTCTGTTAGAATATTCCTCTGCTAAATCAGGGTTATGAGTAACCATAATTATGAGCTTATCTTTTGAGATTTCTTTTAAAAGCTCCATAATCTGAACACTTGTTTCAGTATCAAGCGCACCAGTAGGTTCGTCAGCTAAAAGAATATCGGGGTCATTAATAAGCGCACGGGCAATAGCAACCCTTTGCATCTGACCACCAGACATCTGACTTGGCTTTTTATACATCTGATTTTCAAGACCAACCTGTTTCAACGCTTCCTGAGCACGTGCTTTACGCTCTTTTTTAGAAACGCCCGAAAGAGTCAAAGCAAGTTCAACGTTAGAAAGAACTGTCTGATGCGGAATAAGGTTATAACTCTGGAATATAAAGCCTATTGAGTGGTTACGATAAACGTCCCAGTCAGTATCAGTAAAACGCTTTGTGGATTTACCGTTAATTAAAAGGTCACCACTTGTGTATCGGTCAAGACCGCCGATAATATTAAGCATTGTTGTTTTACCACAACCAGAAGGGCCGAGAATTGAAACGAATTCATTTTCTCTGAAATTTATGCTGACACCCTTTAAGGCTCTTACCGTGGTATCACCAGTAACATAATCTTTAACTATATTTTTTAAAATTAACATTGCTTGTTACCTCAATAATAAAGTTTCTTACGATTAAGATAGAACACTAAACCTACAACTGCACCAAAAAGTGCAACACCACCCACAATGAATAAAACTGTGTAATCCTTCGGTGGTTCTTCATAAATAATAGTCGGGTTATAAGTTTCGCCCTCTTCTAACGGAACAATTACACGTTCTTTAAAAAGAAGATTGTGAAGCCACTCGATTATCTGGTCGGTAGTCATTGCTTCAAACTGCTCAAATATCTGTGAGGCATAAAGTGCAAAGCTATCCTCAGCGCCACCACTCATCATTCCATTTAATGCGCCTTTGTTTTCTGGCATTTTGAGTGTATCTACAAGATATCTTAAAACTGTAAGAAGCAACGCTTCTTTATCAGCCTTTATATAAGTGTAGCTTGTATTTTTACCATTTAAAACTTGCTTGCTTTGTTTGGTTTCAGTTTCACCGTAAGAATAAAGAGTCTTTAAATCTGCAGTTTTAAGTTTAAGACCTAAACCTTCACCTAAAGAGCCCATAATATCATTTACGTTCATAGAAGACGTTATTGAGGACGTATCTAATTCCACTTTATAAATCGGCTCAATTTTCTCTAAAAGTGCCGTTACTGGTAAAAGAAGATTAGTAATGCAAACCTCTAAATTACCACTATCTATGAAATAAATAACGTTCGGTAAAATCTCTAACGCTGTTTTTACAGGCTTTTTAAATAAATCATCAAGCAAATCGAAAACTGGTGTAGTAATATTCTTTAAAACTGCATCTTTACTTGTATCATTCTTATACTGATTGTAAGTTTTTATTGCAGAATTTTTACAACCTAATGCTTCTAAAATAGGAATAACAGCTGTGTTATAGCCCTCGCCACCAGTTATTTTTATACTATCCATAAACGTGATTGTTTTTCCTCTTAAAACAACCTCTAAAAGTGGGTAAAGTGGGCGAAGTGTTGCAACAAATGCATTTTCAAAACCACTTCTTCTGCCGTTATAAAATCCCCAGCTAACACCGTTAAGATTTACCTTTGACCACGAAGAAGCTCTGTTTAAAGCATTTCTTGCTTCACTATAATCACCTTCTGTAAGAAGTGATGCAACGCCTTTAGGAGTTGCATCTACACCCATAACAGAAAGCATTTCAATAAGACCTTCTTTTTCAAGTGCAGAATAAATACCAACAGCAAAGCTACCAACGTTAGCATTGGTGTAAATTGTGTTTTCTAAAAGGGTTTCTAACTTTTTATAATCAGAATATTCAGCGACAAATTCGTCAATCAAATCGTCAATTCCGTTTAAAACCTTTTTAAATTCCTTTTCAGTTAAATTCTCTGTATAAGTAATCTGACTGAATGAAATTGCAGGGAATTTATACTCCTGAGGCTCTTGCAGCTGACTGTCATTAAAAATAAGAATAATTGTCTTTACAACGTTCTTTGTATCCGTTTCTAAAAGCTTTGTGATTACATCACTGGATAACAATGCATTTTCGCCACCAGTTGTATTGAAACCTTTTAAAAGCTCTGGCAAAGCAGATTTATTAAGCTTTAAAGCGTCAACAAGCCAAGACATAATTTCTGCGTAAGCAAGTGCTTTATTCGGAGTAAAATTCACACCATCGCTACTACCACATTTGCTCAAAGTAGCAAAATCAATTGGTGGAAGCTGAAGCCCTGTCTCCTGAGACATAGAAGTTAACATATCATTTAAAATAACCTCTAAATCAAGGTTCATTGACTCAAGGTCTATTATTTTAAGAAGAATTGCAAGTCTTACGTAAGCATTTTCTTTAACTGGTGCCAAAAGATTATTAAAGCACTGATTTAATTGTCCGCTTTCATTGAAATAAGCAAGAGTAGGTAAAACTGTAACTAAAGTATCTACTGGCTTTTTCTCTAATTTATCAAGAATTGTTAAAGCAGACATAAGAATATTATAAATCATTGTGCTCTTATCTTCTTTAGCTTCATTCTTGAATTCTTCCTGTGTTAACTTAACTTCACAACCCAATGCATTAAGGAGAGGAACTATTGCAGTTTCATAGCCGTTGCCACCTTTTATGGTTGTAATACCAGCTAAATTATATTTGCCTGAGCAAAGAAGCATAAATAAAAGATTATTAAAAGGACTGAGCGTAGCACTTATTGCCTTTGAAAAACTCTTTTTATCATTTACGCCCCATTTAACGTTTGTTAAATCAAGTGTACTGAAAGAACCAGCATTTATAACCGCTTTTTGCACCTCAGGGTAGTTTTTAAGCCCCTTTGCAACACCGGTTACTGTTACGTCTATGCCAATAGTTTTCAAATCAGATGCATTTTCTTCCATAGAAGAATAAATTGAAACAAGTAATTCTGAAACAACCTCATCACTATAAATCATTGGTTCTATTAAGGTTTTTAAATCTGTTTTAAGATAATTCTTCAAAATATATGAAACAAGCTGTTCAGTTCCTGTAACGGCGTTCTGCGCTTGCTTTTCTGTTACACCATCGGGGTAGCCAGAACCAGCAAACGCTACAATATTCATACTACTTGCAGAAAAGGCAAGCAATACCGCTAAAACTAAGCATATAAACTTTTTTAATTTCATATTTATCACACTTTTTCTATCAATCATAATAGACACAGGTTTTTCATAATAATATATCAATTGTATTATACAATTATACTAACAGCAAAATGTTAAAAATATGTTAAAATTAGGTGTTTTTATGAAAAAATTTATAATTTTACCACTTATTTCAATATTTTTATTGAGCGGATGCTCAATTATTAAAAACGGAAGTGATTTATCTGGCTTCATTTTCAGAATGAACGAAAAAAATGAAGGTTATACACTTACTGAAAACGGATTTTTGTACGATAGTGAAAAAAGTGAATTTTACAAGTATTTTATTCTTGATGAGCACGAGCTATTATTATCATTCAAGTCAGACGAAAAAGGCAGACTTACAGAAATGAATATAACTACCGGCTGTTTTCTTAACGAAAGTGATTTTTTATTATCATTCATTACAGATACCCTTTTCTGCTTTATAAATGACTCTCAGATTACAGAAACACTCTTAAACGAAACAGATTTCTATAACTCTATACTTACAACAAAAAATGAAACTATAAAAGCAAAAAACGGCAACACCGAGTTACTGCTCGATGTTACCGAAATAGGCACTGTTATTACAGTTTACAAAGATTTATAATCATTTAATTTTTCCAAGAGAAGCTTCAAAGCCTTCCCCCTGTGACTTAGTTTATCCTTTTCTTCATCTGAGATTTCAGCAAAGCTTTTACCATCAACCATAAACACGGGGTCGTAACCGAAGCCACCCTCACCCAATTCTTTATAGCCAATAGTACCCTCGCACTCGCCTCTTGCAGAAATTATATCACCATTCGGAAAAACACAACAAACAACAGAAACAAATCGTGCTGTTCTCTCATTTTCAGGCACGTCAGACATAAGCTTTAAAAGCTTTTCGTTATTTTTCTTATCATTGCCATGCTCACCTGAAAAACGTGCAGAATAAACACCCGGAGCACCAGCTAAATAATCAACCATAAGACCTGAATCATCAGCTACACACGGATAACCGCTTTCTTCACAACCCATTTTTGCCTTAATGAGAGCATTTTCGTAAAAGGTTTCACCATTTTCTTCAGGCTCTGTAAGTGTTAAACCCAATTCACTGTCTGTTTTAACATCTATTCCTAAAGGGGAAAGAATTCTTAAAAGTTCATTTTTCTTTTTCGCATTATGGGTTGCGATTAAAAATGTTTTTGCCATTATTTAAAAAGCCTCCCGAAAAAGCCTTTTTTCTTTTTAGGCTCATCGTCAGAATCAGAAGTCACAGCCTCTTCAGCTTCAGCATCTATTGCGTCAACCACTTCTTGCATTTCGTCGATTTTCTCATCAATTTCTTCTGCGACTTCATTTATTTCTTCTTTTACTTCTTCTTTAATATCTTCAACAGCTTCTTTTACGTCTTCTCTGAATTCTTCAATTTCTTCAGAAACGTCATCTTTGATTTCATTAAATGCTTCAACAACCTCTTCAAGCATTTCTTTCAATTCGTTGCTTTCTTCATTTTCTGGAAGTTCTTCTCTGATTTCAGATAAATCAATTTCATCCTCTTTAAAATCTTCTGGCAATGCTTCAAAAAGTCCTTCTGCAAAAGCATGTGGATTGAATGGTTGTAAATCGTCAATACCTTCACCAACACCAACAAATTTAACAGGAACTTTGAGGTCATTTTTTATAGAAAGAACTACACCGCCCCTTGCAGTACCATCAAGCTTTGTAAGAATAATGCCGGTAATTTCTGCAATTTTAGCAAATTCTCTTGCCTGATTTACTGCATTCTGACCAGTTGTAGCATCAAGAACTAAAAGCACCTCGCGGTCAGAGTATGGAAGCTCTCTATCAATAACTCTGTAAATTTTTGCAAGCTCATCCATAAGATTTTTCTTGTTATGAAGACGACCAGCAGTGTCACAGATAATAATATCATTACCTCTTGCCTTTGCAGCAGAAATAGTATCAAAAATTACAGCTGCCGGGTCAGCGCCTTCTTTGTGGCTTATTATATCAACACCTGCACGCTCTGCCCATACAGTAAGCTGGTCAATAGCAGCCGCACGGAATGTATCTGCTGCACCAAGAATAACGCTTTTACCCTCTGCTTTATACATAGCAGCCATTTTACCGATAGTTGTAGTTTTACCTACACCATTTACACCTATAACAAGAATGATTGAAGGAATGGTAATAAGACCCATATCTTCGCCACCCTCAAGCATTTCGGCAACTATTTCTTTAATTTCAGTCTTAACGTCATTAGGGTTTTTAAGACCTTTTTTTCTCACTCTTTCGTTGAGTCTTTTTGTGATTTCAGAAGCAGTTGTAACACCAACGTCACCCATAACGAGTGCTTCTTCTAATTCATCAAAAAGCTCTTCATCTATTGAAGTGTAACTGTCAAGCACGTTATCAATAGCACCTGACATATTATTTCTTGTTTTTCTTAAACCGAAGTTAATTTTCTTAAATACGCCCATAAGAACACCTGCTAAAAATTATTATGCTTCTAAACCAAGTTGTTTTGCCATTTCTGCAGTCTTTAATTCAAGAAGCTTTGAAACGCCCTTTTCCTGCATTGTAACACCATAAAGCATATCTGCTTCTTCCATTGTACCACGACGGTGAGTAATGAGAATAAACTGTGTATCATCAGTCATTCTTCTTACGTAAGAAGCATATTTTGCAACGTTAACGTCGTCAAGAGCAGCCTCAACCTCGTCAAAGATACAGAACGGACAAGGGTTAACCTTAAGAATTGCAAAAAGAAGTGCAATAGCAGAAAGACCCTTTTCACCACCTGAAAGAAGTGAAATATTCTGAACGTTCTTGCCTGGTGGCTGAACCTTAATGTCAATATCACTTTCTAAAACATCAAGCTCATCACTTAATACGAGTGAAGCTTTACCGCCACCGAAGAGTTCAGCGAAAGTTTCACCAAAGTTAATATTGATTTTGTTGAACTGAGTTCTGAATTGTTCACCCATTTTACCGGTGAGCTCCTGAATTAATTTAATAAGCTCTGCTTTTGATTTTTCAACGTCATTAACCTGAACGTGCATAAATTCATAACGCTCAGAAACCTCACTGTATTCTTCAATAGCACTAAGATTAACTGAACCAAGACCTTTGATTTTTGCTTTGAGCTCATTAAGTCTTTTTCTTGCTTCGCCTACGTCTTCAATCTCAATATTTAATTCTTCAGCTTCACGACGGGTTAATTCATATTCCTCATAAAGTCTGTTAGAGATATTTTCAAGGTCTTGTGACATTGACTCTTTTCTTTCAGTAAGACGAGCAATTTCACCACTTAATTTTTCTCTTTCTTCTGTTTTTTCACGTTCAAGAATACGAAGCTCTGCACTAATCTTTTCAAACTCTTCACGCTGTTTTATGAGATTTTCGGTATCTGCTTTAGAAGTACCACTCTGGCTTCTTAATTTACCTGCATCTTCTCTTAAAACATCTATGAGTTTTGTGAGCTCTTCATTCTTCTTTTCTATTTCTTCAATTTCACTGTTAAGCTGTGAAAGACGGTCTTTGTGGCTTGTGCTTCTGCCAATAAGTCTTTCAATTTCTTCTTTCTTTGCTTCAATTTCTTTTTCATTTGTAGCAATAAGAAGATTAATATCTGCCGCTTTCTGAGTAACCTCTTCACGTTTTAAAAGAAGTGACTCTCTGTCACCTGTAAGAACAGATAACTGATTTTCAATCTTTGAAAGCTCTTCCTGAAGCTCTGTAAGCTCAGCTTCGGCAGTTTTAGCATTTTCTTTAATATCAGTTTTTCTCTTTATGAGATTTTCTTTTTCTTCATCTGCTTCATTCTTAGCACCAAGAATTGCTTCTAACTGACCTTTTTTAAGTGCTAAAACGCCTTCCATTCTGATTTTTTCTTCACCAGTAAATGCGATTTCAGCTTTACAGCCTTCAAGCTCTGCTGAAAGAGATGAATAATTTTCTTGTTGCTCAGCTACGTCTTTTACAGCAATATCCAATTTTTCTTGTATATCGTTACATTCTTTAGTAAGCTTTTCAATCTCATTTGCACGGCTTAAAATACCAGCATTCTGAAGACGAGCACCACCAGTCATTGAACCACCAGCGTTAACAACCTGACCATCAAGTGTTACAACCTTGAATTTATAAGAATATTTCTTAGCGATTTCTACCGCTGAGTCAAGGTCTTCACTTACAACAGTTCTACCTAAAAGTGATGTAATTACACCTTGGTATTTATTGTCATACTCTACTAATTCAGATGCTAAATTTATATAGCCATAGCAATCATCAAGACCTTTTTCCTGAAGAAGATTACCCTTAACAGAAGTAAGTGGCAAGAATGTTGCACGACCAGCCTTGCTTTCTTTCAAGAAATTAATAGCCTTTTTAGCATCATTTTCTGTTTCAGTAATAATATTCTGAATTGCGGCACCTAAAGCAGTTTCAACCGCTAAAGCATACTTATCCTTAACAGAAATAATCTGAGATACAGGAGCGTGAATACCCTTTAACACATTGTGCTTTACTTCACGCATAACAGCCTTAACGCTACCCTGATAGCCCTCCATATTTTTCTCTAAATCTGTGAGCATTGCTACTCTTGAATTTTTAATATGAAGGTCATTTCTTAAAGCATTTTCTTTCTCTTTTAAAGTGTTCAACTTCTCAAGACGCTTTTCTGCTAAAAGCTCAATACCTGAAAGAGAATTGTTTAAATCATTATTCTTTTCAGTTACCTTATCTAATTCTTCCTGTGCTTCATTTTTAGCCTTTTCTAATTCATCTAAAATCGGCTTTCTTTGTGCTTCTGCTTCATCAATAGCTTTAATTCTGTTGTCAATTTCTTCAATAGAAGATGTAGCAGTTGACACTAAAACACGTTTATCAGCGATAGAAAGAGAAAGCTGTGACATTTTTTCGGAAAGCTCTACGCTCTCTGCTGCACTTTCAGTATTTTTATTTGTGATAATCTCAATTTCGTTTGAAAATTCCTGAAGCTCTTCTTTTTTTGCTTTAATAGCAGATTCTAAAAGCTTGATTGCAATATTAGTTGATGCAATCTGCTCATTGATTTCTGCTTCAGTTTCATTTTCATTTTCTTTGTCACGTTCAATTCTTTCAATAGCTTCTTTGTTATGTAAAATACTATTTTCGTGAACAAGAGCCTGACTTTCAATTAAAGCAGCCTGTTCTTCAAGCTGTGAAGATGCTCTGTGAATTTCATCGACTTCAATTGTAATTCTTTGTGTTTCATAAATCGCATTATCAATTTTCTTAGCAGCATCCTCTAAAACACGGCAAACGTCTGTATATTGTGACTCTGCAATTGTTATTTTCTTTTCTTGCTCACGTAAAGTACTCTTTGTTCTTTCTAACGTGTGAAGGCAAAGACCTATATCAAGTGTTTTCTTTTCAGCTGAATATTCAAGGAATTTTTCTGCCTTTTCTTTCTGAGCCTTTAAAGGACCAACACGTGTTTCAAGCTCAGTTAAAATATCACGAAGTCTTAAAAGATTTTCTTCTGCCTGGTCAAGACGGCGCATTGCATCAGCACGGCGATATCTGTAATGTGAAATACCTGCCGCTTCTTCGAGCATATCTCTGCGCTCTTCACTTTTACCAGAAATAAGAGTTTCAATCTTACCCTGGCTGACCATAGAATAGCCATCTCTACCAAGACCAGTATCCATAAATAATTCGTGGATATCCTTAAGTCTTGATGGCTGACCATTTATTTTATATTCACTTTCACCTGAACGATAATATCTTCTTGTAACGCTTACTTCGTCATTATCGTTATTAAGTGCTCTGTCAGTATTATCTAATTTAAGAGTAACTTCTGCAAAGCCTACTGCACGACGAGCATCAGTACCACTGAAAATAACGTCTTCCATTTTTGAACCACGAAGATTTTTAGTGCTCTGCTCACCTAAAACCCAACGCATAGCGTCAGAAATATTACTCTTACCGCTACCGTTAGGGCCAACAACTGCAGTTATGCCTTTACCGAACTCAAGTAAAGTCTTGTCCGGAAAGGATTTGAAGCCTTGCAATTCAATTGCTTTCAAATACATTTTGTATTCTCCGTTTCAATTTTCTTCTATTAAAATCTGATATTTTTCTAATGTTTCAGAGCCTTTTATTGTGACAGAAAAACCATCACTTAAAAGTAACTCTTTGTTTTTTCCTTTTTGACCTGTTGCTTTTGAAATTTCTTTATTGTTAACAAATATTGTAACATTTTTCGTTTCTGAAATCTTCTCATTTTTGTAAATTTCAAAAAGTTTTTTTCTTATAATTTTTAAATATATTTCACTCTCACAAAGCTCCCCGAATGCAGGGTGGTAAGGTCCACTTAAATAACCATCCAACACATTACCGCCCGAATGAAGCCCGAGACGGATAACCTTTATGTTATTTTCTCTGAACATCATAAGCAATTCTGCACAAAAGGAAACTGTTTCTTCTAAAGATGGTGAAGAGTATTCACCCGAAGCCAAAAGCTCTGCAAGATGAGTGTTTTCTAAAACTATTGTAGGATAAATCCTTACTGTGTCTGGCTTTAAAGCTATTATATCACTTGCGGTTTTTACATCTTTTTCTCTGGTACTTTTGTAAAGCCCTGTCATCATCTGGAGCCCTAAAGAGAAACCATATTTTTTTATAAGTAAAGAAGCGTTTATAACATCACTTACTGTATGACCACGTCTGTTTTGAAGAAGCACATCATCATTCATACTCTGTGCGCCTAATTCTATTGCTGTAACGCCGTATTTTTTAAGAAGTAATAAAACTTCTTCATCAATGGCATCTGGTCTTGTTGAAATTCTTATACCACCAAAAATGCCTTTATCAATAAATGGCTTTGCTTCTTCTAAAAAAGAAATCATATATTCTCTGTTTATTGCAGTAAAGCTTCCGCCGAAAAATGCTATTTCAGTATTTTCAGGTACTAAGCCACTCTTTTCTGCTTCTTCTAAAGTTTTTCTTACCTCTTCAGCAGTCAACTCACTCACGCTACCAGAAATAGTTTTCTGATTACAGAAAGAGCATTGATTAGGGCACCCAGCATGTGGTACAAAAAGTGAAATATTAGAGTGCTTCATTGTAAATTTTCTCAAGAGCACTGCCGGCGGCATTCTGCTCTGCTTCTTTTTTGCTTTTGCCTTTACCCTCACCAATTACTTCGCCGTTAAGACTGACTTTAAAAATGAAGGTTTTGTCGTGGTCAGGGCCTTCTTCGCCTACTTCTTCGTAAGTTAAAGTATTCCCTTTAACCTTCTGAATTTCTTCCTGTAAAAGAGACTTATTATCTTTAAAGCTTGCTTCTCTTTTAACCGCATCTTTTATAAATCTTAAAATATACGGTTTTACTGCATCAATTCCACCATCGAGATAAATAGCAGCAACTACTGCTTCAAAAGCATCTGACACAACTGATGGGCGATTTCTGCCACCTGTACTTTCTTCACCACGACCTAAAAGAATGTATTTACCTAAATCTATCTGCTCAGAGAATTTAAAAAGTGATTTTTCACACACTACCGCCGCACGAAGCTTTGTCATTTCACCTTCAGGGCGGTTTTTATATTCAGTGAAAAGATATTCAGCTGTAACAAAGCCTAAAACTGAATCGCCTAAGAATTCGAAACGTTCATTATTCTTTTTCAATTTATTTTCGTTAGCGTAAGATGAATGTGTAAGTGCTAATTCTAAAAGAGTTTTATCTTTAAAAGAATAACCTATTTTTTCTTCAAATTCTAAGAAATTCATTCTTTTCACCTCAAGTCAAGTGTATCAAAATAATCTAAACTACGCTTTGCGAGTGCTTCGTAGCGTTCTTTTTTATCTCTTATTTTTTCTTCCAATGGAGTTACTATACCGAATGCCGCACCCATTGGCTGAAAGTTTTTAACAGCTTCATCTGCTATGTAATCAGTCAATGCACCGAGCATTGTGATTTTAGGAAGAACAAGCTTTTCTTTGCCGAGTATTTTCTGTGCAAGATTAAAACCTGCTAAAATTCCCGATGATGCCGATTCCATATAACCTTCAACGCCAGAAATCTGACCTGCAAAATATATTCTTGGTTCTTTCTTTAAACTAAAATCATTATCTAAAAGCTGTGGTGAGTTTATAAAAGTGTTTCTGTGCATTACGCCGTAACGTACAAACTCAGCATTTTTAAGAGCTGGAAACATTGAAAAAACTCGTTTTTGCTCTGGGAATTTAAGATTTGTCTGAAAGCCAACTAAGTTATACATAGTGCCATCAACGTTTTCTTTTCTCAACTGAAGATTTGCCCACGGGCGATGACCAGTTTTGGGGTTAACTAAGCCTACTGGTTTTAAAGGACCATATCGCATAGTATCCTTGCCACGTGAAGCTAAAACTTCAATAGGCATACAACCCTCATAAACATCTTTTTTCTTATCGAATGAGTGAAGCTCTGCACTCTCGGCATTTATAATTGCCTCATAAAAGGCTTCATACTCCTCTTTATTCATAGGGCAGTTTATATAATCCTGCTCGCCACCACGGTCATAACGTGACTGAGTGAAGGCATTTTCCATATCAATACTATCAGCAGTAACAATAGGTGCCGCAGCATCGTAAAAAGAAAGAAAGTCTTTACCTAAAAGCTTACCTATTTCTTTCGCCAAATCATCGCTTACCAAAGGACCAGCCGCTATAATTACGTAGCCATCTGGAATTTTTGTGACTTCTTCTCTTTTGACAGTTATATTTTCATTATTCAGAATATTTTCTGTTATAAGACTTGAAAACACGTCTCTGTCAACGGCAAGAGCACCGCCAGCAGGAACCTTTGCTTTATCTGCTGCCTCAAGACACACAGAACCGAAACGACGCATTTCTTCTTTTAAAAGACCAGCGGCAGAACCGACTCTTTCAGCCTTTAAAGAATTTGAACAGACAAGCTCGGCGAAGTTTTCGCTTTTATGGGCTGGAGAATACTTTTTTGGCTTCATTTCATAAAGCGTTACCTTTATTCCCCTTTTAGCCAACTGGTTTGCCGCTTCAACACCAGCAAGTCCACCACCGATAACTGTTACTTTTTTATCACTCATCGCTATCTTCCTGTGATTTCTTTGCATTTTTTCTTGGTGCTTTAAAAGAATGACCACATTCTTCGTTAGAGCAAGTAATTATGCCACCCTTACCCTTAAAGAGTGATTTGCCACACTTAGGACAAATTTCACCTGTTGGCTTATCCCAAGTCATAAAGTTACATTCAGGGTAATTACTGCAACCAAAGAACTGATAACCCCTTTTAGATTTTTTACCAATAACGTTACCGCCACAACGTGGACAGGTAGCAGTTGTCTCTTCAACAAGTGGCTTTGTTGTTTTACATTCAGGGTAACCTGGGCACGCAAGGAACTTGCCAAAGCGACCGCTTTTAACAACCATATTTCTACCACATTTTTCACATTTAATATCAGTGATATCTTCTTGCAACTGAATTTTCTGACCTTGCATTTCATCCTTTGCTTTTGAGAGTGTTTCTTCAAGGTCATCGTAGAATTCACGGAGCATTTCTACGTAGTTACATTCACCATTATCAATTTCGTCAAGCTTTGCTTCCATAGAAGCGGTGAATTTTGTATTAACAAATTTAGGGAAGCGTTCTTTTAATAAATCGGTAGTAACCTTACCTAATTCTGTATTTTTAAGAACCTTACCTTCACGCTTTATATATTCACGTTTAATAATTGTACTTACAATAGAAGCGTAGGTACTTGGTCTACCAACACCAGTTTCTTCAAGAGTTTTAATAAGTGACGCTTCAGTAAAGTGTGCTGGTGGCTGAGTAAAGTGCTGATTACCTTTAAGGTCTTTGAGCTTAGGAGTGTCGCCAACCTTAATTTCAGGAAGAACGCTTTCTTTTTCTTCGTCATCTGTTGACTCTTCATAAAGAACTGTGAATCCATCAAATTTAACAGAATAACCACTTGCAGAGAACATGCAGAACTCATTTGCATTTTCTGCTTTGCTACCCTTTATTTCAATTTTAACTGTTGCCTGTTCACAAGCTGCCATTAAGCTTGCAACGTATCTGCACCAGATTAAATTATATAATTTATATTGGTCGTTTGAAAGACTGCTTTTAACTTTTGCAGGAGTTAAAGCAACATTTGCAGGGCGAATTGCTTCGTGACCATCCTGTGCACCTGCACGAGTTTTAAAATATCTTGGTTTTTCAGGAAGATATTTATCACCATAAGCTGACTTTACAAACTCAGTATGAGCAGCTCTTGCTTCTTCTGAAATACGAAGTGAGTCAGTTCTCATATAAGTTATAAGACCAGTTGTGCCAAGACCTTCTACATCAACACCTTCGTAAAGCTCCTGAGCAATTTTCATTGTTTTCTGAGCCTGGAAGTTCAATTTTCTTGAAGCCTCCTGTTGCATTGAAGAAGTAATAAATGGTGGTGCAGGTTGTTTCTTTCTTGTACCTTTTTTAACTGATTCTGTAACGAAATCAGCACCATCTAAACGTAATAAATATTTATCTGCTTCTTCTTTATTTTTAATTTCTACTTTACCGTTTTCATCTGAAGTAAGTGTAGCTGAGAATGTTTTTCTCTCTGCTATAAATTTAGCATCTATTGACCAGTATTCTTCAGGCTGGAATTTTGATATTTCTTCTTCTCTGTCAACAATAAGACGAACTGCAACACTCTGCACACGACCAGCAGAAAGACCACGTCTGATTTTCTGACTGATAAACGGACTGAGTCTGTAACCTACTAATCTATCTAAAATTCTACGTGCTTGCTGAGCATCAACAAGACCCATATCTACTGTTTCAGGATTAGAAATACCTCTTTTAACACTTGTTTCGTTAATCTCGTTAAATTTAACTCTGTTTTTCTCGTTTAAATCGAGACCTAAAATTGTAGCAAGATGCCAAGAAATTGCTTCTCCTTCACGGTCAGGGTCAGTTGCGAGATAAACTTTTTCGCTTTTTTCAACCTGAGCTTTTAATTCCTTTACAAGTTTTTCTTTATTCTTGATAATAGCATATTTTGGTGCAAAATCATTTTTAACGTCAACGCTTAATTTTGCCGCTGGTAAATCTCTCACGTGACCCATTGAAGCAGTAACTTCAAAATCTTTACCTAAATATTTTTTTATTGTTTTAGCCTTTGCAGGCGACTCAACTATAACAAGCTTGGACATTTATTTCTATCCTTTCAAACTTTATATTTTTTACCTTCAATGCTTTCAATCTCACTCATTAATTCAAGTTCGGTAAGCGCTGAAAGCACATCACTCATTTTTAAAGCAGTCTGCCTTAATATATCATCAACGTGAGTAGGCTCACTACTTAAAACAGAATAGACTTTTTTAGCTTCATCTGAAAAGCTATTGTCTAATTCTTTTTTCTTTACTTTACATTTCTTTTCTTTAACTAACTTTTCATTTACAGGTGGCTTTTCAGTAACAACAGCTTTTTTAGTTTTCCTATACTCAACATAAGGAATCTGAGAAAGTGAAGTTTCAGCCTTACTAAAGTCTATTAAATCTCCGTAAAGATATTCGTATTCTGAAAGAATATCCATAGCAGAAAAAACAGGCTTAGCACCATTTTTTATTAAATGATTAGCACCATCAAATGAAGAACGGACTATATCGCCCGGTACTGCAAAAACGTCTTTACCTTGTTCCAAAGCAAAATTTGCAGTAATAAGCGAACCACTTTTTATACCAGCTTCAATAACTAAAGTACCCAAAGTAAGCCCTGAAATAAGACGGTTTCTTATGGGGAAAGTCGTTCTCGAAGCAGGTGTAAAAGGTGCAAACTCAGAAACAACGGCACCATATTTAGTAATAGCACGTCTTAAAGATGCGTTTTCTTTTAAATAATCAAAAGAAAGACCGCAACCTAAAAAAGCAACTGTTCTGCCCTTTGCAAGCATTGCACCAGCGTGGGCTTCACTGTCAATTCCCAATGCACCGCCACTTACAATAGTAACACCAGAAGATGCTAATGCAAAAGAAAGCTTCTGAGCAGTTTCTATTCCGTAGTTACTTGCGTTTCTTGTTCCGACTACACCAATGGAAACAGTATCCTTTAAAACAGAAGTGTCACCCAATGCATAAAGAACTAACGGCATATCACGAAGTTGCTTAAGGCGTTCAGGGTAATTAATATTATCTGGTGTGATAATTGAATACCCTTTAGCTTTACACTCACGGAAAATGCCACCTGTTTCAGATGGGCTTATACTTTTTAATGCATTTATTTTCTTATCTGTAAGAAGACCAGATAATCTCCATTCATTTGACCCCGCATTATACATTTTTTCAGGGTCGCCAAAGTAAGCAATTAACTCATCGGTTTTAGCTCCTGCACCAAGAGCACATTGAAGCCAAAGCCAATATTCAGTAGGACAAATACTCATTTATCTCATCATTTCCCACATAATTATCGTTGCAGCAGCCGCTGCATTCAAGGACTCTGCAAAGCCATTCATCGGAATAGTAACAAGCTGTGAAATCGCTTTGACTTCATCACTTATACCATTACCCTCATTACCAATAACACATACCATTCCCTGTGATTTATTGATATCTGTAATTTTCTCAGCAGTTGCATCTGGCACAGAGCCGTAAATACTCATATTATTTTCTTTAAGTTCTTCTAAAAGTGATATTAAATCATCAGTCACGAGAACGTCTAATCTGAAAAGTGCACCCATAGCTGCACGAAGCACTTTTGGGTTATAAACGTCGCAACCGCCCTTTATAATAATGCCATTGAGACCAACTGCCTCAGCAGTTCTGCAAATAGCACCAAAATTGGAAGGATTAGAAATCTCTTCCAATGCAACATATTTGCCATAGTATTTTATTTTACTTATATTTGCAAATTTGTCAAGCATTGTAACTATCGCAAAAACGCCTTGAGTGCTCTTTGTATCTGCTAATTTTTCTGCAACCTCTTCTGTTACAACAAATGATTTCTGAGCACTATTTATTGCCTCATTTATATAATCACAATACTTTTCCGTTGCTTCTTCTGTAACAAAAAGCATTCTGATTTCTACACCACTTAAGAAAGCATCTTTTAAAAGTCGTGGGCTTTCAATAAAAAAAGCATTTTCTTTTTTTCTGAAAGAAGAAGAATCTCGTAATTTCACGGCATATTTAATTTTTTCATTAGTTTTTGATGATATAAATTCCATTATTCTTTACCACTTTTTTGAATACAAAATTTATTTTATAGCCACTTATGAAATAAATTTTACACTCAAAATTTACAATTTCCGACTAAAAATTACTACCCTTAATAAACGCCTAACGCTCGGTCAGAAACCTGACCGAGCGTATAGATTAACTTATTAAAGAGCTGCTTTTGCTTTTTCAACAAGTGCTGTAAAGCCCTGAGGGTCAGCAATAGCAATTTCTGAAAGCATTTTTCTGTTAAGGTCAATGTTTGCTTTCTTAAGACCGTTAATGAATGTTGAGTAGTTGATACCATTCATCTTGCATGCTGCAGAAATTCTTGCAATCCAAAGACGACGGAAATCTCTTTTCTTTTGCTTTCTGCCGATATAAGCGTAGTTACCGCTTTTCATAACAGCTTGTTTAGCTGTTTTAAATAATTTGCTCTTTGAGCCATAGTAGCCTTTTGCTAATTTAAGAACTTTATTTCTTCTTTTGCGAGTCATTGTCGCACCTTTAATACGAGCCATTTAAATTTACCTCCGTTCTAATCTTATTTATAAGGAATAAGACGCTTGATTTGCTTTGTATTTGTAGCGTCTGCAACTGCTGTCTGACGAAGACCTCTTTTACGTTTTGTAGTCTTCTTTGTAAGAATGTGAGACTTATTTGCATGACCACGTACAGGTTTACCGTTTTTTGAAAGTTTGAAACGCTTTTTAGCGCCTGAATGTGTTTTAAGCTTTGGCATAATTTTTCCTCCTTAATAATGCAATCATTTAGTTGTCTTGGGTACAAGGAACATAAGCATTGAACGGCCTTCGAGCTTTGCAGGTTTTTCAACTGTGCCAACTTCAGCACAAGCCTCTGCAAATCTGTCCATAATTACGTTACCGTTCTCAGCATGTGCCATTTCTCTACCTCTGAAGCGAATAGAAACTTTTACTTTGTTTCCATCACTTAAAAAGCGTCTTGCATGGTTTGCTTTTGTGTTAAAATCGCCGACATCAATATTGAGAGATAAACGAACCTCTTTAATATCCATAACCTTCTGGTTTTTCTTCGCTTCTTTCTCACGTTTAGCTTGTTCAAAGCGATATTTACCATAGTCCATAATTTTGCACACTGGCGGGTTTGCACCTGGTGCGATTTTTACAAGGTCAAGATTAGCTTTTTCTGCTAATTTGAGAGCTTCTTTAGCTGACATAACGCCAACCTGCTCACCTTCTGCAGAAATAACTCTTACTTCTTTATCTCTGATTTCTTCATTGATTTGGGTTGCTTCCTTGCTGATACCAAAACACCTCCTGAAAAATTTAGCGTGAACGGTTTTCCGTTCACGCTAAAAGACACAACACCACTGTTGTTATTTCTTAAAGGTATTGTACCAAACAATGCTCTCGTTTGGTGAGAACGGAAAAGTTCTGCTTTGTTTTGCTCAAATATAATAACAGTAACTTTCCCATTTGTCAATACTTTTTTTAAAATTCTTCAATAATATTGCCGATACCTTCTACACCTTCTATTATGCTGTCAATATTCTCACCAATAGATTGTGTTTCACTTTCTTCTTCGGTTTCTGGTGGAGTATATTCACCATAACAGTAAATAACGACCTTTAAAGTTGCGCTTATTCTTCTATCCTCAGGAATTGCTTTCCATTCGCTTTCATCCTTTGGATAATAAACTACGTCTGTAACTTTATTTGAATTTTCTGGTGCTTCAGCAACACTGCTTACTTTAACTTCAACATCTTTAAAGCCCTTATCTGTGAGTTGTTTATGAGCTTCTGTAGCATCTTCGCCCACCAAATCAGGAACCTTGAGTCCATCACTCACCTTTAAAGTAATTGAACGCTTATTTATTGAAGAAACCATTGTACCCTCTGGTAAATCCTGAGCGATAACAGTGCCTATCTCCTGGTCACTGTCTTCATAAACTGTGCTTATAACAAGCACGTCTTTATAGGTTTCATCAGCTTTGACGTCGTCAATATTTTTACCACGGAAATCAGGAACAGAAACATTTATAAACTGGTCTTCTGTTACAACATCTGAATCAGAAACTATCTCATCAGGAGACGTTGTTTTTTCGTCATCACCATTTCCGCTTGAACTTGTAATACCAATTACAACTGCTAAAAGTATAGCAAGGCAAACAAGAACGCTCACTACAAGAGTTATAATTGTACTCTTTTTCACACCAGACTTTTCTGGCACGTAGTCATCTTCATAAAATTCTTCGGCATCTTCTTCGTCTTCGATTCTTTGCGGTTCCTCTATTACAGAGCGACGAACAGCAGCCATTGAAGAATAACGCTCTGCAGCAGAAACGGCTGCTGTCGGTGACGCTGAAAGGTCATCTCGAAGAAGCTCAACGTCTTCAGTTCTGTCTTCAGGAAGAATCTGCAAGGCATTAACTAAAGCGTTAATAACGTAAGCTGGAATAATTTCGGCAAATTTACCAGGAATCATAAGTTTATCGTTAGTAGCTCTTGAAACAGAGCTCATAGGTGTGCTACCAACAAGAACTCTGTAAAGAACAGTAGAAAAACCATAAACGTCAGTCCATGGACCTAATTCGCCATCTTCTGCATACTGCTCAATAGAAGCATAACCCTCAGATAAATCTAAAGGAAGTCTGCCACCTTTATATCTTACGTCATCAATACTGAAATCGGTAATTTTAACTCTGCCATCTTTACCTACAATAAGGGAATTCGGTGAAATTGCACCGTGAATAATTCCATTTTCATGAAGAACACCTAATGCAGAAAGAACTGGCATTAAAAGCACACGTGCTTCATCCCACAAAATATAACCTTGCTCGTTTTTAAGTAAATAATCTCTCAAGGTTTCACCTTCGCCAAGATATTCACTTACAGCATACGCTGTTCCTAAATCTTCAAAAACATCGTAAACAAGCGCAAGTGCAGAGCACCCTTTAATCTCCTTAAGGGCGTTCCATAGCTTTGTGAATTTAGCCTTTGCATCAATGAAAGCCGCTGCTCTGCCTACGTTAACAAGGCAGTAATTATCTTCACCACGGGTTACTTCACCCTGTGGGAAGCACTCCCTTACCATTACAGGCTTTTTAAGTTCCAAATCGAAACCATAATACGTTGCACCATCACCATTTGATGAAACAAGCTTGCCTATAAGATATTTACCACCAACAACTGCTTTAAGTGGTAAAAAAGGTGCTTTCTGAACCGAAGAAGCTTCATCTTTGCAATAAGGACAAACGTTGCTGTCGCCGATTTTTCTCATACAGCGTAAACAAAGTTTCTCTTTTTCCATTATAGATTTTTCACCCTTTATCAGTCAAAATCAGGTCTTGGTTCACTTGGAGCGTTAAGTGCATCGTGAAGACTTTGTCTTAAAGTTCTGATATCGTTAACACTTCTTGTGAGGGTTTCATCAGTATCTTTAATAACGTTTTCAACGTAAGCACTTGCATTTCTTCTCATATCATTTGACCAACGCTCTGCCTTATCAGCAATTTCGTTAGCCTTGAGTTTTGAAGCGTTAATAAGAGCCTGAGACTCCTCTTTAGCCTGTTGCATAATTGCTAAAGCTGCTTCTTTTGCTTCTTTAGTAATCTGATGCTCTTCAACCATAAGGTCTGCTCTCTGACGAGCTTTAATAATAATATCTTCAGCCTGAGCATCTGCAGCGTTGAGAATATCACGTCTTTCAGCTGCAATTTTCTTAGCCTGAGTAATTTCAACAGGCATATTAAGTCTGATGTCTTCGATAATTCTTCTGAGTTCATCTACATCTACTGCAAGCTTACTTGAAAATGGAACACTTCTGCCTTCTTCAATGACAGTATCCATATCATTAAGTAATGTATCAATACTCATAAATATACCAACCTTTCAATAATAAATATATATAAATTTTATTATTATCTTATTTAGATAATCTTTCGATTATATCGTCACGGATTTCTGCAGGAACAAACGTAGAAACGTCGCCACCTAATTTGCAAACCTCTTTAACAACACTTGAACTCAAGAACATATAATCAGCACTTGTAGTTAAAAATATTGTTTCAAGCTCACTGTTTAATTTCTGGTTAGTGAGTGCCTGACGGAATTCATCGTCAAAGTCTGAAATAGCACGAAGACCCTTAACTACTGCAGAAGCACCTTTTTCACGTGCATAATCTGCCAAAAGACCTAAGTGACTGTCAACTGTTACGTTTGGTAAATCTTCTGTGCAACGTCTTATAAAATCCATTCTTTCTTCAACAGTAAAGCTACCGCTGTTTTTGTTGAAGTTTTTCATTACAACAACAATAACGTTATCAAAAAGCTTTGAGGACCTTTTAATAATATCTAAGTGACCTATTGTAAGCGGGTCAAAGCTACCAGGACAAATTACGGTTTTACCCATATTACTCACCCTTTCTGTAAACAGTCAAAGCGATTTTACCATATTTATATCTTTTAGAAGTAAAGCCTTCGATATTTTCAGGCAAAAATTCTTCACTACCTGTTTCGCAAACGATTACACCATTTTCATTTATATGTGGTGCAATTCTTTCTATTGCATCCTCCATAAGACCAGCTTTATATGGCGGGTCTAAAAGAGCAACATCATATTTTTCAATAACTCTGTCAAGATAACCTAAAGCATCTGAGCGGACTGTTTTTGCTTTTTCACGAAAGTTTGTGATTTTAAGATTTTCTTCAACAACCGAAATTGATTTTGAAGAAGCATCTACAAACACGCAAGAGTCAGCACCACGGCTTAACGCTTCAATTCCTAACTGACCAGAACCTGCAAAAAGGTCTATAACCTTAGCATCTGGCACATCAAACTGAATAATATTAAAAATAGATTCTTTAACCTTATCGGTTGTTGGTCTTACGTCATTACCCTCAAGAGTGAAGAGACGGCGACCACGCTGTGAACCTGTAATTACTCGCACATAAACACCTCTGAGTATAAAACGCCATATTATTGCATTTTATATAATCACTATATTATTACACTTTTTTGAGTGATTTGTCAAGTTTTTGTGTTCAGGTGTTAGGTGTTGAATATAAAAAACACCAACATTGACTGCAGTAGAGCCAATGTCGGTGTTTTTGTTATTTAACAAACGGAAGTTTTTCTACAACTACCTTTTGTTTTTCTTTGTTTAAAGTTATTTTATGTTTAGATTTTCTACGTCCTTCACAACAATAATATAACTCGCCATTCTCTTCCAAAAAACATCTTTTGCCATTTTCCAAACCATCAAGATATGCAGTTTTGAAATCACTTCCCCGCTTTAATGCACCGAATCCTTTTTCACTTACGATAAAAACAACTCTGTCATCACTGTAATTTATAGTCCACCCTACATTACTTATCACTGTAATACATTCATTTTCTCCATCAGAATCAACATCAAAAAGATAATCATCAATCAACTGATAATAATGCTCTTCATATATATTATTTTTTTCTGTTACTATGTCATCTTCACTTACTATTTCTGTTTCAAAAATCGCTAAACAATGTCCCCATTGTTGCTTTTGTTCATTATCATTCCCGCCATAACCAACACCTATGTATATAGAACCATCTTTTTGTTCAAAAATAACATAATCAATCAAGGCACACGCCGTTGTAAGCTCACTTTGGTAAAAGTATTGAACACCCCAGGCACTTTTATTATTTTTTATAAATTCTCTTTTTGAAAATTCGCCTGATGTATTTTCGTTGCTTTCAATATAGCGAAAGAACTTGTGATTTTTATTCACATCAAATTCAACCATTTTTCCACAAGCAACTCTTTTTATATTTTTTAATACATCAGTTCTTTTTATATATCCAAAACTCATATTAGAATAAACCTTATACACTCTTTCTGCATGTAACATACAAGTTCCATAAAGTTCTGGCGAAGAATTAATAAAAGCAAATCCTGTCGGCATAAACATTGCACTTTCGCCATTCATAGTTTCAAAAAATGTTGGCTCGGTTTTTTTGTTTTCTTTTTCGATATAGTTTATTAAAACCACTGAACCAGAAACAATAACAACCACCAAAGCCAACGCTATTAAAACAATCAACTTCTTTTTCATTAACATCCCCCTATTATCTTAAGCGTAGCGATTTACGGCGCTGCGGTTGTTTCTATCGAGGAATATGTTACCTGTTTCTTTTTGTACATATTCTCAGAAAATTCATAATCCTCAATCAACCAATCACAAAAACCATCATAATCTTTAAAGAATGACCTTAGTTCTCTATTCAAGCCTTTATTAAGCGGTTTAAATTTAAAATCATCAAGTTCAATAGCACCATCTTTACCACCTAACACATAATAACAATCATCTTCTTCGGCTTTTGTTAAAAACAATATGTACTGGTGTTCATTTAAAAATTTTTCGCCTTCCTGAATTATTGTTATTTCGTAAGATGGTGCATCAAATACATCTTTTTTATTATATTCTATAAAAATCTCGTCTTTTTCTCCCGCGAACGTGACTATTACTTCCTGATAAAATTTACCATCTTTCTCATACACATCTTTTAATGGTTCACTTGGAATTGCATTGCCACAAAAGAAACCAGCATAAGAGGTATCAATCCTGACACAACAATCTGACTCATCAATCAATCTTTGAAGTGTCCATTCAGATTTGTTTTCTGGATAATTAAAGGCTATTACACCAACAGTTATTACAACCATTAGCGCAAATGATGTTACTAAAACAATCAACTTCTTTTTCATTATTAATCCCCCTATTATGAATCATCTTTAGCGTAGCGATTTATGGTGCGGCTGTTGTTTCAATATTACTGTAATCTATATATGGAATTGTTGTATTGTTGATATCAAACTCAGCGATAGTTGTTTTTTCAACTGGTATCATTTTGTCTGAAAACTTATATTCGTTTATTCGCCAATGCTCAAATTTTCTGTAATTATTCTCAAACTTCAACCAAACTTCAAACTTTAAATTTTCGTCAAGCGGCTCTAAACCGTCTTCTGTTATTTTTATTGCACCACTTTTACCACCTGTTATGTAATAATAATCGCCATCTTGGGCTTTTGTCAGAAACAAAATATATGGTGGTCTGTCTGAGCCCAAATAGCTGGGTGTGTATTCCAATGTACGTTTATAATCTTTAAACTCTTGAACGAGAATAAAATGTCCATCCGGAAAATACAATTCATCGCGTTCATCTAAAAACAACAGATATTCACAATCATTAATTTCATTTTCTTTTACTTCAACATAAGGACCCGTATAGCAAAATTTCCCATTAACCTCTCTTAAAACCACACAACAATCAGATTCTTCAATCAATCTCTGGAGAGTCCATTCAGATTTGTTTTCAGGGTAATTAAAGACTATTACCCCGGCAACTGTTATAACCATTACAACAAATAATGCTATTAAAACAATCAACTTCTTTTTCATTAAAAATCACCTTCACACCACATTTCCATAAACTCTCGTTGTTGTACTCCCAATGGTCGCAGATGTTCTTTATTGGCAGATTTAAAATTGCAACACCCTATAATTTGCTCAAGCAAAACGTTTACTGCTGTACATTCTGAAGCACCATAATCATACCAAACCGCTTTATCAGCATAATACAACGTAACACACCAAAAGTCAGTAAAACTTACATAACCCTCTATTTCAGTTTTGTTTTTTACGAGCACCTCATCAATATAAGGTTTCATTAAATCAATCATAATTGCATCTGATTTCACTAATAATTCTTCAATATCGCCATCAGCATTTTTATACTGTGCTAAAATATCATTTTCTTCTGTTACCACAAAAATATATCGCTCATCTGACAAAGGGTGCCAAATAACAAATTTCAGAATATAGTTTTCATAATCTTCAACGTTAAGATTTATAGTATTTTCAGAATTCTTGAAAACAACTACACCAATGGTTATTGATATAATTAAAAATAGAGATGCTACTGCAACAATCAACTTCTTTTTCATTATTAATCCCCCAAAAACTCATTCAGCGTCTAAAAATACGGCTTATAAAAAACTTTAATTTATAAATCGCTTTATTGTGATTCATAGTTCTGCCCAAGAGATAGATACCGGTAATCATTTCTACAATAGAAATTCCTAATAAAAATCCAGAAATAAACTCTCTGAAAGAAGAACCATCAATACAGAATGAAAGTGCAAGTAAAGAAATACCCATTATAATAAGAAAGAAGCTTGTACTCGAATCTTTTGATTGCTTCAGCTCTTGTATATCTTTAAGCATACCAAGTATTTCTTTATCATCGTAAACACGTATGCTTTTTTCATTTTCTTCACCATCTAAAAGCTCAGAAACCGAAATATCAAGCTCATTACAAAGAATTTCTACAACGGCGTAATCGGGCATACACTTGCCGTTTTCCCACTTAGAAATTGTTTTGTTACTTACACCGATTCTTTCTGCAAGCTGTTCTTGTGTTAAATTTTTCTCTCTTCGCTTCAAGGCAATAAAATTCCCTGTTGCTTGTTGGTTCATTAAAGCACCCCCAAAATCTATGGTTTAATTTTAAAAAAATCCACTCAAAATTCACATCCCCCATAAAGCGAATTTGAGTGGAATTGTATTTTGAATGCAGAATTCAGAATGCATAATGCAGAATTTTAGCAAACTGACCACTGACCACGGGCGACCACAGGTCTGCCCCTACAATTATCGTTTACTTAAATCCTGACTAAACATCCATTCTACCCACGGCTCTGTTCTGTAAAATCTGCCACTCATTCCGTGACCGAACTCATCCCAACGAGTATATTTTACTGGTGCTGAAACTTTTTCTAATTGGTTGTAGCACTCATCAGCCGAATCTATTTCTACTGTTTTGTCGTCAGAAGAATGTGCAATCCATATAGGCATATTTTTAAGTAACTCAAAATCATATTCTTTACAGTTCGCAAATGCACCCATAACAGGAATTGCACAGGCGAAAAACTCAGGATATTTTGTAATTAACTTCCATGTACAAACGCCACCAAATGAAGTTCCTGTAACATAAATTCTATTTTTATCAATAAAATTCTCTTTACATAAAACTTCTATTAATTGCACTACAGATTCAATGTAATTAACGGGTTTCATACCATTCCACATATCGCTATATGGTGCTTGTGGAACCAAAATTGAACAATTCTTATTTAAAAGCAATTCATCTAACCCGTGACTTTTAAAAATTCTTAATGGTTTTTTATTATCTATACCCATACCATTACCACCATGCAAATAAACGAACAGTGGGCTATTATCTTTCTGTGATTTTTTAAACCGATAATTTATCAACATATTATTTTCTGTGCTTATAAAACAATATTTTTTAAAATCACTTTTGAAAGTGTGGTGTTCTACAATATGCGATTCTTCTTTTTGCATCACACTTTTAGCATAGAGTTTATTATGTTTATGATAATTTCTTAAATTCGTTATAGCATAGTGTTTCTGTTCTAATAAATTAAAGTTTATATTTTTATCGGTTTTACTTAAACCATCTTGGGTAAGGTTATATAAACAATTATCGCTACCTACAATATTATAACTACCATTCAGTAATCCCAAAATTTCTTTTGACATGACTTTACTGTAATTATTATAAATTTCAACACAGTCTTTTTCAGTAAATTCAATAACAATATAATAATTTTTAAAATCTCTTTTTATATATGGCTTAAAAGGAGTTTTATCGGCTAAATAGTCATATAAAATAATATCTCTGAATTTCATTTTATCACCCAATACATCTTGCATTTTTCAATAAACTATGATACAATAACAAACGGAACATAAGTTCCCAAGGAGTTATTCCTACGGTAGGCGGTTAGTCTCTTTTACAGAGAGACTGGACTCTCTGATTACATAGAAATCCTTTTTAGGAAATTTTGTTTTTTGAGAGTGGTGATTGCTATGAGTGAAACAATCGCTTTATTAGCTATCATATTCTTAATCATTCTTGTTCTCAAGGATGAATAAAAAGAAAGCAACCGCCTGACTTCCAAATAAGGCGGTTGTTTTCTATAACCCAATTATAAAGTGGAGTCTAACCGTCTACGGAATAACTCCTTGTTCATTTATATTATAACACGAAGATAAAAAATGTCAACTATTTTTAGTTTCAACAAACTGACCACTGACCACGGGCGACCGCAGGTCTGCCCCTACAATTATTCACCGTGAAACATTTTATAAATCTCAACCGCATCCGCTTTTGAAATCCCCTGCACACTTTCTAATTCTTCAACACTTGCATTTCTTATATTGTCAATCGTTCTGAATTTCACTATAAGATTTTTTGCCTTTTTCTCACCAATGCCCTTAATTTGTGTGAGTGAATTTTCTAAAGCAGATTTTGTATGCTTTTTGCGGTGATATTCAACTGAAAAGCGGTGAACTTCGTCTTGAATCTGCGTAACAAGAGAAAAGGCTTTTCTTTTAGAATTAAACTCAATTCTGCCACCGCTTGTAGAAATTGCAGATGTGCGGTGCTTGTTATCTTTAACCATACCAAAAACTGGTATATCGAGATTAAATTCTTTTAAAAGTGGCAGAACTGCATTAACCTGACCTTTACCTCCGTCAAGTAAAATAAGGTCTGGCAATTTACCAAAACCATATTCTTCGTTATCATTTTTATGATTGTAGTATTCAGTAAAACGACGCCTTAAAACTTCTTCCATAGAAGCGTAGTCATCTTGCCCCACAAAACCTTTTATTGCAAAGCGCCTGTATGCTTTTTTATATGGTCTGCCATCCTTGAAAACAATCATACCAGCAACATTGTCACTACCAGCGGTGTGAGAAATATCGTAAGACTCAATATACTGAGGAATATTTTTCATACCAAGCATAAGCGCTAATTCTTCAAGTGCGTTTTTAGTTTTTTCACTACTTGAAAGCTTTTCTAATAGCTTTTGGGTAGCATTATTTTTGCACATTGTAATAAGCTTTAACTGGTCGCCTTTTTGTGGAATTACAATCTGCACATTTGTGTTTCGCTTTTCTGAGAGCCATTTTTCAATATCTTCTATGCCCTCAACCTCACCATCAATTTCAATTCGTGGTGGAATTGTTCTGTTTAAAGAGTAATAAGAAGTTAAAAACTCTGCTCTCATACTTTCGGGTGTTCCATTTTCTTCAAATATAAAATGCTCGGTGTCACAAAGCTGATTATCAGAAAAACGAAGAACTGCAATACACACTTTATTTTCAACAATACTAAGTGCAAAAACATCTTGTTCCTTGTAAGTAGAAGAAACGACCTTTTGCTTCGACTTTACCTTTTCAATACCCCTTATGGTATCACGAAGCTTTGCGGCTTTTTCAAAATTCAATTCTTCCGAGGCTTTTTCCATTTCTTGTTTTAATTTACGAACAGTATCCTGAGTGCCAAGCTTTAAAAATTCAATAGCTTCTGTTACTCTTTCATCATATTCGCTTTCTGTAATTTTACCGGCACACACAGCACAACATAAATCGAGATGAGAATTAAGACAAGGGCGTTCTTTTTTTATATCCCGAGGAAACACCTTGTTACAGGTAGGTAATTTATAAATTTTCTTTGCTTCATCGACTGCATTTTTTACAGAATACCCCGCAGTATATGGACCTAAATACTCAGCACCATCATCAGCCTTTTGAAACACAGCTTTGATATTTCGCCACGGTCTTTTTGTAATTTTGATATAGCTATAACCCTTATCATCCTTTAAAAGAATGTTGTATTTCGGCATATTCTGCTTTATTAAGCTACACTCTAAAACGAGTGCTTCGAATTCGCTATCTGTAAGAATGTAGTCAAAATTCTGCACGTTCTCAACCATTTTGCGAACCTTTGGTAAATGCTTCTCTTGTGAACCGAAATACTGTGTAACTCTATTTTTCAAAGCCTTGGCTTTACCAATATAAATAATCTCTTTGTGAGAATCACGCATTATATAAACACCAGGACTAAGTGGCAATTTGTTTGCTTTGTCTTTTAATCTTTTTAATCTCTGGTCTTGCATGATTCTCACCTGCTTTCGTAATTTATAATTAGCATTATACAATAAAGAAAAGAAAAAATAAAGATAGTAATTTCAGGGATTCAAAATCACCATTTAATATGTTATAATACTTATGAGGAGTGGTGGAAATGGATATTAAAAGCACTATACCATGCGATGATTTACACAAACTTTTAAACGAAGGTTTAATTTCAATGCAAAACAAAGACTATAAACCTATTGAAGAAGTTTTTAGCCTTATAGAAGAAAAGTTTTTTAATAATGAATGTTGCAAATAAGATACTGGTGGTTTGTCAAAACAAACCACCAGTATCAACACTTTAGTTATTTCTAAGATATTTAATAAGTAACCATACAAGCCAGATACCACCTGTTAAAACAGTCATAACAAGGTCAAATAAAAGTCCGCCAAAGCCACGTTTTTTCATAAATCATTCTCCTTTATTTTTCAGTTTTCAAAATACGCCATATACTCCGTTCGGAGTAATTGTATTTTTGAGCTAACTGTGGTACGTTGTCGCCATCATATTCACTGATAATAGCCTTGTGGGTGTAATCCTTTGAGAAAAGTCTATTAGGAAATGACACTTGTGTTCCGTGAAACATTTTGTAAATTGCCAAGGCATTTTCAATACCAATTTCATCAGCAATATCACGATACACATCATAAGACCACAAAGCTCATTCTTCAAATTCTGCACCCCCTGACACTCAAATGAAATCTCATTTATCGACATAATACCACCCCACTTTCGACATAACAAATGACATTATCATTATGTTTGACACTTGTTTTCTGATAAACTGATACTCGTTTAACAACATTTTGCATAAAAAAGAACTCCTTTCTGAACATATAGTTCAGAAAAGAGTTTGTAAATTTCGCGAATGCAAAATTTATTAAATCTATTTGATGTTATAACAAAACACGTTTGTTATATAGTTAATAACAGTAATCCTAAACCAAGGAATCAAAAACTTATTGCTTTTTCAAATTAAAAATAATATAATGAAATTGCTATAAAAATTAGGAGGAATAATAATGGATTTACTCAATAGCACAAGTCAATCATTTGACTTCGCAGAAATATTTACAACTGCTATAAAAATTCCCGGTGTAAAAGTCAATCGAGATAAGTTTTTAGCAGAAAGATTTCCAAATAAAAAATATGCCCTTCAAGATATTATTAATTTCGGACCAGTTTCCGCTGATATTAGTAAAGAGGAACTTTCAAAAATAGCAAATGGTTTAATAATAGAACGCACAACAGAATCCTCAATAGTTTCTTTTTTAGCTGGATTACCTGGTGGCTGGGCAATGGCTGGAACAATACCTGCTGATATAGCACAATTCTTTGCTGTAACGTTAAGACTGGCACAGGAGTTAGGTTATCTTTATGGTGCAGAGGATTTTTGGAACAATGGAGAATTAGATAGTGAAAAAGCAAAAAACAAGTTATTGGTTTACTGCGGTGTTATGTTTGGTGTTGCTGGAGCAGAAGCCGGTTTACATATTCTTTCAAGTCAACTCGCAAAAACAACTCTAGAAAAACTTCCGCAAAAAGCTCTTACCAAAACTTGGTGGTATCCTATTTTGAAAAAAATAGGAAAAGCCATAGGAATTAAAATTACTAAAGAGAAAGTAGCAAATGCACTTGCTAAATTAATACCTGTTTTCGGTGGTGTATTATCTGGAATACTAAATTTTACATCCCTAAAACCAATGGCAAATAAATTAAAAACAGAATTAGAAAAAACTGCTTACAACTACTCCGAAACCGATTTAGAAAGAGATATAAAAATACTGGAAAATATATAGTAAATCTATTAAATTCAAGTCACACAAAATAAATATCAGCTAAAAAATTAGGAAACACACAATTCGCTAAGTTTGGATGCAGAAGTTAATTTCTTTACCACGTAGGCGTACACAGGTACGTCAAGCGGGTAAAAAATTAACTAAAAAAGCCTGTAACTCAAAAGTTACAGGCTTTTTGTTCTGCGCCAAAATCGGCGAACTTTTAAAATTATTCTTGGAAACCGCTGTCAACCAATGCAGCAAGTGCTGTAACAGCTTGTTCTTCATCTACACCACCAGCGATGATGCGGATATCTGTACCACCCATAATGCCGAGAGAGAGAACACCAAGAAGACTTTTTGCATTTACTCTTCTTTCTTCTTTCTCAAGCCAGATTGATGATTTGAATTCATTAGCTTTCTGAATGAAAAATGTAGCTGGACGAGCGTGAAGACCTACTTGATTTTGAACTGTAACATCTTTTACGAACATATCAATTTACTCCTAAATTCTAATATTTTGTCAAAATTACTATTCGAATATTTGGTTGTACGCTCGAACTCGTCACACAACATTTTGTGGAAAAATTCAGGTACAGAGAATTTTTGCTAAGTTTCCTTAACTGTGATTATTATAACACTAAATTGCCTAAAGTCAACGAATTTTTAAAAGTTCATAGGTAATGCTAAACTGTGCCATTTTTAAAGTTTTCGATTTGTGCAAGTTTACTACAATTTTCGAGTACTTCTATCAAACTTCACCAAGTTATTGAACGAGCGTTCACCTTACTGTTACTTGATTTTACACTATATATTATGCAGTAAAATGCCTACTTCATACTATGGTTTTCACGAATTTTTGATAATATTTTTTTGTCATTTTCACTAAGTTCAGCTTTTTCTAAAAGTTCAGGTCTTCTCAAAAAAGTTCTCTCGAGTGATTGTTCACGCTTCCATTCTTCAATTTTAGCGTGATGGCCAGAGCTCAAAACCTCTGGCACTTCTATTTCGTGCCATACTGCTGGCTTTGTGTATTGTGGATGCTCTAAGAGTGAAGAATAGTGACTTTCGCCAATAAAACCCTGTTCATCAGCAAGTACACCAGGTAACATACGTGAAACAGCATCCGCTAAAATCATAGCGGGTAATTCGCCACCTGTTACAACGTAATCACCAATAGAAATTTCTTCATCAACAATTTCGTCAATCACCCTCTGGTCAACGCCCTCATATCTGCCACAAAGAATTGCGATATTGTCTAATTTTGACAGTTCCTTAACTCTCTCCTGTGTAAGAGTCTTACCAACTGGTGACATATAAATAAAGTGTGGTCTTTCTTTTGTTTCGTTACACACCTTTTGAAAGCAATCATATATAGGCTGAGCCATCATAAGCATACCCTCGCCACCACCATAAGGCGTGTCGTCAACCTGATTATGCTTGTTTACTGCAAAATCACGAATCTGGTGAAAGTTCATTTCAACCGCACCTTTTTTTCTGGCTCTACCTATAATGCTTTCACTCATAACGGCTTCACACATTTCGGGGAAAAGAGTTAAAATATCAATCCTCACTGAAAAGCCCCCTTAAAGCGTTAATATATATTTTCTCATTTGCTACGTCACATTTAACAATAACGTCTGGTATAGCGGGGATAAGCACCTCTTCACCAGACGGTGTTTTAACGTACCACACGTCATTTGCACCAGTTTCTGCAACATCTGTGATTTCACCATAGCAAATTTCATTATTTTCGTTATCAATTACCTTACAGCCCAAAAGTTCACTTATGAACCACTCGCCATCTGGAAGATGTGCATCTTCTCTTTTTATAAAGAGCACTGTATTTTTGAGACTTTGTGCCATTTCTACAGTATCAACACCCTCTAATTTAGCAATAGCAACGTTTTTATGCGGACGGCAAGAAATAACCTTAAAAAAATCTTTTCCGTTCGCATCTTTATATAAAGTCTTAAATTTTTTTACAAATTCAGGTCCGTTACACCACGGGTTAATTCGTACTTCACCACGAATTCCGTGAGTAGAAACAATCTGACCTATTTCAAGATAATTTTTTATCATAATAAAAACCTTTAAAGCAAATTTGAATTATGTTTTAGATGCAGAAGTCATTTTCTTCACTCCGACAGCGTATACAGATACGCCGAGCGGGTGAAAAAATGATTAAAAAAGCCCAGAATCTCATAAGTTCTGGGCTTTTTGGTCTGCGCTAAAACAGAGTTCAAGTTTAGTCGATGTCAACTTGTATTTTTTCATCCTTGCGAACAGCAGCAGCGCGCATAACTGTACGAATAGCTTTTGCAATTCTGCCCTGTTTGCCTATAACACGGCCCATATCTTCAGCCGCTACATGAAGATGATAAACAACGATGCCCTCTTCGTTGGGTTCGTCAACTGTGACCTCGACTGCGTCGGGAGTCTCTACAAGACCCTGTACGACTGTTACGAGCAAGTCTTTCATTGATATCACCTTTTAATTATTTAATGATGTCTTGTTTTTTGAGAAGTGCACGAACTGTATCAGTTGGCTGAGCACCGTTAGCAATCCATTTTTCAATTTTTTCAGCATCAAGTTTGATTTCTGCTGGCTCTGTAAGTGGGTTATAGTAACCAACTTCTTCAATGAATCTACCGTCACGTGGGTAACGTGAATCTGCAACTACTACACGATAGAAAGGTGCTTTTTTTGCGCCCATACGGCGAAGACGAATTTTTACTGACATTTTAATTACCTCCGAATTAAAAATTATTAATTAATTATATAAATAGCTCTCGCTTATTTACAACGAATTTACATTGGGAAATTAGGCATTCCTGGCATACCGCCCATACCTTGCATTCCGCCCATTCTTTGCATACGCTTCATCATTTTCTTTGACCCAGCGCCATTGAGTTGTTTGTAAACCTTCTGAATCTGACGATATTGATTAAGAAGACGATTGACATCTTCAACCTTTAAGCCACAACCAGCGGCAATTCTTCTTTTTCTTGATGGATTGATTATATCTGGATTTTCACGTTCTTTCATTGTCATTGAACGTATAATTGCCATTGTGTAATCAACCTGTTTATCATCAACGTCGGTATCCTTAAGTTTTTTACCAACACCTGGAATCATTGAAAGAATTTCTTTCATTGGTCCCATTTTTTTCATTTCTTCAAATTGCATAAGCATATCGTTTAAATCGAGCTTATTCTCACGCAATTTCTTTTCAAGCTGTTCTGCTTTTTTATCGTTTAAGGTTTGCTCAGCTTTTTCAATAAGAGAAAGCATATCGCCCATACCTAAAATACGGCTTGCCATTCTTTCAGGGTGGAAAACGTCAAGATCCTGAAGCTTTTCACCAACACCAACAAATTTAATTGGTTTACCAGTAACGGCTCTTGCTGAAAGAGCAGCACCACCTCTTGTATCACCATCAAGCTTTGTTAAAACAAGACCATCAATACCGAGTGCTTCATTAAATGAAGAAGCAACTGTAACAGCATCCTGACCAAGCATTGAGTCGATAACAAGTAATATTTCGTGTGGCTTAACCGCCGATTTAACGTTTTTAAGCTCTTGCATAAGCTCTTCATCAATATGAAGGCGACCAGCAGTATCAAGGAACACGTAATCGTAACCCTGGTCTTTTGCAAGTTTAATTGCTTCAGTTGCAATAGTAACAGGATTTTCTGTGCCCATTTCAAAAACGGGAACACCAATCTGCTCACCAACAACCTGTAACTGCTTAATAGCAGCAGGACGATAAATATCACAAGCAACAAGTAATGGTCTGTGACCTTGTTCTTTAAGCTTTAAAGCGATTTTTGCACTGTGAGTTGTTTTACCAGAACCCTGTAAACCACACATCATAACAACTGTTGGTGGGTGTGGTGCAGAAGCAATTCTTGACTGAGTACCACCCATAAGAGCGGTTAACTCTTCATTTACTATTTTAATAACCATCTGTGCTGGAGTAAGGCTTTCCATAACCTTTGCACCAATTGCACGTTCGGTAACAGTATTTGTAAAATCTTTTGCAACCTTGTAGTTTACGTCTGCTTCTAAAAGAGCAAGTCGAACTTCTCGCATCGCTTCACGAACGTCGCTTTCGGTAAGGCTACCCTTACTTTTCAACTTTTTAAACGCAGATTCTAATTTATCTGAAAGACCTTCAAAAGCCATCGAGTGTTCACTCCCTTTACGTAATATTTAAGTATATTTTATTCAAAAGAAGATATAACAGATTTGATTCTTATAATCGCATCGTTAATTTCTTTTGATAAAGAAGAATTCATATTGTATTCATTAATAAGGTCTGCACATTGTTCAATAGCAATTAAACTATCTTTAGTGCGCTTTGCTCTTTCTGCTATACCTAACTTCTTTTCCATATCGAAAAGCTGAGTCTCGGCTCTTTTAATAGCATCACGAACACCTTGGCGGGTAATACCTTCATTTTCAGCAATTTCTGAAAGTGAAAGGTCATCGTTATAGTAATAATCGATGAATTTTCTTTGATTTTCAGTTAACATTTCGCCGTAGTAGTCGGTAAGTAAAACTACATCAAGGTTTTTTGCCATCAATTATCACACCCTTCAAGTAATTTGTAAAGATATATAACTTTACAGACACGCATTATAACAGAGTAAGCACCTATTGTCAATAGGTTTTTATGAAAATGTAAAAGTTTTTTACTTTACACTTAAATTTATATTATTTAAGCTCTTTAAAAGCTTTAACTATTGTAGATGCAGTCTCTTTACCAAATGAGAAAATTTCAAGATAATGGTTACCAAATATCTTCTGCATAAACTTGTTTGAGCCTAAGAACATCATTGAGAAATCGTTATCTGGAATTATGTAGCCACAAGCATCGTTAGTAAGACCAAAAACAGTTAAATCTTCATATTCCAAAGCATCTTTTAATGTACCTTCACTGAAATCCTCATTAGCGAATGCAAATTCTTTTTTAAGAGTATCGCCACCGCCGACAATAGTTGGTTCAATCTCACCAGGGATAAATGCAATTTTAAGAACGTTACCTAATTCCAAAACGCCAATTTCGGTAACTGATTCATATTGCTTGTTATCACTTTTAGCAACTGTATAATTACCAACCCTTGTCTTTGAAATAAGTTCAAATATAGGGTTACCAACCTTTAAAGCAACCTCTTTTGTTTTAAGGCTTATAGCAGGTGTTAATTCAACCTCTTCGATTATTTCGTCACCCTTTGCTTCAACCCACTTTTTGTAGTAACTTTCTTTGTCTTTGAATATTATAGATTTTGCTTCATAGCATTCTGGACTTAAAAGCTCATCGTTATAAATTTCGTCGTTAGACTTTGTCATAGCAAGAGTAATTCTGCCTAATTCATTACCAACCGCTTTTGCCTGATTCTCGAATGTATAAACGTCTGCATAAAGTCTTGTTGGGTAAACTGCGGCAATAGCACCATTAAAGAAGATAGCATTTTTACCAGCACTTTCTAAGTATTCACAAAGAGAATAAACAAAGTCACCCGAGATATTTTCACCAGTACCCTTTCCCTTTTCGCTCATTGAGTTAATATATGGATGAGCACCGAAGTTAACAAGTACAGTTTCTTTTATAGATTTATCATCTGGCACAAAGCGTAATCTTAAAAGCTGACAAGAACAGTCATCTGGCTCACGTCTATCCCATACGTAGCCTTTGATTCCACGCTCTTTTAAAGGTGCATCTTCACTTACTGATTTTTCTGAAGCTTTACCCATATAAGCCTTATAAAGCTTACCAGTAGTTTTATTCTGAACTGCTTCTTTTATAGCTTCAATAACCTTGCCATAAAGAAACTCAAGATATTCTTCATCGCAAGAATTCATAATATCGCCTTCACCTTTTATAAGCGCTTTACGGTTGTTAATGAAAACTTCTATAATTCTTCCCCAGATACCCATTGTATCTATTGAACTGTGTGTATGAGTAGAAGAAATATTAATTGAAGCAATATTGTTTTCATCACAGAAGCTACTAAGCCTCTGGCGGATTGTTCTTATACATCTGTTAGAAAGACCAATACAGTCAACTGCAGCAAAAACTGAAAGCTCACCTTCTGTTGTGCCAAGGCATATTACACGAACTCTTATATCGTCAAGAACACCACTTGGAAATCTTGCAGGAAGACGTGTAACACCGCCGATACAATATTCTCTTGTTAAAATATCATCTGGAAGAATACTTTTCTGACTATAACCTAAAACCCATTTTGAATTTTCAGTTGCTTCAGTTACTAAATCTTTCTGAGCACCCGAAGAAACGTCATCACAAGAACTATTCACCTCAGGCTCAGGAAGTCCGTTTGAGAATTTACTAATAGCCTTAACAAAATTTCTTGAGAACATATCTGCACGTTCTTTGTTTGGCATTTTATAAAGCTTCACACCTGCACCAACTGCTGCAGCCCCTAATGCTAATTTTATAAATTTACCCATAAATTAAACCTCTTCCGCTTTTCTTACCGCTTCATCAAAGCGTTTTGTTATTTCATCCGCTTCTGTGCGGTCTTTTATAATAGTATTTTTAAATAAATTCTCTGCTTCTTCTTTAGATTCCAATAAATCATCTTTAATTTCCTGTGGCAAATCTTTTTTAAGTAACTCATCAACTCTCGGAAGAAGCCTGTATTTTATTCTGAAAATATCTCTTGACCCGTTGAATTGTGGGAATCGCGGGTCAGAATAAACGTCTTTAAAATCTTTGTTTGTAATAATCTCTTTACAAAGGCTCAAAGCAACGTCGTTATAAGCAGTATCATCATGCACCTGATATTTAAAGCAGAATGTAGAATCCGGAAAAATTGCAGTACCTAAATCAACTGTTTTGTCAGGTGAAATATGGTTATGCTCTTTATTCTGACATCTGTCATAAACCGGCTCATAATCGTCTGGCAATTTCTTATCAGGTCCCGCTGAATAACCACCTAAGGATGCAGATTTAAAATCTACGATTGTATCTGAATTAAGATTTTTAGTACCAGCGAATGGTAAAAGCGGTAAGCCATAACCACAGATTGAGAAAAACTCTGTTCCTTGTTTTTCAATCTTTGTGAGTAAATCTCTCAAATTGTTCTGTGCTTTAAAAAATCTGTCAGTCTTTTCTCTTAATACGTTATATTCTTCTCCAATAAGATATTTATCACGATATTCCTGATATTTTTCTCTTGGTATTACCGCCCACATACCTGGGCAATTAAGTAAAAACGTTTCTAAAAGAGCATCTACTAATGCACAAACTATGTTTTCTGCAGTATCTTTATGGAATCTTTCTAAAAGCTTTTCTAAGCTCTCAATAGTTTTTGAATCTAAAAACATATTGAGTAAGGATGTAGGATTAGACAAATCAAGATTTTTTGAGAAAATATCTGCAATCAAAGTCGAACCGTTTGTTGCTGGAACGAAGTAGCAAACACGGTTAACGTCACCCTGCTCGCCGTAAGCATCAAAATATGCAGTAGCAATTGAACCACCCAATGAAACCGGAATAAGATTCACTTTATCGTGACCAGTTTCTTTCTTTACGTTCTGAATGTAATCGTTTAGTCGTCTTGCTGTTTCATAAGGTTGTCCGAATGAATTGTATGCGAAAAAGTAAAGATGGTCTTCACCTATAACTTCTGCAAGTTCTTCCATAGGAACCATTTTATATATGTAACGTTTATCATCTGCTGAGCAGTTTTTCAATGATTTACCTTCATAATCTACAATATGAAGATTTTCTGTTGAAACGCCTTCTTTGTTTACTCTTAAAGGTGTAACTGCTTCACTGATTGCCTTTTTTAAAGCTTTACAAAAAGCCTTATCGCTCTTTGTCAACAAAAGCAAAATTGCAGATGGTAATATTCTTTTTACCAATGGTTTCGTGTCAATATCCATAGGCCATGCAGATTTAATTCTCTTATTATCAGAAGAATATAAATCAACCTTTGACTGACCGATACCGGGAACAATTATAGTAGGGCAATATTCACAAGTACATTTACTCATAGAAAAATAAAACCTTTCAGATTTTTTCGTAACTTTTATTTTAACACATTATTTCTTTTCAAGCAATATAAAAGAATTAGTTATAATTACCAAAATACAACAGATAAGTTTGTAAAGTTTAAAATCACAATTTGATTGAAATAGCTATTTAGTTAGTGTAAAATTGTCTTAACTATATTACTATACTATATATAATAGGATTTTATATGAGCGATTTTATTTACACATTCCAGAAAGGGTTTAACTACTCTCAGGATGGGCCAGGCAACAGACTTGTTTATCATTTATCTGGTTGCAATATGTTCTGCCCGTGGTGTTCAAACCCCGAAGGATTAAAACGAACAGACAACTCACAAAAACGTAGCATCAATGAAATTTTTGATGAAATTCTGTCTTGCAGAACGATGTTTTTTGATAATGGAGGCGTCACCTTTACAGGTGGTGAGGTTTCATTACAGGCAGAGGCAGTTTCAACACTTTTTAAGATGCTAAAAAAAGAGAAAATTTCAACTTGCATTGAAACAAATGCATCTTTAAAAGACACTGAAAAGCTTATTGATGTTGTAGATTATATGATTGCAGATTTCAAATCCCCCAGTAAAGAAGTTTTAAAATCTGTAACTGGTGCAGATATTGAAATAATTAAAGAAAATCTTTTAAAAAGAGCTATTACTAAAAAATATCTGCTTATAAGAATCCCTCTCATTAACAACTTTAATACAGGCGAAGAAAACGCCCGTGGATTCACTGAATTTTTCAAAGAACTGCACGAGAAAAGTGGTAGTAACAACATATATATAGAAATTCTTACTTACCACGAGTATGGTAAGGACAAATATAAAAAAGAGAATTTAGAATACAACTTTTCTGATGGTTTTGTTACACAACATCAAGTAGATATTTTAAAAACTGAATTAGTAAAAAACAATTTTAAAATTATTAAAACATAAGGTGATATTATGTACGAATTTAATGCAACAAAATTAACTCAGATGGCAAATGATTTATTCAAAGAAGAAAGAGTCATTGATAATCTTACTGGTTGGTTTATTATAAAAGAAACCGAAAGCAAATTTGAAGAAGAATATAAAGCTTTTTCACCAATGAAAAAGGCTGCTTTAAAATTCAAAGAAGCAATTAAGGTTTTACCACTTTCAATAAGTGATAATGCAATATTTGTGGGTACTCAGCGTGATGCCTTTGCAAGAAGCTATGCGCTTATTAACCCTACTTTTAAAGTTGAAACTTTTGCTGGTTACTGCGACCCTACTGCAGTTTATGACGATATTACACCTACAGAAGAATTCACAAAAGAAAGAATTGAGGCTTTAAGAGAAATTGACAAAAATACACCTTACGTTAAAGAACTCACAGAGGTTTATAATTCTTGTGAAAATTTGACTGGCGAAGTTGCATTTTTCATTGAACAGGTTACTGGTCACTTAATTCCAGATATGAGAGTTGCCCTTAAATATGGTGTAAAAAAACTCATAGCTGATATTGATGAGAAATTATCCTCTTGCAGTGACGATAAAAAAGAAAATTACGAGGCAATGAAGATATCTTTAGAAGCATTACTTTTACTTACAGAAAGATATAAAAGCATTGCAGAAGAAAAACTTAAAAGTGCAGATGGCGAACGTAAAGAACAATTAAAGCTTATGGTTGACACATTGAGTAAAGTTCCATTTGAAGGTGCAACTTCGTTTTATGAAGCAATTCAGAGTTACATTCTTTTATGGCAGACAATGTGTTTAGAACAAGCGCCAAACCCATTCGCATTCTCTGTTGGTAATGCAGACAGAATTTTTGAGCCATACAGAAAAATAAGCGGACTCGACAGAGAAACAACCGCAGCTCTTCTTAAGCACTTCCTCGTATTCTTCAACGTTGGTGACAGAAGCTGGGCAATTTCACAAAACTTAATCGTAAGTGGTCGTGATGAAGATGGTAATGATTTAACAAATGACACCACCTATGCACTTTTAGACGCTTATTACGATATGAACTTACCACAGCCAATTCTCTCTGTTAAATTACATAAAAATACACCTGACAAGTTATACGAAGAATTAGGCAGATTTTTATTCACACCTGGTTGCCTTACACCTTCACTTTTCAATGATGATTCTCTTTACGAAGTTTTATCAACTGCTGGTGTTGACATTGATGATATTAAAGATACATCAATCGCTGGTTGTCAGGAGCCTCTCATTATGGGTAAAGACAACGCCAACACAACTAACAGCTGGTTTAACTTAGGGAAAATTTTAGAACTCACATTAAACGATGGTTATTCAACTGTTACAGGTAAAAAAATCTGTGATTTACCATCAGGTAACGCAGATGCATTAACGCTTTTAAAAACAGTCCGTGAAAGATTTTATAAAAATGCAGAATATTTCTGTGACGAAATGATTAAATCTGCAAATGGTGCCTCAAGAGCTATTTCTCATTTACCAGTTCCATTCTTAAGCACAGTTATGGGTGGTATTGAAACAGGCCACGATGTGAGAGATATTAAAAATCAAGGTACAAAATATAACGGTAGCGGTTGTCTTATTCACGGAACAAGCGTTGTAGCAGATTCCTTTACTGCAATTGATAAATTATTAAATGAACGTCCACAGGATGCTGAACGTCTTTTAACTGCCTTAAAAAATAATTTTCAAGGTGACGAAGAATTAAGAGAATTCTTACTCTCTGCACCAAAATTTGGCAACAACAACGAAGCTGCAGATAATGAAGCTGTTGAAATAACCAACAAAATTGCTGACTTAGTAAGAAGTAAAAAGAATTACTTAGGTAATAATTTCAGACCAGACTTCTCTACACCATCAACGCATCTTCTTTATGGTTACTGGGTTGGTGCTTTGCCTTGCGGTAGAAAATCAAGAGATATGTTAAACTACGGCGTTGACCCACTTTACGGTGAAGCACAGAATGGTTTAGGCTTCAGAACTCTTTCTTTAATGAAATTACCATTCATAAAAATGTGCGGTGGTTACGCTTCTCACTTTGGTATTGACCCTAAATATTTTACAACTGATTCATATGAAAGCAAGGGTATTGAATTCAAAAACAAGGTTATGAAGCCACTCTTCTTTAATGAATTAAACAAAAACGTTGCACCATTCTATTTATATGTAAACGTTACTACTGCTGAAATTTTAAGAAAAGTTTTAGCTGAACCAAAAAAATACGCACCAAGTGGCGTTTACATTATGAGAATTCACGGTACATTTGTTAATTTCCTTGATTTATCCCCTGCTATTCAGCAAGATATTATTACAAGGCTTGACCCACAATCTACAACAATTTGTTAGGATGATATTATTTTATGAGTATTTTAGGTATTGATATAGGAACAACAACTATAACTGCATTACTTTTAAGTGAAAATCGTGGCAGACTTATTGATAAAGTTACGTTAAAAAACGATTCTTTTATAAGTGGTGACTTACACTTCGCACGACTTCAGGATCCCGAGGTTATTCTTGATACTGTTATTGAAGCAGTAACTAAAATAACCGATGGCAGTGACGTTTCTGCAATAGGTGTTACAGGGCAGATGCACGGTATTCTTTACCTTGACGAAAACAACGCCCCTGCTTCACCGCTTTTCACCTGGCAGGATTTACGTGGCAATGAAAAATTTGAAGGTGGCATGACTTACGCTGAGTATCTTACAGAGAACTCTGGCCATAAAGCTGCCACTGGATATGGTCTTACCACTCATTTTTATAATTTAAAAAACAGACTCGTTCCAAAAAGAGCACGAAAGATTTCTACAATTCACGATTACATCGTTTCACATTTAACAGACTCAGTTCCTGTTACTCACTCGAGTGATGCAGCAAGTCTTGGTTTTTATGATTTAAGACATCATCAGTTTGATAATGTCGCACTTTTAGAAGCTGGTATTGACCCTGAATTTTTACCAAAGGTGGTAAAAAACACAAGAATTGCCGGTACTACAAAATGCGAGTTTTTGCCAGATGGAATTCCTGTAGCAGTTGCTATTGGTGATAATCAGGCAAGCTTTATCGGCTCAATGATTAACCCAGATAAATCAATTTTAGTAAACGTGGGTACAGGTAGCCAGATTTCATTCATAACAACATCGTTGAAAGCAACTGAATCAGGCGAAACAAGACCATTAACTGATGACGAATACATTTTTGTTTGTTCCTCACTTTGCGGTGGCAGGTCTTACCAGATTCTTAGAAACTTCTTCATCTCATGTATGGACTTTTTAGGTGGAACAGAAGACGACATTTATAAGAAAATGGATGAGCTTTCTGAGGAAATATATAATTTAAAAAACCCTCTTAAAATCAACTGTGAATTTGCAGGAACAAGAGCTCACCCTGAAAAGCGTGGTTCAATTGAAAATATTTCGACAGAAAACTTTACACCAACTCATTTAATCTGCGGATTTCTTACAGGTGTTGCAGATGAACTTAAAATGTTATATGAAGAATCAAAATCTCATATCGCCTTTAATCCAAGAGTGCTTATAGGTTCTGGTAATGGTTTGAGAAAGAGTGAAGTATGGCGAAGCATTTTCGAAAAAGAATTCGATTTAGATTTAGTTTTACCAAAACATTCTGAAGAGGCTGCAGTTGGTGCTTGTATTTTTGCAGCTACTGCTAATAGTAAATACAGAAACATAAGAGAAGCACAAAAAGCGCTTTTAGGAGGACACAATGAATTATAAAGAATATGCTAAAAAACCGATATTTTTTGAAAAAAACCGAGTTTTCAGAGTTTATTTAGGTGGCAAACTTTTTTCTGATTTTTTCGGTGATGATAGCGAAGATTCATTTTATCCGGAAGAATGGATTTGTTCATCTACAAAAGCATTGAACGATGGTAGTAAGGATGAATTTGAAGGCATTTCAAAAATAAAAGGAGCTGACATTTATTTTAATCAGCTCATTGAAGCGGAAAAAGAGTTGATGTTAGGTGACAGAGATGGTCTCGACGTACTCGTAAAAGCTCTCGACTCTGCAATACGTTTACCTGTTCAGGCTCATCCAGATAAAGAATTCTCAAGAAAGCATTTCAATTCAGAATTCGGTAAAGCAGAAGCCTGGCTTATTTTAGCTACAAGACCAGATGCTCATATTTTCTTTGGTTTTAAAGATGATATTACTAAAGAAGATTTAGAAAAGGCTGTTGAGGACAGTGAACACGATAAAGATGCAATGGAAAGATTCGTAAACAAATTCCCGGTAGCTCCTGGCGACGTTTACTTTATTCCTGCAAAGGCAATTCACGCTATTGGTAAAGGTTGTCTCATTTTAGAAATTCAGGAACCTACCGATTTTACAATTCAGCCTGAAAGACTTTGTGGTGATTACAGATTATCTGATAAGCAGATGTATCTTGATTTAGATAAAGAAACTGCGCTTTCTGTTTTTGATTATTCATATAACAAAGAGCGTGTGTTAAATGAATGTCGAAAAACACCGACTATTATTTCTAACGAAAACAATTGTATTAAGTCAGTTCTTATCAGCAAAGAAGATACACCATGTTTTTCACTCCATAGATATGAAATATCAAATGGTAAAACAGAAAAGCTTTCTGCACCAGTTATTTACGTTGTTACAGATGGAAAAGGTACTCTTACAAACGGTAATGAATATATAGATATCAAAAAAGGCGATTATTTCTTTATGCCATATTCATGTAATAAAGAATATTTTGTTGAAGCGAGTGACAAATTGACTTTAGCTGCTTGTATTCCGCCTGAAAGGATTTAAGTATGGCTAAAGAAAATTTTAATTCAATTGACTCTAATGATTTTTATTCACTTGCAAAATATTACGAATCGAATGAAGACTATAATAGTGCACTCGAATATTACAAAAAATATTTTAGTGAGAATCCTTCAATAGAAGGAGAAAATAAAATTCTTTTAAAAATAAATTTATTAAAAAATAATTTCACATACTCCGAAGAAATAAAAGAATTACTTTTTAAGAGTTACGGCGAATATGACCTCGGTCTTCGTAACGACAGAATTTATGAAAATATTGCTGAATATTTATTTTTTAAAAATGAAAACAATATTGAAAAAGCAGAAGAAAAAAGGATAGATTTAAAAGCGTTATTAAAATATGGTCAATTACCATTACTCGATGTAATCATCAGAAAAGATAGTATTTTCAACGTTTTAGACGTACCAGTTGAAGTTATAAACTTTATAGAAAAATTATAAAATAAATAAACCGCAATTGTTTTAAAATTAATTGCGGTTTATTTTTATTATTAATACAATTGTTTTTTAATATGCTTTTATTTTTGTTTTTATTTAATTTCATACTTGCATTTTAAGTGTGATTTTCATATTTTAGATTTTTATATTTTATTTTTTGTTTTTATAACCCAAATTCATTTTCCGATATTTTTTCTTTTTTATGTTTACTTTTTGTTTTAGCATTTAAAAATTTTTATTTTCGAAAAATTTTCTATCCAAATTTTGAATTTGTTTTTTACTATTTTTTCAATAAAAATAATTACAAAAATAAATACAATAAAACAAAAAACAAATATTAAAAATACGATTCGAAAATTCTTGAAAATTGAAATATATAAAACAAAAAAGCAATGCAAAAATCAAAAACCCAAAATAATATTCAAATTAATAATTTACTCAAAAAAATAAAAACCTCGGTTTTTTTATTTAACCGAAGTTTTTTATTTTCATTTTTTTATTTTTATAAATTTTTAAGTCTCTCTGTTGCCTGTTTGTACCCCTGACGTTGCGCTAACTGGTAGTATTCCTTAGCTTTAGCGGTGTTTCCAGTCACTTCATAAAACACACCTAAATTATATGATGCTTTAAACGTACCGCAACCAACTACACCTTCATAATATTTATTTTCACCAATTTCTAAACATTTTAAAAATGATTTTTCAATTTCAAAAAAATATTCCATATATTTTTCTACATTTGCTAAAACTGTTTGCATATAATAAACACCACATGCAAAATAAAAATCTGGTTCAGAATTAAATTTATTTTTTTCTTTTTCTATTAATTCTAATCCGTCATCATATTTTTTTAATTCTAATAAATTATATAAATACGAAACAATTCCGACCTTACGATAATTCGCAGTAACATTTTTTGAATTTTCATAAAATTCTTTAAAATATTTATCTGCCTCTTCATATCTTTTTAAAACCCATAATGTTTTAGAAATCTGATAAAGCGTATAAGGATTTTCAGAATCCTCTTTATATTGCTCTAATAATATCTCTAAATTTCTTTCGCCTTTACCATCCTGAAGATATCCGTCGTGGTCAAAAACCAAAGGTAATTGAATGCCTTTAAACTGTGAATCAACCTGCTCGTGAATTGCACCACGATATCTAACACCTTTAGGCATAATTCTTGGAATAAAGGTTTTGCTTTTGCTTATAGCATCATCATCTTCTTTATAGTAGTCAATTCTTTCAACGTAACCTATTGCTTCACTCAGAGATAAAAACTTCTCTATATCTTTTCTTTTACCACTGATTAAGTATTCATCAGCATCAAGAACTAAATTCCAATCACAATCTGATTGTTCTAAAGAGAAGTTTCGAGCCTCAGAAAAATCATTAACCCAATCAAAATGCGATATATGTGCACCGAATTTCTTAGCAATCTCGACTGTTCTGTCAGTAGAACCTGTATCTGTTATGTAAATTTCATCAACAAGGTTTCTTACAGCTTTTAAGCACTTTTCAAGTGAACGTTCTTCGTTCTTCACAATCATTACTAAGCCTAATTTTTTCTTATCAGCCATACTAAAATTCTCCTTGTCGGTTATTTTCGACTATTTAAGTGCTTTTCAGCCTTTAAAATCAACGTTTGTGTTTTTGAGTCCTTTATCGAACCATTCATCACCATATCAACTGCTTCTGTAAGTGGTATCTCTGAAACGTTAATAAATTCATCCTCATCTAAGTCCTGCTCACCTGAAACCAAGTCAGTTGCTAAATATAAATGAATAATTTCGTCGATTAGTGCAGGTGTAGTATACATTTCGCCTAAATAAATAATATTATTAGCACTAAGTCCTGTTTCTTCACGAAGCTCACGCTTTGCAGCCTCTAAAGGCAGTTCACCTTTATCGAGCTTACCTGCAGGCGCCTCAAGAGTAACTTTATTAAAAGCATATCTGAACTGGTTAACAAAAATGATATTACCTTCATCTGTAATAGGAAGAACACAAACAGCCCCAGGATGTCTGATAACTTCTCTTACACCTTGTTTTCCATTTGGTAATAACACTTCATCGCGATATAAATGAATTGCAACACCATCGAAGATTTCTTCTGAAGAAAGCTTTTTTTCTGTTAATTCCATATTAACACAACCTTTTTATCATATAAGTTTATTTTACCATATAATATTTTTTCTTGCAACAATTATAAATACATTATATAATAGTTTATAAAAGAGGTGTTTTTAATGCATTTATATATAATAAGACATGGCGAAACTTACGGAAATCTTAACGGTGATGGTTTTACTGAAACCGATTTAACTGATAACGGCTTAAGACAAGCATTTCTTTTAGGTGAACGCTTCAAAGATGAAAGAATTGATGCTATTTACACGAGCACGTTAATAAGAGCTGTAAGAACAGGTGGCGAAATTTATAAATACCATAAAAACGCTAATTTTAACATTTTTACGACATTGATGGAAAAAGGTACTGACAAAGATTACACAGGGCTCCCAGACGATGTATTGCAGAATATTGTACCAGATGCAGTAATACGTGACAGAACGCCATTAGGTGAAGAAGACCAACTAAAAGCTCTTGAGAGAGCAAAAAAGGTTATCAATACAATTCTCTCTGAAAATGACGATAACAGTAATGTTGTTATTGTCGCCCACGGTATGTTTAATACATATTTAATATTAGCCGCTACTGGTTTAGGTTTAATTCCTGATTTTAATTTTTCACAAAATAACACAGGTGTTACACTTATTCGTTATTTATATGAAAATGGGGTAAAAAAGACTAAATTGACTTACGTGAATGACTGTACACATTTAATTTCCAATTTCTAATTCCTAATTCCTATTTTCTAAATAAAAAAAGCTTCGCATAAGCGAAGCTTTTTTTATTATATAAGTCGGTAAAACTGTAAGCCGGGTTTTGTCGTTTAAGGCAATCATCTATCTACACCTTGCGTTGCCACAAGGTTCAAGCCACCCTTCGGGGTTGCGAATACATCGCTGTCCGGCAAACTCCCCATTCGGTGTTGCATCGAGTAGGGTTTACATGGCAGTATTGTCTCCAATACCCCGGTGAGCTCTTACCTCGCCTTTCCACCCTTACCGTAAAAAACGGCGGTATATCTCTGTTGCACTTTCCCTAAGGTTACCCTCGGCGGCCGTTAGCCGTTACTCTGCCGTGTGATGCCCGGACTTTCCTCGTCTGTGTTACCACATCCGCGACTGCCCATTTTACCGATAACTTATTTTATTACATTTCTTTTTATTCGTCAAGGTCGATATTTTCAGCCCTTGTATTTTTCAAAAACGTTAAAACGCCTTATTTTAAGCCATTCTCATCGATATATCAAAAGCAGTAACCGAATGAGTCAAAGCACCTATTGAAAGAATATCAACACCTAAAAGCGCTACTGAACGAAGTCTTTCTGGTGTTAAGTTACCAGAAGCTTCGAGTAAAGCTTTTTTATTTACGATTTTTACTGCCTCTGCCATAGTATCATTATCCATATTATCAAGCATGATAATATCTGCGCCAGCAGAAAGTGCTTCTTTAACTTCTTCTAAGGTTCTTGTTTCAACTTCAATCTTAACAGTATGGCCTATTTTTTCTCTCAAGGCTTTGACTGCAGGGGTAATTCCACCTTTTGCATCAATGTGATTATCTTTAAGCATAGCACAGTCAGATAAATTATAACGGTGATTTTTACCTCCACCACAAGTAACAGCATATTTCTGAAGTGAGCGAAGACCTGGTAAAGTCTTTCTTGTATCTGCAATAGTTGCTTCTGTTCCTTCAATCTGCTTTACACATTCATTTGTAAGAGTTGCAATACCACTCATATGCTGAAGAAGATTAAGTGCAGTTCTTTCACCTTTTAAAAGATAAATAGTTCTGCCCTCTATTTCTGCTATTATATCGCCTTTTTTGACATTTTCACCGTCTTTTTGATATAAAGTATATGTAAACTCTTCATCTAAAAGACTGAAAACTCTCATTGCAACTTCTATACCACAAAGCACACCATCTGCTTTTGCAATAAACTTTGCTTTGCTTTTTTCGTTTTCATCGAGTAAATAATCAGTAGCAACGTCAATATAGTTTATATCTTCACTTATTGCTCTTTTAATTACATCATCTACATAAAATTGTGGCAAAATCATTTGTCTGCCTCCCTTAAAATAATATAAGCAACTGTTGCGAGAGAAAGTGCCTCACAATAGTCTGACGTTACGGCAAATTTACCATTTCTCAATCTGTTAAGAATTGATTCAATTCGCTTTTTACCCTGATGAATTGCACCCTCATCTGGTATTACAAAATATGCTTTTTGCATTATTTCTCTTATTTCTGTTCTTGTGCCTTTAGGTAATGGAGCACCACTGTAATCAGTTGTTTCTTCAGGTTGCTCCTTTACTGCATAGAAATTAGCGTTTATACATCTCATAATATCTTCTGCTGCACGTCTGCCGAAAACAAGTGCTTCTAAAAGTGAATTACTTGCAAGTCGGTTTTTTCCGTGCACACCAGTACAAGCACACTCACCTGCTGCATAAAGTCTTGGCAAGGTTGTTTTTGCATTGAGGTCAGTTTCAATACCACCCATAAGGTAATGCTGACACGGGAAGATTGGTATCAAATCCTTACTTATATCAACACCTTGAGCCAAACATCCTGCATAAATACCAGGAAAACGTTTTTTAAGATACTCTTCGCCTTTATAACGGATATCAAGATAAAAGTTATTACTACCAAGTCTTCTTGATTCCATAATAATTGAGCGTGAAACAACATCTCTCGGTGCTAATTCAAGACGATTGTCATATCTGTCCATAAAGCGTTCCTTGTTAGAGTTTAAAAGATACGCACCCTCACCACGAACTGCTTCACTTATCAAGAACTGCTCACGGTTAGCACCATTAAATGCTGTCGGATGGAACTGCACGTAACTTAAATTTTTAATTGATGCACCCATTTCATAAGCTAATCTTATTCCGTCGCCTGTTGCAACAGATGGGTTAGTTGTGTATTTATAAACTCTGCCTATACCACCTGATGCCAAAAGACAGAATGAAGCATAAACAGTTTTAAACTCTTCATCACGCATAATAGTCGCTTTAAAACCGTTGGTAATTCTCGACATAGACGTTACCATTGTATTATCTAAGAGAGTGACGTTTGGCAATTTTTCAACCGCCAGCATCAATTTATCTACCATTTCTTTACCGGACGTGTCTTTATGGTGAAGAATTCTTCTTTTAGAGTGACCACCTTCAAGTGTTTTAATGAGATTGCCATTTTCATCTCTATCGTACTCTACGCCATAATCTATTGTGCGAAGAACATCTTTGGGACCTTCTTCAACTAAAACTCTTACTGCATCTGAATCATTTTCATTTTTACCTGCAATTAAAGTATCATCAAAATGAAAATCGTAACTATCATTTTCTAAATCGAGCACACAAGCAACGCCACCCTGTGCTAAAGAGCTGTTTGAAATGTGACGTTCTTTTTTTGAAAGCATAAGTATGTTTACCGTAGATGGAAAGTTAAGCGCTGCATAAAGCCCTGCTATACCACTACCTACGATTACAACGTCATATGCTCTTTTAAGTTCAGAAAGTTTCATTTTCATCAACCTAATTCTAACATTTTATCAATACTTCTAAGTGCTTTTTTTCTCAAAACTTCATCTAATTCAATACTCTCGCCTTGTTCACCAATTACTGCACGGTAAACGTCATTGAGTGTTGTAATTTTCATATCCTCACAAACGAGCTTTTCTCTTGAAAGCTGAATAAATCTTTCACCATTCTCTTCGTGCGTTGAAAGATAATCTACAACACCGATTTCTGTGCCTATAATAACCTTACCACTCTGACTTTTCGCGAATTTAATAATCTCAGAGGTTGCACCAATCATATCGGCGTGCTCTAAAACCTCTTCAGGAGATTCAGGATGCACTGCAAAAAGAGCTTCTGGGTGTTCTTTTTTGAGTTCGATAATATCTTCTTTTGTGAGTTTATTATGAACAGGACAGTAACCATCCCAGAGAATAATATTTTTTTCAGGTATCTGTTTCTTTACGTAAGAACCTAAATTTTTATCAGGAATAAAAAGAATATCTTTATTAGGGAGTGCTTTTACAATCTTTAATGCAGAAGAGCTTGTAACACAAACGTCACACTCAGCCTTTAAAGCGGCAGTAGTATTTATATAAGCAACAACTGCTGTATCAGGGTTATTCTTCTTAAATTCACGTACTCTTTCAGGTGAAATCTGCTCTGCCATAAGACAAGTTGCAGATGGAACTGGTAATACAACCTCAGTTTCTGGTGAAAGAATTTTCACACTCTCAGCCATAAACCTTACGCCACACATTATAACTCGTTTTTCTTTTAAATCCTTCGCTTTCTGACTTAAAAAGAAGCTGTCGCCTGTTATATTAGCAATGTCAATAATATCAGGATTTTGATAAGTGTGAGCAAGTATTACTGTATCACGTTTTTTGGCTTCTTCTACAATTTTTGATTTTAATTCGCTGACTCTCATAAATCATACCCCTTTGATACAATTATATAGCACCAAATTTTCCTATTATAATTATACCATTAATTTAATATAACACAATATTAAATTTCCCAAAAAATTGAGTTTATATTTAAAGCTTTTTGTAAATAACTTAAAACTTTTTTGAATTAAAGAATAACCAGAACTTAGCTATTGCAATAAATTGATGGTTATTGTAAAATATAAAAGTATTAATTTCTTATATTGGAGAAAGAAAGCTATGAATTATTATCTCGAAAAAAACTTTGAACTTTTACAAACAAGCGATGAGGAATTATTCTCTGCTTTTCAGAGCGAAATGGAACGTCAGGAAAGAAACATTGAGCTTATCGCAAGTGAAAACTACACTTCACCCGCTGTTATGGCAGCTTCAGGCAGTATTCTCACAAATAAATATGCTGAAGGTTATCCTTCTAAAAGATATTACGGCGGTTGTGAATGTGTTGACGTTGCAGAAAACCTTGCAATAGAAAGAGCAAAGAAGCTTTTTAACTGTAATTTTGCAAACGTTCAGCCACACTCTGGTTCACAAGCGAACTTCGCAGTATATTTTGCCCTTTTAAAACCAGGTGACACTGTTTTAGGTATGAGTCTTGCCGATGGCGGTCACTTAACTCACGGTTCACCAGTTAACGTAAGCGGTAGCTACTTCAATTTTGAAAGCTATGGCGTAGATGAAAATGGTTACTTGGACTACGAGGCACTCGAAAGAAAAGCAACTGAATGCAAACCAAAAATGATTGTAGCTGGTGCTTCTGCATACCCAAGAACTATTGATTTTAAAAAAATAAAAGAAATCGCTGACAGCGTCAACGCTCTTTTTATGGTTGATATGGCACACATTGCTGGTCTTGTTGCAAGTGGTATGCACCCTTCCCCAATTCCTTATGCAGACGTTGTTACATCTACAACTCACAAAACTCTTCGTGGTCCACGTGGTGGTCTTATTCTTACAAACAATGAAGAAATTGCTACAAAAGTCAATAAAGCTATCTTCCCTGGTATTCAGGGTGGCCCATTAATGCACATTGTCGCTGCAAAGGCTATCTGCTTTGGTGAAGCATTAAGACCTGAATTCAAAGAATATGGTAAAAGAATTATTTCTAACTGTAAAGCACTTGAAAATTCACTTTGTGCGCAAGGTATTGATATGGTTTCAGGCGGTTCAGATAACCACTTGCTTTTACTTGATTTACGTTCACTTAACATTACTGGTAAAGAATTAGAGCACAGACTTGATAACGTTTATATCACAACAAATAAAAACTCTATTCCGAACGACCCACAAAAACCATTTGTTACAAGCGGTATAAGAATTGGTACTGCAGCAGTTTCTACAAGAGGCTTTGGTGCTCACGAAATGGTAAAAATTGCTGAATTCATTAAATTAGCGGCAACTGATTACGAAAACGACATTGATTATATCCGTAATTGTGTAACAGAAATCTGCAACAAATACCCACTTTATTAAAATATAAAAAAGCAAACGGCAACGAGTATAACACTCGTTGCCGTTTACTAATAAAGAAAGGAAAAATGAAAAATTACACACAATTTAATCGTCATAATCAGGAACAATCAAACCGTAACCAGAATCTTTTCTGGTATATACTACGTTCACAATTCCTGTATCTGCATTAAGAAACATATAGAATTGATGTCCCAAAAGATTCATTTGTAAAATTGCTTCTTCTACGCTTTGTGGTTTTAAAGCAACTGTTTTTTCACGAATCAAATCAAATTCGGCTTCTTCTTCAACTTCTTCTATATTGAAATCTTCAAAAGTAACTTCACGAAGTTTCTTTTCAAGTCTCGTTTTATTTTTTCTTATCTGACGAACAAGAGAATCAACACACTCATCAAGAGCATCGTTAATATTTTCTGCTCGTTCTTCTGCACGGAAAATCATTCCGCCTTTGTTTACAGTAACTTCAACAGCCTGATAGTTTTTCTCAACTATTGCTGTAACTTTAGCTACTGCATCTTCGCCAAAGAGTTTTTCTACTTTTACAAGCCTTTTCTCAACTCTCGTGCGAAAATCTTCACGTGGGTTACATTTGCGACCAATAATAGTAATATTCATAGAAACATCCCCTTTGCTTATAGTTTCTATATAAATAATAACATTCTTAGGCGTAATTGTCAACAACTTTTGTTAAATTTGCACAGTTTTATTTTGCTATTTGGAATTATCGAGATTACGACGCCAATGAAAAAGGTATTGCTGTGCTATACCTTCTGTACCCTTTATACACTGAGGCAGACCATCAGGATATAGCTCGCTTACTATTCTTTTTACCCAGACATCCTGCGGGAAGGCCTCTAAACGTCCGAAACCATAAAGAAGTGCACATTGGGCAACCTTTTCACCTACACCCTTTATTTTAAGTAATTCTTGCTTCGCTTCTTCAAAGCTCATATTTTTAATTTCTTCAATATCAACCTCTTTGGTCGATATTTTCCGTGCAGCATCTAAAATATATTTTGCTCTGAAGCCTGACCTGATTACCCCTAAATCATCCACTTCAAGCTCTGCTAATTTTTCAGGTGTAGGAAACGAAAAACGCTCGCCTACTCTTGCACCAAAATTTTCACACAATCTTTCTATAATACCCTTTATACGAGGAATATTATTATTAGCCGAAATAATAAAAGAGCAAATCGCTTCCCATTCATCCTGTTTCAATATTCTTATTCCGTTATATGCTTCGCAAGCGGAAATTAAACTTTTGTCATCATAACTATTTAAAATAGAAGCATAATCTCTTTCTAAATCAAAATATTCTTTCCATATTAAATTAAAATCTTCTTCAGTTGTATCATAAAAAATAATATTATTTTCATTTTGTTTTATTTTTAAATATTTATTTTTTACTACACCAGACCAGATATTATCATTTTCAACACGCCATCTGAACGCCTGACCACAATCGAGCGAAAGAGCAATATTAAAACATTCAATATTTTTAATTATTAAATTATTATTTTCTTTTATAATTTCCAATTAAACCACCATTGAAAAAATATTTTTTATAATTTATAAAATAATTATATCATTAATAAATTAATCAATCAACTATTTTAAAAAATAAAAAAGCGTAAAATCTTATTTCAAAAAATTCTACTTTTTAACCATAAATTCGAGTTAAATTTCAGCACTTTTTCGCATTGGTAAAACTTAACAAATTTCTATAATTGATTAATTAAAAAATATTTTCCAAATTGTATAATTAAATATACAAGCATAACAAACTGTATATTTCTATTTTTTTGAATTTTTGTCAATTTCTCTGAAGAAAATGTCGAAAACCCATCTAAATAAACGTTTTGGGCTTAAGTTGTAAACATTTTGAACAGAGTTATGAACATTTTTTATTGATTTTTACACTTTTTCTATTATACTAAAAGTATAAAATACTTGCATGTCATTTTGACAAACACGTAATTTGACAAATATTTTTATCGAATTTTAAATTAAATTCCTATTTATTTTTTATATATTCCTGAATATTTTTACTCATTTTTTCAAAGTATATTTTATATATGAAAGCGAGGTATTTTTTATGATAAAAGGAATCAATAAACAAGTTTTAGAAGTGCTAGAACCGAGTAACGATTATTTTGAAAAAGCATTATTTTTTGTAAAACCTGAATATTCAGGTTATTCTGAAAATAAATTAAAAGAATTAGCACAAAACGAATTAAAATCCGCTTTAAAACCACCACTTCAAAAAACAACAAAAACTTTTAAAAACATTAAATTTTTTATCTCAGGATTATCTATATTTATTATTGGTATTTTTCTCGGATTTGTTTTATCATACTTTATTTGAAATTTTCGTTTATATGTGATAATATATTCTTATATTATCTTAGTAAACAGGAGTTCTTATGAGATACCACAACATTTTATGGGATTGGAACGGCACGCTTATTGATGATGCTGTTACCTCTCTCAACTGCGTTAACGATATGCTCACCGAAATGAACAAACCACTTATTTCCTTAGAGCAATACTACACTTATGTAGAAACGCCCATAATCGGCTTTTACAGGCATATTTTAACAGAAGACGAGTTGGATTTCCCTGTTATATCAAAATCGTTTCACGATAGCTACAATAATCGTATAAAAGAAACATTTTTAGCTGATAATGCAGAAATCACTTTAAAAACATTAAAAGAAAAGGGTGCAAAGCAATACATAATAACTGCCACTAAAGAAGAAAGTGCCAGAAATTTAGCATTTCAATATGGTGTAGGCGAATATTTTGAAGGTATTTTTGGTGCTGACAACACACTTGCTGAAAGCAAGATAGAAAGAGCATTAAGCTTCTTTAAAAAAAATAATATCAATCCAAGAGATACACTTTTTATTGGTGATACCCTACACGATTTAGAAACTGCTAACGCTTTGGGTGTCGATTGTATTCTTGTAACTTATGGTCACCAAGGCAAAGAAATCACTGAGAACAGTGGCACCGTAGTTGTTGATAATCTGAACGACGTTTTAGATATAATCCTTGATGACAGAGCAGTTGACTTTCACACTCATTCAACTTGTTCTGATGGTACTTTAACACCAACAGAATTAATAAAGCACGCAGAAAGCGTCGGTCTTTCTGCTATAGCTCTTACCGACCACGATTCCGTAGATGGAATTGAAGAAGCAATACTTGCAAGTAAAGACACTAACCTTGAATTTATTCCCGGTATTGAATTCTCTGTTACTGCGGATACAGAAATTCATATCATTGGTCTTTTTATAGACCATAAAAATAAAACTCTTTTAAAAACAATTGAAAAAACAAGAAGCCAACGAAAAGGCAGAATGGAAGAAATTTGTGAAAAACTAAGAGCCCACGGCTTTGAAATTACTTATGAAGAGGCTTCAAAGCTTGCTGGAGGTGACTTCTTGGGCAGAGCACACATAGCACAGCTTATGATGAACAAAGGCTACGTAGAAACTGTTAAAGAAGCGTTTGATAAATATATCGGCTTAAACAAACCTTGCTATGCCGTTAAGAAAGAAATCACCCCAAAAGACGCTATAACGGCTATAAGAAGCGCTGGTGGACTCGCTTTCTTAGCTCATTTACATCAGACCAAATTTGACAACGAAAGACTTTACAAGCTATTAAAAGAATTAAAAGGCTACGGCTTAAATGGTATTGAGGGGTATTACACAGAATACTCAGATGAAAATATTGCTGAATTCAGAACACTCGCTCAAAAGCTTGGACTTTTTTACTCTGGTGGCTCAGATTTTCACGGCAGTATGAAGCCAAAAGTAAGTTTAAAAACAGGATATGGTGATTTACATATTCCTTATAGTACTTTATCAACATTAAAACGTTTAAAATCAAAAATATAGTCAAAAATAAGGATTGCAAGTAATTTGCAATCCTTATTTTCTGGTGATATTTATGAGTGGTTTTATAAAAGTCAAAGTAAAAGAATTATTACTGAATAATACTTTAAAATTGTTTTTAGTTTCTTTTACAGCTTTTATATTAAAAGCTTTAATGAGTGCTTTTGTATTTCTTTTTACAAACACACTTTTAATAAGTCCCTTTTTACAAGACTTGGTTATAAAGTATAACAGTCTGCTTGTGTATTTCATTTATAGCTTATTGACAATTACTCTTTATTTTTTATTAATCTTATTTATTTGTGGTTTAAAAATGGGTGAAAATGCTATTTATTTTATGGAATCAAAAATGAGTAAAGCAAAATTTAAATATCTGTTTATCTTTTTGAGACCAAGCCAGAGCTTCAGAGCATTTCTTCTATATTTCAGATTATTATTCTTAAAAACACTGTGGGCATTATTCTTTTTTTCTGTTCCACTATTTTGTGTTACTCTTATTATTTTCTTATATGTTACTACTTCAAGCTATGCTTTGGTTTTATATACGCTTATAATTGGCACGGCGTTTTTATCATCTGTATCATTATTTTATTATAACTGTTCAAAAATCCGCTACTCTTATGCAATTTATTATTTATGCACCGACTTAAAAATAAGTGTAACAGATGCTATAAATAAGAGTATTGAACACTCCGATAACTTTATTAAAGATGGTGTGATTTTAAAATCATCTTTTTTATTCTGGCTTCTTAGCTGTATGCTGTTTTTCCCAATTTTTTACGTTATTCCATTTACTAAGCTTTCAAAAGCAAGATTTATTACTTTTACTGATGGATTAAGATATGCTTTACCACAAACTAATTATTTACCTTACACAAATAAAAAAGGCAACCGTATTTAATAATACGGTTGCTTTTTATTAAAAGAATTATTCATCCAAATTGATATTACCAGTTTTATTGATTTTTCTGATTGCATCTTCATTCATTTCAAGAGAAGCATTTTCATCTACATACTCCTGACCATGAATTTGTGGTGCTTGTTGTTTTTCCAACTTACTACGTCTGTTTCTCACGAAGTCATCGTGACGGATTGCAGGCTGACCTGACATAGGTTCAACAAAGAATAATTCATCTTCTTCCTCTTCAGGTAAGAATCTATATCTGTTAACAATAAGCCAGATTATAACGCCTACTACAACAATAGCAATAGCAACAATAGTTAAAATCTTGCCTAAGCCCATCTTAGTTGCCTCGTCGTTCTTGTCATCCTCTACTTCTGCAATACTCTCGAACTGAGCTTCTACAATAACGTTGTTAGCCGGCATTTCAAAAGTATATTTATCAATAAATTTACCATTCACGCTCAAGGAATTCTCAACTAATCTGCTACCCTTATCAGGAGTAACTGTGATTGTAACAATTTCACCTTCAGCTGCTCTTGTTGGTTCAACCGTAACTACACCACCTAAGTTTGTACTTACAGTAATTGAGAATAATGAATCTTCGTCAAGTGAAATCCACTTTGCATAAAGAACTGTATCTTCTGTTGCTTTAGATGTTAAGAAATCCCATTTTTCAGTTAATAATTCATCTGAATACCAACCATCAAATTTAAAGCCTTCCTTTTTAGGAGCAGCTGGAACAGCCACTTTACCATCTGCTGAAACGTCAGCGTAAATCGCCGCTTCACCATTGTTCAACTCCAATTTAACACCTTCGCCTGTAACTGTAGTCACTGTAGAAGTTGTTGGTGGGTTAGTAGTTGTTGGACGATAAACAGGCCTTGTTGTAGTTGGTGCCTGTGTAGGTCTTTGTGTAGTTGGTGCTTCTGTAGGAGCACTTGTTGGTGCCTCTGTAGGAGCTTCTGTTGGTGCTTCTGTTGGTATTTCTTCAATAACAAAATCGTCTTCGCCATCAGTTGTAGCAAAAGCACATAAATTAATTGAGAGTGCTGAAATAAGCACTAACAAAGCCACAAGTAAAACCTTAACTTTCTTCACTTTCATCACATACTCCAATCAATAAGTTGAACTCATATCTTCATTTATTTTTTCGTTAACCGTTTTCTGGTATGTAGAGTTATTAATTTTTTCCTGAAGCATAGAGTAGAATAAATCCTCATCAATAGGTAAAGTAACAGTTTTTCCTAACCAGCTTGAAAGGAAAGCCGCATTAGAAATAGTAAGACCGTTAATACCCTCTTCACCTGATGCTGTAAGCTCTTCCCCACGAAGAATAGCACCAGCGAACTTATTCATAACCTCTGTGTGTTGCTCATTTCTGCCATCAAGCTCCGCTTCATAGGTCTTGCTTTCAATAGTAGTGAAGCCATCTTCGCAGCATTTAATATTATCTGACACACCTTGTGACAATTCGGTCACTGACAATATACCATTTTCGCATATAATTTTGGCTTTGTCAAGTGTTATTTCTAACCTATTTGTGCCTGGAAAATCGCCTGTTGTTGTGATAAATGTACCAGTTGCACCATTTTTATATTGTGCATAAATCATAACGTCGTCTTCAACTTCGATATCATGCCACTTACCCTCGTGACAAACAGCAGTAATCTTTTCAGGCATACCGCAAATCCATTGCCATAAGTCTAATTGGTGTGGACATTGATTAAGAAGCACACCGCCACCTTCACCAGACCAGGTTGCACGCCATCCGCCTGAATTATAATAGCTCTGTGTTCTATACCAATCTGTAATAATCCAAGTAACTCTTTTTAATTCGCCATATTTACCACTGTGAACAATCTCATGTGCTTTTCTATAAAGGCAGTTTGTTCTCTGGTTGAACATAATACCGAATATTTTGTCGCTCTTTTTAGCAACTTCATTCATTTCACGAACCTGTTTTGTGTAAACACCTGCAGGCTTCTCACTCATAACGTGGAGACCTTTGTTAAGACCTTCAATAACCATTGGTGGATGGAAATAGTGTGGTGTAGCAATTAAAATTGCATCAACCTCACCTGAATCCATAAGAAGAGAAGCATCCTTAAAGGTTTTCACATCAGGAAGCTGTTCTTTTGCCCATTCTAATCTGTCTTCTTTAACATCACAAACTGCGGTAATAATAAATTCAGGCATCTCGTTTTTGAGATAATTTCTTATGTGGCTTGAACCCATATTACCTACACCAATAATACCTAAACGTACTTTTTCCATAAGTTTTCTCCTTCACAAGTAATTACATAGATTTAAACAAATCCGGTAGCTTCATTAAAGCTGACGGAATATTTTTTACTAATTTGAGAGCACTCGGAGTCAATGGCTTATCATTGAGAACGTCGCAAAGCGCATCACACATCTCGTCATTGAACACACCCGAGCTCATTGTTACAAAGCAACGAAGTGGTATCTGGAACGCTGTGTTCTTCATCATCTCGCTGTTTATACCGCCACCGCCGATTTTTTCAACCGCCGCCGTAATGAGTTTTGTTATTTTTTCACCACGAACTGTACCATCTGCATATTCAAGTGTACAGTTTTTATCAATAGGAAGTGACATATCACGTTCACTCTCTGGTATTTCGTGACCTAAAACTGCAGTAAACTCATCATCTGTGACAACAGCCATATCGCCATTGTAATATACAGGTGCCACTTCTCTGTAATCAGGAACCTCAGCACCAATAGATGACGTAACCTTAACTGAATCAGTTAAATAAATTTCTTTTGATGAAGCACCAACGAGAATTTTATATTCCCCTGTTTCTACGTGCCAATCATTTATATTTACATTATAAAAAGCAAATGAGCGTTTATTGAGCTCCACCGAAACTTCTTTTTCTTCACCCGATTTCAAAAATACCTTTTTAAAGCCTTTTAATTCTTTAGGCGCTTTGAAAATTTTACTTTCAGGAGAAGCTACGTAAACCTGTGCTACCTCTGCACCGTCTCTCTTACCAGTATTTTTAACTTTGAATGAAACGGTAACTGTATCAGTATCTTTAATACTTTTACTACTGAGTTTAATATCTGAATATTCGAACGTTGTGTAAGAAAGACCAAAACCGAATGGGAATAAAACATCCTTTTCTGTTTTATCGTAATATCTGTATCCAATAAATATACTTTCACGGTACTCTACTGAAAGAAGTGTACCAGGGAAATTATTTCTTGCTGGAGTATCTTCTAAATTAAGAGGATAGGTTTCAGAAAGCTTACCAGACGGATTAACCTTGCCTGTAAGAACGTCAAACGTTGCACCGCCACCTGCCTGACCCAATAAAAGACCATTAAGAACTGCTTTCACGTCATAAAGCCACGGCATAGAAACTGCAGAACCGCCTGAAAGCACAACTACAACATTACTGTTACACTCTGAAACTGCTTTAATAAGTTCATTGTGGGCTGGTGGAAGATTAATATGCTTTCTGTCAAAGCCCTCTGATTCATAAATCTCGGTAAGACCTGCAAACACCACTGCTACGTCAGCTTTTTTTGCAAGTTCAACTGCTGAAGCAATAAGCTTACTGTCAGGTTCATCAGTAGATTTATCGTAGCCACGAGCATACGCTACTTTATAACCATTCCTTAAAAATTCCTGATAACACGAGTCGAGTTCGGTTGGATTTATAAGCGAACTACCTGCACCCTGATATCTCGGATATTTAGCCATTTCACCGATAAACGCTATCTTCTTTGATTTATCCAATGGTAAAATGTTATCTGTATTTTTAAGAAGCACCATAGATTCACTTGCAATTTTTCGTGCAAGCTTATGGTTTTCTTTCATATCACAATTATAATCTGAATGTAAATTCTCTGCACCCTTTAATATCAATTCTAAAATTGTATCAACGTTTTTATCGAGTATATTTACATCTAATTCGCCACTCTCAACGGCTTTTATAATTTTTTGTGGACCTAAGCCACCAGAGCTTGGCATTTCAAGATTTTTACCAGCTTTAATGCCATCAACAATTTCGTTTTCAGCACCCCAGTCGGTAACTACCACGCCACTGTAGCCCCATTCATCTCTTAAAACATCTGTAAGGAGCCATTTATTTTCCGCACAGTACGTACCATTCAACTTATTATAAGCATTCATAACTGTCCAAGGTTTTGACTCCTTAACAGCAATTTCGAATGCTGTGAGATAAATCTCTCTTAAAGTTCTTTCATCTGCAACTGTGTTTATGGTCATTCTTCTGCATTCCTGATTATTCGCAGCAAAATGCTTTAAAGACGTGCCGACACCTTTACTCTGAACACCATTTATAAATGAAGCAGCCATTTTACCAGCTAAAAATGGATCCTCTGAAAAATATTCAAAATTTCTGCCACAAAGTGGAGAACGCTTCATATTTATACCTGGTCCTAAAAGAACTGAAACGTTTTCTTTTAAGCATTCATCACCTAAAGCTTTACCCATTTCACAAATCAATTCAGTATCCCAACTACTTGCAGTAGCACTCGCTGTAGGGAAACACGTTGCAGGAGCACTGTTGCCTAAAACGTCACCAGCCGCAGTTTTTTCCTGATTTTGTTTTCTTAAGCCGTGTGGGCCATCGGTTACCATAATTGATGGTATTCCTAAACGCTCAACACCAACTAAATGCCAGAAATCTTTACCTGAACAAAGTGCTGCTTTTTCTTCTAACGTAAGCTTTGAAATAATATCTTTATATTTCATAAATATCGCCTCGCATTTTACAGAGTTTTTCGGGAATACTGATGTTAATAGGTGGTGAAACTATGAGTAAAAATAAAAAGAAAAATCTTTCTAAAGATGAAGAAGTAATAAAAGCGTATAAAACCGATTTTACCAATGTAAAGAGTGATGTCAACGGCTCTTATACAGGTATTACTGAAAATTACGAAGTACCTGAACAAGATGCCGACGACCTTTAATTTATTTTCAAAAATCCGTTAAAGCAACGGATTTTTGTTATTTTTTGCGTATTTTTGTTTTTGTGCTTATAAAACCAATAACAGAAAATACTGCCTGTGTAATTATGAGCGGAATAACAGAAAGCTCTGCGCCACCCGCAACGAATGAGAATGCTGCCGCAAAAGCAATACCAATTCCAATTGCACCAATCTGGAGCACAGAAGTTGAACTTTTAACCTTGTTAAGCGAAAGCGCTGAAGCTACTGCTGATAAATATGAAGCGCTTTTACCATCGTGCATAAGAGCACTGTCGCCCGCAGTTCTTATCTCTTTTGTGTAACTGTTTAATATATCACCAGAAACTGCACTTAAAACTTTAATTCCGCTTGATGGAATTGAAAGATTATTTGCAACCATATTATCTGTAATATTTGCATCATCATTTCTTAAAAGAAGTGAAATACTTTCTTTTTCTATTCGCTTTAAATATTTTGCATTTTGTTCATTTATATCATAACTCACAATAAACATTGCACCTAATTTACCTTCAATAGCAAGGAACAACGGATATCTGCCATCGTGAGTATGTTTTTCAACAAAAGCTTTATCTGGAACTTCAACATTATGATTTCTTAATAAATCATAACTACCTACTAAAACACGTCTGTTCTGAATCCATGCAGAAAGACCTAATTTATCTTCATAAGCTAAAGTATCAACTGGTGGTAAAAGCTCTGTTTTATCCATAACAACTCTTTTAAAGAGATTGCCTAAAGCACCACCCGAAGCCACAACCATAGCCGCTGTATAAAGAATTGCTTCGTCAACCTTCATTGAATGGAATGTCTTAATTCCATAAACGTTACCGCCATTTTCGTCAAAAACATCGGTAGAATTAACTGTAATACCATTAGCAACAGAACACATTCTACAAGCTTCCCAACCAGTGAGAACGCCACCTTCTTTTCTGAGCTTTAAAGAAAGCTTATTAACTGCAAGGTTATCACAAAGGAATATAAAGCAAGGTGTAGCCATAGCAGTTACTGCTGAAAATGCACTTATACCGTTAAATAGATTCTTTGAAATAACAGTTGTGATTATACCTACAATTAATGCTACACCGAGAGAAATCGGAACAGTTTTCTTGTTAATTTCATCTGCAGGGTAATATTTTTTAGAAAGCTCTAAAAATCTACCTGGGAATTTTGTTTTTTGTGAAGCTAATATAATAGGTTCATCAAGTAAAAGACCTCTGCCTATTTCAAATGCAGTTTCTTTTCTTTCAATATGAGAAATTGAATGAAGTTCTTTTTCTGAAACTATATAAAAATTCTTTTTCATACGTTTTGCTTCTAAAACACAAGCAAAATTATTAAGCACTAATGAAAAAACTGCTACCGAAGTGTAAAGAGAAAGCCTGTTTTCAAAAGGAAGTGGAGCAAAAAAGAAAAAGAAATTCTGAATTAAAGTAACAAGCAGTGCTATTGCACAACCACTGTTTCTGTTAAATTTAAAGCCTTTTATTGATTGTAAGCCATCAATGAAAACATCTTTTGAAACTACACAAGCAATTATTGTAATAATTGCATTAAGCAAAATTACTGGAAATTCATTTTTATGCACAAGAGAGTTTGGTGAATAAACCACACTCGCAATTACTGAAAGTGCCACGAGTAAAGCAAAGCAAATAACCGATGTAACAGTTGCAAAGGTTGCATTTTTTTCTTGCTTTTTAAGGTAGAACTTAACCTTGAATTTATCATTCACGCTTCTGTATTCATCTAAACCGAATTTTGAATTAGAGACTTCCTCAAAATCTTCTTCTGGCTCTGTACTTACAACAAATTCAGCCGCTTTTTTACGTCTTTTCTTAATTAACTCTCTTTCAATCTCTTCTTCATCAACAGTCTCTATTTCAGATGTATTGAAGCCCTCAAAAGAAAGTTGCATATCCTCTTCTTCAATAAGTTCTGTTTCTGGTGAACTACCATCAGTAACAGCAAGAGAACGAAGACCTATTGTTTTTTCATTACGGATTTCTTTTGTTGATTCTTCTTTTTTCTGCTCTTCTCTTAATAAATCTTCTGAAACGAGTAGTGGCACGGGTTCTAACTCTTTTGTGTTTTTAAAGTTACTTGTTTTTTTAACAAAACCGCCACGTTCATAAGGCTGTTCACCTGCAGGAATAAATTTATGCTCTGCGGTCTTTTCTAAATTGTGCATAGGTTTATTTAAAAACCTATCACGATATTTATCACTTTCAAGAGCAGTAAACGCTCTTGTAGCACCATCGACCGAGGATTTTTCAACCTTGTTTGTTTTAATTTTATGCTCAATTTCTTCGTTATAGGTAGGTCTCGGGTCAATAGCTTCAGGTTTATTTATAGTTTTTAAAATTGGCTCGGGCTGGAACTCCTTTTCAGAAGTCATACCACTATCCTGTAATAGTTCGTCAATTTCTTCAAACGTCCATTTTCTTGGACTTTTACCAGTATAATATTCGTCGTACAAAGCTATTCACCTACCTTTAATAATATAATCAAAATTAATCTCTCTGACGAGAAACTTCATACATTAAAATACCAGCCGCAACAGAAGCGTTAAGGGAATTGATTTTACCCTTCATTGGCATAGAAAGAGTTACGTCACATTTTTCTTTAACGAGTCTGCCAACGCCATTACCTTCTGAACCTATTACAAGAGCAATAGCACCTTTTAAATTACTCTTATAAAAAGGCTCACCGTCCATATCTGCACAGTAAACCCACACCCCACGTTTTTTGAGTTCATCAATAGTCTGTGGAATATTTGTAACTCTTGCAACGTGCATAAATTCAACTGCACCAGCACTTGTTTTAGCAACTGTGAAGCTTAAAGATGCACTTCTTCTTTTTGGAATAATTACACCGTGAGCACCAGCCGCTTCTGCTGTACGGATAATTGCACCTAAATTATGTGGGTCCTCGATTTCGTCACAGATAATTATAAATGGTGGTTCATTTCGTTCTTCTGCAGTTACAAAAATATCTTCAACAGAAGAATATTCTTTTACTGCACCAAATGCGGCAATACCCTGATGATTATTGTGACCACAAACGAAGTCTAATTTTTTAGGGTCAACTTCTTTTATAACAATCCCAGCTTTTTTAGCATCAGCTACTATTTTAGGAATAGAGCCACTTCTGTCACCACGAGCAACCATTACGCTATCGAGCGGTCTGCCACTTTTTATTGCTTCGGCAACTGAATTTCTGCCGAATATAACGTCTTTTTCATTTTCTCTTTCGTTATTCTGAGAAACGTCATTTTTTATCATTTTTATAATCCTTAAATCTTATTTGTTATTAGGAATAAGCTTTTCTTTACCACCCATATATGGTCTTAATGCAACTGGAATATTAACTGTTCCATCTTCATTAAGATTGTTTTCAAGGAATGCAATTAACATTCTTGGTGGAGCAACAACTGTGTTATTGAGTGTATGTGGGAAGTATTTTCCATCTTTACCGTTTACACGGATTTTGAGTCTTCTTGCCTGTGCATCTGAAAGATTTGAGCAAGAACCAACTTCAAAGTATTTCTGCTGACGTGGGCTCCAAGCTTCAACGTCGATTGATTTAACCTTTAAGTCTGCAAGGTCGCCTGAGCAACACTCAAGAGTTCTTACAGGAATATCGAGTGAACGGAAAAGGTCAACAGTATTCTTCCAGAGATTAGTGAACCACATTGGGCTTTCTTCTGGTTTACAAACAACAACCATTTCTTGTTTTTCAAACTGGTGAATTCTGTAAACTCCACGTTCTTCAATACCGTGAGCACCTTTTTCTTTTCTGAAGCAAGGTGAATAGCTTGTAAGTGTCTGTGGAAGTTTTTCTTCAGGGACAATCTGGTCAATAAATTTACCAATCATTGAGTGTTCACTTGTACCGATAAGGTAAAGGTCTTCACCTTCGATTTTATACATCATAGCTTCCATTTCAGCAAAGCTCATAACACCTGTTACAACGTCACTTCTTATCATAAATGGTGGAATGTAATATGTGAAGCCACGGTCAATCATAAAGTCACGAGCGTAAGAAATAACTGCAGAATGAAGTCTTGCAATATCGCCTGAGAGATAATAGAAACCGTTACCAGCAACACGACCAGCACTGTCTAAATCGATACCATCGAAAGTTTCCATAATTTCTCTGTGATATGGAATTTCAAAATCAGGTACGAGTGGTTCGCCGAATTTTTCGAGTTCAACGTTTTCACTGTCGTCTTTACCAATAGGAACGCTGTCGTCAATAATATTAGGAATAACCATCATAATATCATTAACTTTTTTAGAAAGCTCTGCTTCTTTTGCTTCTAATTCTGCTAATTTCTGTGCAGCTTCAGAAACTTGTTTTTTCATTTCTTCAGCTTCTTCTTTTTTGCCTTGAGCCATAAGAGCACCAATCATTTTACTATTTTTGTTTCTCAAAGCTCTTAAATCATCAGCTTCGCCTTTTACTGCTCTGCTTTCTTTATCGAGTTCAATAACTTCATCTACTAAAGGAAGTTTTTTATCCTGAAACTTCTTTTTAATATTTTCTTTTACTACGTCTGGATTTTCTCTTAAAAATTTAATATCTATCATTTTTATTACCCTCTCAAGTATTATTCGTTATCAAAAATTTTAATTAACTTCTTTAAATCTTCATCATCAAAGAATTCAATTTCAATAGCACCTTTTTTAGTTGACTTTGTAACTCTTACTTTTCTTTGTAAAACGTCACTTAATGCAAGTTCAACTTCATCATAATAAGGATTTCTCTTTTTTGTCTTTTTACCCGTAGGTTCTACTTTTATTTGCTTTCTTGCAAGTCTTTCAGTTTCTCTTACTGAAATATCCTCTTTAATTACAAGCTTTGCAAGTTCAATTTTTGCTTTATCATCCTCTAAAGTAAGTAATGCTCTTGCGTGACCTGCAGAAAGCTCTTTTTTAGAAACCAGAGCAATAATTTCTTCTGGTAACGTTAAAAGCCTTAAAGCATTCGCTATTGCAGGACGTGAAGCGCCAACAAGATTTGAAATTTCTTCTTGTGTGTAGTCAAACTTTTCAGCTAATTCTTTATAACCCAATGCTTCTTCAATAGGGTCTAAATCTTCACGCTGTAAGTTTTCAACAAGAGCAATTTCAGCAACCTGAGCATCTGTTAATTCTTTTATAACAACAGGAACCTCCGTAAGCCCTGCTATACGTGAAGCTCTCCAACGTCTTTCACCAGCAACTAACTGATAGCTACCATCTGGCATCGGACGAACCACGAGTGGCTGAAGCACACCGTGAAGCTCAATGCTGTGAGAAAGCTCCGCTAAAGCTTCTTCATCAAAATTCTTTCTTGGTTGATTTTTATTAGGTTCAATTTCAGAAAGTTTTAATTTAACTGCACTCGAAGAACTGAGTTCTTCTGTAGCATTATCTATAAAAAGCTCACTAAGCCCTTTACCTAAGCCTGTTTTCTTTGCCATTTTCTTTCACACCTTATTTCTGCATTTTCAAAAATTCTTCTGCTAAATTATTATAGCTTTCAGCACCCTTTGAACCACGGTCATAATAAAGAACCGGTTCGCCGAAAGACGGTGCTTCTGAAAGACGAACGTTTCTTGGAATAACTGTTGCATAAACTTTTTTAGGGAAGAAGTTTTTAACTTCATCTACTACCTGCTGAGTGAGATTGAGTCTGCCGTCATACATTGTAAGTAAAACACCCTCAAGCTCTAAGTATTCGTTATAAAGTCTTTTAATCGTTCTTACAGTTGCCATAAGCTGTGAAAGACCTTCAAGAGCGTAGTATTCACACTGAATAGGAACAATAAAAGTGTCTGATGCAGTAAGAGCATTAAGAGTAATAAGACCTAAAGATGGTGGGCAATCGAAGAAAACGAAATCGTAATTTTCTTGTATTGGAGCAATCGCCTTTTTAAGTAATGACTCTCTGCCCTCTAAAGCTGCCATTTCAAGCTCAGCACCAGCTAAATTCATATTTGACGGAATAATATCAACACCCTGATATTTAGTCTGAATAACAGCATTTTTCGCTTCTGCTGAATTTATTAAAAGCTCATAAGAAGTAGCAGTAAGACCTTTACGCTGAATGCCATAACCACTTGTTGTATTACCCTGCGGGTCAATATCTATAAGCAAAACCTTTTTACCCATAGCACCTAAAGCGGCAACTAAGTTTACGGCACTCGTTGTCTTACCAACGCCACCCTTCTGATTAACAATAGAAATGATTTTTGCCATTTTAATTCTCCTTCCAAAAAAGAATTAACACATAATTTTCCATATTACTATAATTAAAATATATTATAACATAATAGTAATGAAAATGGAATAGAATAAAACAAAAAATTCGATGTTTTTTTGCAAAATGTTTCACAAATTTTGATGTGTTTTCAAAAAGATATTTTTACACCAAATCTCAACAAAACACTTGACAATTAAATACTGCCTATGTATAATAACCCTTGCAATTAAATATTGTGCTGATATAGCTCAGGTGGTAGAGTGCATCCTTGGTAAGGATGAGGTCACCGGTTCAAATCCGGTTATCAGCTCCAAAACAAAATCCGTTCACAAGCGTGAACGGATTTTGTTTTTATTATTCTATTATTCACTAAAAATCAACAATAATAATTGTGGCATTACTGTTATTCAAGAATTTTTGAAACTTTTAACAACTTTAAATCTAACATTAAGTACGATGCTAAAACACTATCGATAAATCCAGCGAATGTAAATATAGCACCTAAACCAACAAATGCCCAAAAAACTGGTTCTATATAAAGCCTATCTTCTCTAAAGAAACTTATTATAACTTCAACAATTTTTGAACATAAAGCTTTTATTTCAAATGGTAAATCCTTTTTCACAAAATACACTGGTGTTAAAACTAATATATGCAAAAGGCTCTTTAATGGATACCCTATTATGTAACCCAACACTGCACCAACACTTAAAGAAACAAATTCAGCTTTACAAACCTTACCACCGAACAAATGATAGCTCTTAAACATTGCCAAGCCTGTAAAAATTGCAATTACCACAAGAAGCATTAAAATCAAAAATATATCTACGTATTCATTTATTTTTGGTGCAACCACAAGGGTTATAAACCAAAAAATAATTCCACCTAATACTGCGCACAACAAAACTCCTATTGTACCACGAATCACATTATTCTTTTCTTTTATTGTTTCTTTTACCTCTTCAACTTTATCTATTAGTTTTTGTGCACAATCGCTATGCACTTTATGCACAAAACCATTTTTAATTACAAGTTTAGTTTCTTTATCGTTAATATCTTCTGAACACTCGGCACATATCTGGGTACCACTTACTCCATTTTCTTTCAACAAAGGTATAAAAGCATTCAAAAACTTCTTTAGTTTCGGCAAAACAGTTAAACGCTCAAAGAAAAACAATTGTATCCCTTGAGTTGTTATTTTATATTTTTCTATATGAAATTTTTTCGAATATTTTGTTTCTTCAAAAAACTTCAAAACATTTTTATTATCATTAATTTTACATGAAATTGAGAGAACTTTTATACCATACCCTTCGGCAATACAAAGCATATAACCATCATATTCCCCATAAACAAAGGTTTTTGAAATAGTCATCCCTTTTTCTTTTGCGAATTTTTTTAGGTCAGGCATTACAAACAACATAAAAAACTCCCCTTTTTCTTTTATTCTACCATAACAAACTTTTCTTTACAATAAAAACCAACCTGTCAATTTACTTAAAAATCGACAGGTTGGTTTATATATTTTAAACAATCATTCAAGTATCTTCAAAACCATTGACCATTTTCTGATTTCACAGTATAATAATATCAGCAACAAAAAGGGGTGTAAAAATGAACTTAGAACAAGCAAAGAGAAAAGTTTACAACATAATCGGTAAAGCAATCAACAGCATTGCACAAAATGAAGCTGGTAACACAAGCGATATTCCTAAAACTGTTACAGATGGTGCACCAGAGCTTATATGTAAAGCAGGTATTGAAGGCTCAGTGCTTTTAAGAAATGATGACGTTTTACCATTTAAAAAGACCGATAAAATTTCTGTATTTGGCAGATGCCAGTATGACTGGTTCTACGTTGGTTATGGTTCAGGTGGCGACGTTATTAAGCCATATACCGTAAATCTTATTGAAGGTCTCGAGAACTTAAGCGCAAACTTAAACGAACCTTTAAAAGAAAAATATAAAGCGTGGTGCCACAAAAATCCACCAGACCACGGCTTCTGGGGGCATTGGCCACACTATTACAACGAAATGCCTATAACCGAAGAAGAAATTGAAAGCTTCAGCAAAGATTCTGAATGTGCAGTCGTTATAATAGGGCGTTCTGCTGGTGAGGATAGAGAAAACTATTTAAAAGAAGGTAGTTACTTACTCACAGAGGATGAAAAAAATCTTATTAATAACGTAACAAAGCATTTTAAAAAAACTGCTATTTTACTTAACACTGGTAACGTTATAAGTCTTTATGACATCAATTTAATTGATAGTGACTTAGCAATTCTTATGTGTTGGCAAGGTGGTATGGAAAGCGGTAACTCTGTTGCAAAAATGCTTTTAGGTGAAGAGTCACCAAGCGGTAAATTAACCGATACTATTGCTTATAATTATGAAGACTACCCTTGTAGTGAAAACTTTGGTTACAAGGATTACACAAACTACGTTGAAGATATTTATGTTGGTTATCGTTACTTTGAAACCTTCAATAAAGAAAAAGTTTTATATCCTTTCGGTTTTGGTCTTACTTATACAACATTCAAACAAGAATTTGTAAGTGCTGAAATAAATGACGACGAAGTTACTTTAAAAGTTAAAGTTACAAACACTGGTAATTTTAAATGTAAAGAGATTGTAGAAGTTTATGTTAATGCACCACAAGGCAAATTAGGTAAGGCAGAAAAGGTTCTGGTGGGATTTAATAAAACAAAAGAATTAGCACCAGATGAAAGCGAAACTGTTACAGTTACGTTCCCCCTTTACTTCTGCGCATCTTTCGATGACAGTGGAAAAACCGGTAATAAATCCTGCTACGTGTTAGAAGAAGGCGTTTACAATATTTTTGTAGGCGAAAACGTCCGCGAAGCTGTAAATGTTTGGAACTTTACAGTCGAAAAGTTAAGAATTATCAACGTTTTAAGCGAGGTTTGTGCACCAAAAAATAAATTCCAGAGAATGATTACTGCAACAAATGAGAGTGGCGAATTAATCCCTGAATTTGAAAACGTTCCTCTCGCTACAACAAATTTACGAGATATTATACTAAAAAAACTGCCTAAAGAAATCGAGTATACAGGCGATAAAGGTATTAAGTTAACCGATGTAAAATCAGGTAAAAATACTCTTGATGAATTCATAGCTCAACTTAATACAACAGAGTTAGAAGCACTTTCACACGGCCATTATACAATGGATAGTCCTTTAGGCAACAAAGGTAATGCTGGTGCATTCGGTGGTATAACCCAGAGCCTCAGAGCAAAAAAAGTACCAGCAGTTGTTACCACAGACGGACCTTCTGGTATAAGAATCCGTTCTTGTTGTTCGCTTCTTCCTAATGGTACTGCTTTAGCTTGTAGTTGGAACACAGATTTAGTTACTGAACTTTATACACTTATAGGTAACGAAATGAAAGAAAAAGGTTCTGATGTTCTTTTAGCCCCTGGTATGAACATTCACAGAAGTATGCTTTGTGGCAGAAACTTTGAGTATTTTTCAGAAGACCCTGTTATAACTGGTAAAATTGCAAGTGCCGTAGTTAAAGGTGTTCAGAGTGCTGGTGTTTCTGCTTGCCCTAAGCACTTTGCTTGTAACAATCAGGAAACAAACAGAACTTACAACGACTCCCGTGTTTCAGAAAGAGCATTGAGAGAGATTTATTTAAAAGGTTTTGAAATTTGCGTAAAGACTGCAAAACCACTCAACATAATGACATCTTACAATAAAATAAATGGTGTTTGGGGTCATTATCATTACGAACTCTGTACCACCATTTTAAGAAATGAATGGGGTTACACTGGCAACGTTATGACAGACTGGTGGATGAGAAGTGCTAACTCTCACGAATTCCCACAGTTAAGAGATAATGCTTACAGAGTGAGGGCTGGTGTTGACGTTTTAATGCCAGGTGGTAAACGAAGTGGCAGAAAGAAGCCAGACGGCACACTTCTTGAAACATATAAAAAAGAGAATGGAATTACACTCGGCGAAATGCAACAAGTAGCCCGTAACGTTTTAAGCCTATGCTTAAAACTTGATAAATAAAATCAAAAACCCGATAACTTCAAGTTATCGGGTTTTTATTATTTTCAACGTTTAATTGTAATTTATTGCAACCATTAAAAGCATCATTGCTGCAGAGAAAATAAATTCTCCTAAAAACAATTTCCAGCTCCATTTAAGCCACTTGCCGTAAGACACACCAACTAAACCTATTGCTATAATCATAATACCGCTTGTTGGGTATAAAAGGTTTGTAAAGCCATCTGCAAGACAGAAGGTTGTTACAATTGACTGTCGGGTAATGCCGACTAAATCTGAAAGTGGTGCTACGAGTGGCATAATCAAAAATGCTTTTGCGGTACCGCTACCAATGAAAAATTCAAGGAAAGCAATAAGCAAAAATAAGAGTATTATTGCCGCATAAGGTGGCACGCCCTGAATAAAATTATAAACGTAATAAAGAATTGTGTGCATAATTTTTGCTTCGCCTAAAATATAAGAAATAGCAACAACAAAAATAACAACTGGAATTACAGGTGCAATAGTTTTAGCACCACTCAAAAAGCTTTTTAAAAGTGGTTTTCCTTTAAGACCTGTAAAGTAGCCCGCTAAAATACCACCAACTGTAAAAAGTATTGCCATTGCAGGAAGTGAAAGCCCACCGCCTAAATCTAAAGCAAAGTCAATTACAATTGCTACTATATCAATAACCATACAAATAAGGAAAGCCTTTGCGCCCTTTTTAGTATCTTTGTTACTGAGTACGGCTTCAATATCTTCTATTTTATATTTTTCTTTTAACACTTTGTCAGATTCATAAACCAACGATTTTTTAGGATTTTTCTCGATTTTTTTCGCATACAAGAAAAGAAATACAAAAAGAATAAGATAAACGCCTAAAAATACTACCAATCTCAAAGGAAGTCCTGAAAAGACATCTAAACCTGCTAATTTTTGAACAGTTGCAACGTTAAACGGGTTAAAAGTTGCTGCAGTAAAGCCCCAGGCAATTGAAACAAGACTAAGACCTAAACCTACGAGTGAATCCCATCCTAAAGCAAGTGACACAGCAACTGCAATAGGCACTAAAGTAACAGATTCTTCTAAAACACCAGCAACAGAGCTTAACGCCATACAAGCAAAAATTATAATTCCCATAAGGGTGTATTTTCGCTTACTGAACTTCTTTATGAGTGTAGCCATTAAGAATTTCATAACACCGCATTTATCAAGAATTAAAAATGCACCGCCAATTAACACAACCATTGCAATAATTAAAATACCGGTTGCTGCATAACTACTTGTAAAACAGAGTATTGGTGCTAAGAAAATTTTCCATATTGGCATTTTGTAGTCGTTGAGTTCCTTGTATGTACCGTCTACAATCTGCTCGTAACCATTTTCAATTATAACGTCATATTCGCCACGTGGTAACACCTGAGTTAATACACCTACAAGTGCCATTATAAGAACGAGCGCAGAAATAATTGCAATAACCGTTTTTTTATCAAGCGAAATACCAAGCTCTTTGCTCTCAGTACTACTTATATTTTCATTACTCATCTTATTTCAAATTCCTTTCAAGGTGAACTAAAAAGTCCTGAATATTTGTAACCAAACCTTTAACAGAAAGTGACCCTCTGTCGTGTAATTTATTAACTGCAAATTCTGAAATATCCACTGAATAAATAAATACAGGTCTTACTTCGCCATCAACTACACAGTAAGACGGTGTCATATTACCAGTTGCAATAGTGTGAAGCTGAGTTGCAAGTGCAATAACCGTCGTAGCCTTTCTTGTGTGCTCACGCATTTTATCTTGCGACTCATAAACACTGTGAACAACCTCAGGGAGCGGACCATCATCACGTATAGAACCCGCTAAAACAAACGGCACGTCGTTTTTCACAAGAGCACTCATAATGCCATCTTCAATATTATTTTCATTGATAAAATTCTTAATAGAACCCGCTTTTCTTACAAGGTTGATTGTATGAAGATGGTTATAATGACCATCCTTCATAAGCTTTTTGGTGTAAATATCCTGACCAAGACCTGTGTGGAAAACAGATGCTTCAAGGTCGTGAGTAGCAAGTGCATTACCAGCAAAAAGAGCGTGACAATATCCTCTTTTAATGAGATTTGCCATAGCATTACGACTGTCGTTATCAAATGCACAAGCAGGGCCTAACACCCACACAATGTGACCGTTATCTTTGTCATTCTTAAGAATATCGTAAAGAATATCATATTCACGTGAAAATGAAGTTTCTCTTGACTGACCAGTTCTGAATGCAAATGTTGAATTGTGTTCTTCCTCTTCACTTTCTTCCACGAAACAATCAGCATTAACAAAAACACCAGTAGTGCCGTCGTCACATCTGCCGACAACAACCTCATCGCCCTCTTCTACCCTTCTTGGCTCAGTAACAACAGGCTCGCCGTCCTTTATAACAATTACTGAATCCATACGGCTCTCTTTTATCATTTTCCATTCGCCGTTAATTTTAAAATATTCTGGATAAATTGTCGTTGCATAAAAATTAATAGGCAAATAATTTTTACCAGCCTTTTCAGTTTTTACATCCGGAGCAGAAATAAAAGGCTCTTTTGTAAAATCTGGCTCTATGTATTTTGGAAATTTCATTTTTTCACACCTTTAAAAATAAAATTTTAAACAATCTTTGGTATTATATCACATATCCCTGATATATACAATACTTTTTATAATTGACAAACTGCTCCAAGAAACATATAATATCAAATGTATTATAAAATATATCGTGAGGTAGTTATGAGAGTTAAAAAGAAAAAGCACGGCGCCGAAAGAATGGCAGCCTGCGGCGATATTGTTATTACAGATTTAAAAGTGGCAGAAAAAAATCCTAAAAATCTTTTTGCTGACGACAAAGAAGTAAGAATTGAAATTGGATGCGGTAAAGGCGATTTTATTGTTGGCACTGCTATTAAAAACCCAGACGTGAATTTTCTTGCAATCGAAAAAGTTCACGACGTTTTGGTTATGGCAGCAGAAAAAATAAAAAGCTCGGGTCTTACAAACGTTAAAGTTTGCTGTTGCGATGCAAAGGAATTAACAGAATATTTTGACCCAAAATCAATTGACAGAATTTATCTTAATTTCTCTGACCCATGGCCAAAATCACGCCACGAAAAAAGAAGACTCACTCACCGTAGTTTTTTAGAGATTTATAAAACAATTTTAAAAGATGATGGCGAAATTCATTTTAAAACTGATAACCGTGGTCTTTTTGATTTTTCAGTTGAAGAATTCAAAGAATGTAACTGGAAGCTCGATAAATTAACCTACGATTTACATAACTCTGAATATATGGAAAACAACGTTATGACAGAATATGAAAGACGTTTTTCAGGTCTTGGTTTTTCAATTAACAGAGTTGAAGCCAAAAAACCCGAATAACAAAAAACCGAGATGTTTTAAAAACATCTCGGTTTTTTAATATCGCAACTACAAACCTGCTTTATCACAATTCCTTAAATGTTCACTATAAGTCTTTGCGTAATAAGTGTTACCGTTTTTATCGTGACAGAAATAGTAATAATCTGTTTCTTCGGGGTAAAGTGCAGCATTAATTGCGAACATACCGGGGTTACAAACAGGGCCACGTGGCAGAGAGTAACAAGTGTAGGTATCATAGATTTCTTTATAATTTTCTTTGTTTTCTTCACCAACAAAAGATGCAATATCATCTTCTACATAAAAATAAGTTGAATCCATCTGGAGCTTTATTCCATCTTCGAGTCTGTTATAAATAATACCAGCGATTGTAGAAGCATCATCAGGGAATGCCCCTTCCGCCTGAATTATAGATGCTATTATAATAATTTCATCCATAGTGTAGCCGAGTTCAGTAGCCCTCGCTTTCATTTCGTCGGTAATTTTAACATCTGTATTACTCAAAAACCTACTTATTACACTTTCAGGTGGTTCATCTAAAAAGAAATCGTAAGTATCGGGAAAAAGATACCCCTCTAACTTGAAACAACGATTTTCATCATCAGGAATATCTGAATAAATTTTATAATTGCTAAAATCAGAGTTTTGTGCCACATTCATTAAACTCTCGTAAGAAGCAACGCCATTTTCTTCTAATAACTTAAAGCACTCTGTGAGAGTAGACCCTTCTATGAAAGTTATTCTTGTGGTAGCAAGAGTTACAGGCTCTGTCGTGGTTTCATCCTCAAACAATTCAGAATTACCAACAACAAGCCCACCACCAATTAACACCGCAACAACTATAATTGCAATTATTATTATTATTTTTAAATTCTTAACGTTTTTCATAAAATTATTATTCCAATTATATAAATTTTAAAACGGGGATTGATTTCACTCAACCCCCGTTATTTTTATTCGTCTTCGCCTTCAATTTCAGTAGAAATTGAATCTGTTAATGTCTTCATGCTGTCAGCACTCTTTGAGAGTAACTGCATACTGTCATTAAAGAGAACGATTTGTTCAAACAAGCCATCTGCATCAGTTTTACCACTTACACAGTTATTATCAACCTTCTGCATTTTTTCAACAAGGTCAGAACCAATTTGTTGCATTCTCTGAATTGCAAATGTCTGTTCATCAATAGCCTGCTCAACTTCATCGATTTGTTGTTTAAGAGTTGTAAAGCTATCATTAAGAATACCAAGCTGTTTCTGAGATTCGTTAACAGCAGTAACACCAATTTCAGATTGCTCTTTAGTTGAAACCATCATAGCATCAAGCTCGCCGATAACTTCATTAATAGCGTTTGAACACTCTTTACTCTGAGCCGCAAGAGTTCTTACTTCACCAGCAACAACCGCAAAGCCTGCGCCAGCTTTACCTGAACGAGCAGCCTCAACTGCAGCGTTAAGTGAAAGAATATTTGTCTGACGTGCAATATTATCAATTTCATTTGAGAATGTCTTGATTCTCTCCATTGCTTCCTGAAGTCTTGTAATAAGTTCATCAAGATGAACCATACTGTTATCAACAGATGAAAGGTGTGTAGCGGTAGCCTCAAGGTTATCGTGGTTAGTAACAACCATTGTATTAACACTTGAAACAACGCCTGAAATCTTGTCAGATGAAGTTACACATTGTGCAATATCTGAGAAGAGATTATGAACAGCGTCTGTAGTTTCAGCAACTGTGTAACCAATATCTTCATTAGTTGTCTGAAGATTGTCACCAGCTTGTTGAATTGATTCACCAGCAGCTGTAAGGCTGATGATTTCGTGATATGTATCTGAAACGTTTGTTGAAAGTTGAGTCTGAATATTTGCAAGTTCGCCTAAAAGCTTAGCAGTTTCTTCTGCTTCTTTCTGTGCTCTTTCAATGTGAGTTTTACCACGGTTAACCATCATATAGCAAACTATCATTGAAGCGTTAGAGCAAATCCAGCACATTGGAATATCGTCTGGATTGAAACCGAACATCTCTGGTCTGCATAACTTAACAAATAATAAGAATGCATTAAGAAGAACTGCCTGAATAACAACGTAAGACGGTCTGAAGTAAATACCAGTCATAACAGCACTAACTGCATAAAGAATGAAGTCGTCTGTAAGGCTCGTACCAAAGAACGAAATACCAAATATCAAGAGTAATTGTGCCGCTGTAATCAAAGCACCACGTGCATAAATTTTAACCTTGAGCTTTTTAAGAAGGAAGAACACACCTACAACAACTGCTACAGCTACTGTAATAATAATACCCTCAGTAACTAAACCACTGGTACCCTTGTTAATTGCATAATACATAGCGATTATAGCAATTATAATCATATTCTTGATAAGAAGACCCTCTTCTTGCTGCTCACGGGTTTGCTTTGCTGTATTTTTCTTCTTTAAAATGTTAATCTTTTTAAGATTTTCAGCGTTCGGCTTTTTGATGTCAATCTTTTTACGATTTCCACCTTCAGCCTTAGGTTTTTTCAAAGAAATTGTTTTCATAACACACCTCGACAAAGTATATCTTTATTGGGGAATCAAGTATATTAGGGGACAATACACCTATTTCAATATACATTTTAACAAAAAAACAACAATTTGTCTATATTTTTTGATTAAAAATTCAAAATTCATACATTTTAGTTGATTATTTGCACAATATTTAGCAAATATCACCAACAAAATTAGTTTATATTGCTTAATAAGAATTAAATCAAAATGTATAAATATTAAAAAAAGCGAAAACGATGAGAAGTTGGGAGTTCTTCTCATCGCTTCGCTTAGTTTTTGGGGGAGAATTATAATGAAATAAAAAGGAGATTTCGAAACCCTCTCGGATTTCTTGTTTATAATATATCACACAATTTTCCATTTGTAAAGAGTTTTTTGTAAATTTTCCAATATTTTTTAAAAATTTGTCTACTTTTGCAATAAAAACCCCACTTTTTGTTGGATTTCATTCATTTTTTCAACTTTTTGTCGTATTTCAGAACTTAGTTTACATATTTTGCTGACAAATACTCGCCTGTTTTTTCGTATTAAGCATTTACAACTAATTTTTATGATTTTATGACTTTATCCCCACATTATTTTTAATCAACTCTTGAAAAATAGCTGATTCTGTGATAATATACAATACACTATCCGGGTGTGGCGCAGTTGGTAGCGCGCTTGACTGGGGGTCAAGAGGTCGTGAGTTCAAGTCTCGTCACTCGGACCATCGAAAACCGTTGATACCATTGGGTTTCAGCGGTTTTTACTTTTTTCTGAAATCGTAATTTAACCGTTTTGACCACAAATTTGCCCACTTATAGAAATTTTACAGATATTTTTTATTTCTATTTTTCAGGGCGAATTTCTTGCCTTAAACCTTGTTCAAAAACCAATTGAGAAAGATGCTTAAACAAGCTCTGTAATTTGCATCCAAATAAATTTAAAATTGCTTATTGTTTAAGTTTCTTTTACATGATATAATGTACCTAATTATTTTAATTCAAAAAAATGAAAAGGAAATTCACATTTGATATGATAATAAGACAAATGAATGCTGATGATTACGAACAAGCAGAATTGTTGTTTCAAAAACTTCATAATCAGCATGTTGAAGCTGAACCAGAGTTATACAAGAAACTTGATTATATAAATAAAAAACGAGATTTTAAAAAGCAAATCAAAAACAAAAACAAAATTATGTTGTGTGCTGAAGAAGAAGGAAAAATCATAGGTATAAGCAATACGAAATTTTGCACGTCTGGCATGACTGATATAAAAATAGCTTTTATGGATGCACTTTATGTAGAAGATGAATTCAGAGGAAAAGGAATTGGCAAGAAGTTATTTTTAGAAACTGAACATATTGCAAAAGAAAATGGCGCTAAAAGATTGGATTTACATGTTTGGGAATTCAATGCAGATGCTGTCAATTTTTACAAATCATTAGGTATGGAAATACAACGATATACGTTTGAAAAAAATCTGTGATTCAATATTAAAAAAATTTTAACAGGTGGCTCGAGTCTATGATTCAAGTCACCTGCTTATCTTTGTTTGTTGCAGTGTAAATTTTGTTCATCTTAAAACACCCAAATTGCTATATTTTTATTGTAGTAACTCGTATTGTATGGTATAATCAACTCGACAAACTTGAATTTAATGTTTAATTTTCACTCTACTAATAGTTGATTTCTCCCCTTTCAACCATTAGTTCGTGTTATTTTTATTAAAAGGTGCTACAATTAAAGTAAAAGGAGGTAGCTTATGGACCAAATCAAAATAGGAAAATTTATTGCCGAGTGCAGAAAAAATAAAAATCTTACACAAGCACAGTTGGCAGAAGAATTAAATGTAACCGACAGAGCCATATCAAAATGGGAGACCGGCAAAGCAATGCCCAATTTTGATATTATGCTCGACCTTTGTTCAATTCTCGGAATAAATGTAAATGAATTATTATGTGGGGAGATGATTGATATGGAACAAAAGGATGACCAATTAAATGAACTGATTTTTCAGATGGCGAAAAACGAGGAAAGATATCATAAACGACTACTACATTCCGCTTGTGTGATTGTCGCAATCAGTCTGCTTGCACTTATTTGTCTGGTGACTTTAATATCACTCCTTATCCCTGAATGTCCATTTCAATACTTTTTGATAATAGTATCTGTTATACTTTTTGTAATCCCTTGCATTATCGCTCTTAAATTTAAGGTAGAGACAGGATATTATGAATGTAAGAATTGTCAAAATATGTTTGTTCCTAACTATAAAGGGATTGCCTTGTTGATGCAAACCCCAACCAGAAGATTGTTGAAGTGTACTAAATGTGGAAAATGGACTTGGTGCAAAAAACTAACAAAAAGATAAATTCCAATTTGTCGAGTTGTTTATTAAACAACATTACAAAATTTTAGGAGCAGATTTCTGCTCCTTTCTTTATTTGCCTAATATTTCAAAAACATTCATTAGAACGTTCGGCAAAGACCTAAACAAGGCTTGATTTCTTTATAATCAAGCCTGTTTTTTCGTTTCAGCAAAGGAAAGGGTGTTTTAAGGTTACGAACCATCCTAAATCGGCAAACGCCTTGAAACAGGTGGCACCGCCGCCTGATGTGAGCCGAAAAGTCGCTTTAGCAAAGACTTTTCTTATTCCTGCCTATAAATCCGTTGCGAAATACGTCCGAATCACCCCGAAATATCACCACACTCTGACAAACATCTGCTTTCTCATATTTGGTCAAATTCGTGCCAAATTTCGTCTTTTTCTCCTATCCTGGTCTGTATTCTATTTTCA
>SVOI01000003.1 GCA_015066465.1 Oscillospiraceae bacterium
GTTCACCACTTATGATTGGTGCAGAAATGCGAGAAAACGACGAGTTCACTCTCTCACTTCTTCAGAATAGAGAGTTAATAGATATGCTCAAAAATTCAAGTGGTGCAAGGCAATTTAAACGTGAAGAGGTTGAAGGTAAGGGTGAAATTATCTGGACTTCTAAAGGTGAAAATTGCAAGTATGTTGCACTCTTTAATACAGATGAAAAGGCGAGAGAAATTAAATTCGACGTTACCGATATTGCAGTCGGTGGTGCAAAATACAGCGTGTGGGATATGTGGTCTCACAAAGAATACACAGTAACCGAAAACGAGTTCTCTGCAAAGGTTAATTCTCACGGCGCAAGACTTTTCAAAATTACAATAAAATAATCTGTTTTCTCTTGATTATTACTACTTAAAAGTATATAATCTTTTAGATTGTGATGGTGGTTTTATGCTTAATAACAAAATCTGCCCTGATTACTCAGGTGACTATTATTGGGATTCTTACTGCAAAACTCTCGATATTGAACTTAAACAATGTATTGATGAAGGTTTAAATATTGACGAGTTTAAAGCTGATTTTGAAAAGGCTATTAAAATGCCTTATTCAAAAGAACAAGCAGACCTTGCAGACGAGATTTTTGAAAAAATTATAAATGCTGAAATTAAAGCTAATTATAAATATAACGAGCCATCAGATTTAGAAGGTATAAAATCATTAAGAAAGCCTTATAGTTATAAAAAAATCACGCTTGATGATAAGTTGCTCTATGAAAAAATCAAAGGTGCCTGGTACGGCAGAATTTGTGGTTGCCTTTTAGGTAAGCCATTAGAGGGTATTAAAACAAACGAGTTATATCCACTTCTTAAAGAAACTGACAATTACCCGTTATCACGCTATATTGTTTCAACTGAAATCACAGATGAAATGATTGAAAAATATGATTTCTATCTTCGCGATAAAGCTTGGGCAGATGTTATAGAATGTGCACCAGTAGATGATGACACAACATATACAACATTATCTCAGATTTTAATTGAAAAGTATGGTCACGATTTTGAACCCAAAGACGTTGCAAAGCTCTGGCTTCAAAGTCAACCGATTGAAAAATATTTCACGGCAGAAAAGGTAGCATACCGAAACTTTATAAATGGTTATGCACCACCGTATTCTGCAATGTATCAAAATCCGTATCGTGAGTGGATTGGTGCACAAATTCGTGGCGATTACTTCGGTTATATTACACCAGGCAATAAAGAACTTGGGGCAGAGTATGCTTTTCGTGATGCTTCAATTTCACATACTAAAAATGGTATTTATGGCGAAATGTTCGCAAGTGCTATGATTTCCAGTGCGGCAGATGCTGAAAACGTTATTGACGTAATTAAAGCAGGTCTTTCAGAAATTCCAGCTTCATCACGACTTTATGAAGCAGTTTATGATATTATAAATAAATACGAAAACGGCGTTTCACAAGAAGAATGTGTTTCGTTTATACATAATAAATACGATGAATTTGACCCACACAATGGCGTTCACACAATTCCGAATGCTTTAATTGTAGTTATCGCTTTACTCTATGGTAATAACGATTTTGGTAAGTCAATCTGTCTCGCAGTTGAAATAGGCTACGACACAGACTGTAACGGTGCAACAGTCGGCTCTGTTTTAGGTATGTTAAACGGCTTTAATTCAATCGGTGCAGAGTGGATTAAACCATTAAACAATAAACTTGATACTGGTATTACCGGTATGGGCGTTGTTGAAATTTCTACTTTGGTAGATAAAACTTTGTCACACATAAAAAGGTAAAATTATGGATTACGTTGATTACTTAATGATGTATAAAAAGGTTGAGCCAACTGAATTCGTGAATGAATTTAACGGCTTTACTTTCAGAAAATTTGACGGTAGCGAAAGCGATATTAAACTCTGGTTTGATATTTGCCGTTGTGGTATTATAAGAGACGATGAAACGCTCGAAAGTGCTTACAAAACCCGTCTTATTGAGCATATAGGCTATAACCCCGACACTATTTATTTTGTTATGGAAAATGGTGTTGAAATTGCCACAGTTACAGCCCTTACTGAAGAAAACGGCACAGGTTGGCTTCACATGGTTACTGCAAAACCCGAAGCACGTGGCAAAGGTGTTGCAAAATATCTTGTTGCAATTGCAGAAGCGGCAATTTATAAATACGGAATGGAAAAAATCCTTTTGCAGACTAAAGAATTCCGTGCAGTTGCTATTAAAGCATATTTAAGGGCAGGGTATAAGCCTGTTCTTTATACCGATGAAATGGAAGAACGTTGGTGCAAATTTCTTTCAGAATACGGTTACAGTGGTATTGATGCCGTCGATGAAGATGGTAATTTTATAAAGAAATTAAACTGATAAAAGATAAGGAGTAAAGATATGAGTCAGTTAAAATTATATAAAACGTTAAAAGAACCTTGCGAATTTCCAACCGATTTAGGTGGATTTGAGTACAGAAGTTACAATGGTTCAGTTGAAGACAGAGCCGCTTGGGCAGAAATCTGCAAAAATGGTCTTGTTGGCGACGATGCAGACGCTACACGTTTTGTTGAAGTTATTGAAGAAGCAGACGGCTACAAGCCTGAAAACGTGTTCTTCATTACAGAAAACGGCAACCCTGTTGCTACAATTACCGCACTTGTTCAAGAGAATGGTCGTGGCTGGGTGCACATGGTTTCTGTTCATAAAGACAGCCGTGGTAAAGGTCTCGGTAATATTCTTAACGAAATCGCTTTAGCAGCACTTTCAAAAGCTAATTGTACTTACGTTGGTCTTACAACCGATGAATTCAGAGTACCAGCAGTTAAATCTTACTTAAGAGCAGGCTTCAGACCAGTTCTTTATGAAGAAGATATGGAAGCACGTTGGCTTTTCTGGCTTAATCGTTACGGCTATATGAATATTGATTGTTATGACAACGACAATAATTTCGTTAAAAATCTCTGCACAGTAGAAAGAAAAGATAAATTAAAAGTTGGCGTATTTGGTCTTAAACGTGGTACTGCTATTGCTGAACCAGCAGTTTTAAGTGAAAAAGGTTACATTCACGCTGTTTGTGACTATGATGAAACAACTTATGAGCTTGTTGAAAAATGTACTTGTGAAGATACAAAATACTTTAAAGAATTTGACGAATTCATTGAAAGTGGTTTAGACGTAGTTATTTTAGCAAACTACTTTAATGAACATGCAAAATACGCTATTAAAGCACTCGAAAAGGGTATTCACGTTTATTCAGAAACACTCCCTGCAGTAACCCTTGCTGATTGTGTTAAATTATGCCGTGCTGCTGAAAAGAGCAATGCAAAATATATGATTGCTGAAAACTGTGCTTATTTTGGTACAGTAAGAAAAATGGAAGAAATCTATAAGAATAAAACTCTCGGTGGTGCAGTTTACTGCGAGGGTGAGTACGTTCACCCAATGCCACACGATGGTTACAAAGTAATTACTCCAGATGCAAAACACTGGCGTGCACTTATGCCGTCTGGCTACTATTCAACTCACGCTTTAGCACCAATTATGCAAATTACAGGCGAAGTTCCTGTTGCTGTTAATGCTCTTAGCATTTATAGTGATGAGGTTCGCATTGAACGTGAAGAAGAACCAACAAAAGACGTTGCTTCAATTATGCTTTGTACAATGAGTAATGGTTCAATTGCTCGTGTTACTGGTTGGTGTAAATTTGGTGGCCACGGTCTTTGGTATCGTATGAACTGCGGTAAGGGTAGCCTTGAGAGTGTTCGTGGTGATGACTACAAGGTTCGTCTTTTCTATAACGATTGGGAAATTCCAGAGGGAATGGAGCAAGAAACATTCTATGATGCGGAGTATCCATTCGATAAAGACAGAGCAAGTCAGAGCGGTCACTTTGGTGGCGACTACTATGCAATTTATGACTTCCTTGATTGTGTGCAGAATGACAGAGAGCCATTCTTAGACGTTTACAAATCAGCTGCTATGACTGCAACAGCAATTTTCGGTTGGCGCAGTAGTCTTAATGATGGTATTCAATATAAAATTCCAGATTTCAGAAACGAAGCAGAAAGAGCAGTTTACGAAAATGACACCTGGTCACCATTCCCAGATGAAAATGGTGAAACAAATTTCCCTTGCACTAAGTATCAATTAGGTGATTTTAACATCGAATTTTAATAAAACGACCCCATCGATAAAATTAAAGATTTTGTCGATGGGGTCGAGAATTTGCAATTTTTCCCAGTTTGTAGTAAAATACTGAAAACGAGGTGATATATCGTGAAAAGAATACTCCTTTCTGTAATCTCACTTTTACTTGTAGTTACAATGCTTTCTTCTTGTAGTGGCAGAAAAATTTTAAGAACTAAAGAGATTACAGACGTTATTTCAAGCACAAATGTTGTTTTGTATGATTTTGTTTCTGAAAACGAAGAATATGAAAATTACCTTAACGTGTTTGAGCCTTCATTCAGAACACCGGGGCTTTATGAGGGTATTATTCCTCAGGGTATTTGCTATAACTTTGACAAAAACTGGATAATTATAAGCGGTTATTATGAAGATAGTGAGTTTCCATCAATGCTTATGATTTTAGATGCAGAAAATGGTGCATTTATAAAAGCGGTGAAACTCCAGAATGTAGATGGTTCAATGTATTTTGGTCACGCTGGTGGTGTAGCTTCTTCTGGTAGTTATATTTTTGTAACGAGTGATTATTCAGCTCGTACTATTGCAATAGATACTTTAGAAAAGGCACAAGATGGTGCGACAGTTCGCTTTGCTTCTGATTTCAAACTCAACACAAAAGGCTCATTTGCTAACGTTTATAGTGAAATTTTATGGGTGGGCGACTTTGTAGAAAGCGCTGACGAAGCTCGCAAAGAATCAAAGTGGGTTACAACTATAAATTCTGGTGAAACCTTCTATGCTTATTGTGAGGGTTATAATCTTAAAGATGGTCTCCCCAAGATTGAAAAAATCAATTCTACTCACGATGGCTACGTTCCAGATATTATGCTTGCAATTCCAGAACAAGTGCAGGGTATGACACGTACACTTTCGGGTGGCTTTATTTTCAGCACAAGCTATGGGCGAAAAAATGACTCTGTAATAAAAGTGTTTAACGACGTTACAGAAGGTGACAGGGTAGATACAATTGAAATAGATGGTAATAAAATTAATCTTTACGCGTGTGACGAACTGGATATGAAAACGTCTTACACAGCCCCTCCAATGAGTCAGGGAATTGAAAGTGTAAATGGTACAATTTTCTTGCTCTTTGAGTCAGGCGCTTCAAAGTATAGAAGCGGTGGCGGTAAGTATCCGGTTGATACGCTCTTTAAGGCGGAATTGACGAGATATTAGTTGTCAGTGAGTCAGTAAGTCAGTGGTAAGTAGGGTCTGACCTTTGGTCGCCCGATTGTTAGTTATTTGATATTAGTTGTTAGGTTTTAGGTGTTGGGTGTTAGAGTTTTTTAGAGTGGAGTGGAAATATTGTTACAATATCAAAATTCATTAAAAAAAAGAAAAGAATATCTTTCGGTGATCTGTAAACAACATAAAACATGGCCAATAAGAATAGCATTATATATAATATTGAATGTTGTGACCATTACTATTATAGCTGGTGTATTACTGCTTCTTGTTGAACATCCTCTTGATGCATTTGGTTCATTTACTTTTTTAGCAGGTGCAATTTGTTTTGCCTGTGTTCCTTTCTTCTGTGCTATTTCAGTAAAAAATAGTGCTAAATACAAATGCGCATCACCATACAGTGGAATGACAAATGGAAAATTATTGTTAACGGATGAATGCTTAGAATTTGTATTTTGGAAGGCATCTAAGGAAGCACCAGCTGCATACAGTAGCAAACGTGCCGTGTATCGCGAGGAAGATAGTTTTGTTTATACAATACATTCTTCGCAAATAAAAAGTTTGAAAATTGATAAGAATCATATTTGTCACATAAGTGGTGTCGGCATTGTGTCCCAACCTGAATGGGCAGGTACAAAAGATGTGAGAGAAGAAATTGAAACAAAATCCTTTAGTTTCTTATTGGATTTTGAAGATTCGTCAGTTGAAAAAAATCTGGAGGCGTGGGCTAATAATTTGCTTGACAGATTTGAAATAGAAAAATGAATTTAAATATAATCAAAAAATGGAGGTTATATGTTTTTTGGTGAAGTTTGGCACGATTATTCTTTAGAAAAAATCACAATTGATTATGACAATATTGTTTTAGATTTGGAACTTGATAATATTTTAAAATCTATTGTACTTGAAAATTTTATTGCTATAGAGTATATAGGGCAATGGGATGAGAATATTATAAAATCTATTTCTCTTGTTGATGACTGTGAGTTTATAGAAAAAACTTTGAATAAAATTAAAAATAATAATGATTCATATTTAAAAGGTGCAGGGAAGAAAGATGTAAATGCACAATGGAAATGTGTTGTTATTGAATTAATTGATGGCGTTAGAATTAGAATTGTTTGTGATAATATAGTATTAAGATGATGTAGAAAAAGCAGTTGCAATTTTGCAACTGCTTTTTTAGTGTATTTGACCAAAAAATGAGCATCGAAAAAGTGCGTTTTGCATAATGCTCTAAACTCACTTTTTATCTATTGACTTTTTGAAAATCAAGTACTATTATATTTCAGGTTTAAAAAGAATTTACTTGTGGAGATAACAAAAATGTCAGTAATAGTAAAAGAAGTTCCAAGGTTTTGTAAGAAAAACGTTGTTTTAATGATTGCTCTTATTGCGGCGTTAATTACTACTATAATTGTTCCGGTAGATAAAAATTACATAGGTTATTTTGATTTTAAAACACTTACTTGTCTTTTCTGCGTTTTAGCAGTGGTGTGTGCTTTAAAAAATATTAATTTCTTTTATATGTTAGCTGAGCAGATTGTAAAACTCTTTAAAAATGCCAGATTTGCTATTTTAGCACTTATATATATTACCTTTATTGGTTCTATGTTAATAGCAAACGATATGGCACTTTTAACTTTTTTGCCTTTAGGTTGTTTTGTTTTAAAAACTACCGGTAAAAAGAAATATATGGCATTTACTTTTATAATGCAGAATATTGCCGCTAATTTAGGTGGTATGTTAACACCATTTGGTAATCCACAAAACTTGTTTTTATACTCAAAGTTCAATATTCCAACAGGCGAATTTATGCTCACAATGTTGCCAACATTTATATTGTCTGTTGCAATTATAACTGCTTGTTGCTTTATTTTTGTAAAAAAAGAGCCACTCGAATTAGAGGGCGAAGAAATGCACGTAAGCAAAACACGTACTGCAATTTACTTGGTGCTTTTTGCTTACTCAATTTTAATTGTTTTTCGTTTTATCCCTTATTGGACAGGTTTAATCATAATTCCAACAGCTCTTTTAATATTAGATAAAAAAGCACTTAAAATGGTAGATTATCCGTTACTTTTAACATTCTGTGCATTCTTTATCTTTTCTGGGAATATGGCGAGAATTGATGCCGTTAAAGAACTTTTTCAGTTCTTACTCGATAAAAGCACACTTCTCTTCAGCGTTATCTCTTGTCAGTTCATAAGCAACGTGCCTTCTGCAATTCTTCTTTCACAGTTTACAACTGATTATAAAGATTTACTTTTAGGTGTGAATATCGGTGGCGTTGGCACTTTAATTGCTTCACTCGCAAGTTTAATTACTTTAAGAGAATACTCAAAAAATAACCCTGGCAAAACAAAGAAATATGTTTTGATGTTTACTGCCTTCAACTTCGGCTTCTTAGCAGTATTAACAGGCTTTCAGTATCTTATAAAATAAAAATAGCAGAGCAATTTGCTCTGCTATTTTTTATTTCATATACTCTTCAATTCCACCGAATTCGTCCATCATTGCCATAATTATGTAAAGTCTCGGAATGTGGAATGGACCTTTGAAAATATTGCCCTTCAAGGTGTTAGAAACTGTGTTATCGTAATGAAGGTAGCCATACCATTCACCATCTTCATTATCAACAAAATATTTTTCACAATAAGCTTTAAATTCTTCGTAAAGCTTTAAGTATTTTTCTTCTTTAAATACTGTGTAAGCAAGTCTTAATGCAATCATTGTTTCACATTGTGGCCACCAGAGCTTCATATCCCATTCAAGCTGAACAGGTGGTTTGCCATCTAAATCTGTAAAAGCAATAATACCAAAATGCTCTTTATCAATTCCTAACGGAAGTGTAATATCAATAATTTTCTTCGCAACAGATATTGCTTCATCATTTTTTGTAACAATACCTTCAGCTAAAATAAACCATGCTGCTTCAAGAGAGTGACCAGGATTAACAATTCTGCCATTAGGTGAGTCAATAAATTTACCATCAACACTAACGCTTTCAAGTAACGCTCTTTCTGTTAAATAACCGCCGTGTAAAATTTCTTGGAGACAATCCTTTGCAATAGCGTTATATTTGTCGTAAAGACCTTCTATACTTCTCATAACCTGAGCAGTAGCAAGCATAATCATAACAGGTGAGAGTGCCTTTGTCTGTTGGTTTTCTGGGTTAATTTTAGGTTGGTTTTTTCTTATACCCTTAAAGCATTCTAAAGCTACGTTAAAATATTTTTCTGCACTGTCTAAAACCTCTTTATCACCAGTTGCTTTGTAAAGCTCTGCACAACCAATAGCAGCAAATGTTTCAGAAAAATAATATCTTCTCTTTTGTAATTCTCTGCCGTCTTCAGTTACTGTAAAGAACATTCTGCCATCTGTATCTGTACATTTTTCTAAGAATTTATAAATGTTTTTAGCAGCGTTTAAATATTCTTCGTTCTTTTCAATGCAGTTATATGCTTTAGAAAATACCCACAAAGCTCTGCCCTGAAACCATACGCTTTTATCTGTGCCGTAAATATTACCTTTTTTATCGAGGCAAGTGTAGATGCCACCGTTTTTGTAATCAATAGCATCCTTTAACCAGAAAGGTAAAATGTTGTTTACTAAATCACTTCTGTAATTCATTTTAAACACTCCTTATTATAATATCAGCTTTTTCTTCTATTTTAAATTCATTAAAATATTTGTTTTCTTTTGGTATCCATTCATTAGTAAAACGTTTAAGCATTTCTTCGCCATTACGCTTTAAAATTCTTTCTCTTTGCGTTTCTTCATCTACTTTTAAAAAGATTTTAAAATCAGCGTAATTTTCAAAATATGGGTGACTTGAATATGCACCCTCAACAATAATAACTTTTTTATTCATCAAAAACTTATTTTTGAAATCATCACTCTGGCAATTATATGCTTTATAAGAAATGACAGCTGGTTTTCTTAATTTGTCAATTACTTCTTCTTTAAGTCGCTCGTAATGAATATTTCCGCCAACTTCATTGAGTCTTTCTTTACTTCTCATTTCTTGAGGTAAGAAAAAGTCGTCACAATGTACTGTTTCAGCATTTAAAAGATTAGCTAAATTTTCTGCTAATGTAGATTTACCAGAAGCAGAATTACCATCAATAGAAATAACAATATGCTTTTTATTGAAGTCAAGATTTCTTAATTCAATAACAGTCTCAACTAATTCTTTGTATTTTTTACTTATAACTCTGTAAGACGGTGAGTAGATTTGTTTATAAACTTCGCTATGACTTATAGGCTTAAACCCATTTTTTGCAAAAGCATTTGTTTCGTCACGAACTTTCTGAATGTCAAAAGGTATCTCGTTATTTTGTGCCATAACTACCAAAAGACCAAATTTTACAACAAGCTTTTCATTTGTGCCACAAAAATCATTTGCAGAATTAACAATTATTTTGTTTATGTAGTTTAAATCAGTTCCCACTGGAATTGCCTTTAAATTAAGCCTTAAAGCACCTTCACCAATGTCTTCAAATAATTCTTCACTTTCATCGTAGTTAATATTGTTAATTTCATTTGAAAGACTTTTAAAGCATTCTATTTCATTTTCTGCTAAATGCTTAGGTCCGAATTCATTCTGATAAAGCATTTTTAAAATATCCTGAAGCTCTGCTTCAGGGTATTTTTTTATATGCGCAATAACAATCTGTTTTAATTTATCAGTCAATTACTTTACCTTCTTTTTTCTTTCTGTGTTCAATGCTTTTTAGGTTTTCCTTGAATTCTTTTGCAATCCATACGAAAGATAATCCCCAGGCACCTAAAATAGCAATAACAACGTCAATTCTGCCCATCGGGATAGATGCAACTATAGTATAAAAGAGATTATCATCAATTTTCATAATTAAAAAGAACCAGAGTATAACAATAAATAATCTTGCGAATGGTAAAATAATCGCAACCGACCAGCAAAGGCAGGCAATTTGTGGTGCCCAGTATTTTGGTGCTTTCCACATCATAGCAACATATTTATTGGGGTCACCAAATGAAATATATGAAAGATATCTTTTTAAATCAGTTTCTTTTGTAACAGGTCTTTTGTAACCAACAAAACCATAGTAAGAAATTAAAACGTAAATTGCAAATGTTATAAGATTAAGGGTAATAAGTCCGCCCCAATCGAAAAATACAACGTTATATAGTGGGTTACCTTCAAGTGCCAAATTAGGTGTGCCAAGGTAAGTGAAATATAAATCAAGCACCGTGACAACGAGATATGCAAAGCACGAGTAGAAAAAGCCTTCTTTGTTATTTGTTTTCATATTTACGCCTCTTTTTTTATTAATCACACATCTTTTCTATTTTACCAAAATTTAAAAAGAAAATCAATAATCACATTACTATAAAAGTTCACATATATTGGTAATAGCGAAGTGAGGTTGTGATACAAAATGACTAATTTACTTAATCTGAAGCCTGGTGAAAAAGGTTTTGTTTTACGGGTAGAATCAGAAATTGGGCTAAAAAGACGGTTAAGAGACATTGGTTTTATAAATGGGGCAGAGGTTATGTTGCTTCACAGTAGTCCGTCTGGAGATCCGAGAGCTTATAAAATCAAGGGTGCTGTAATAGCTCTGAGAAATATCGATGCAAAAAATATAATTATCAGAAAAAAGAGTGATAATTATGGGTAACGTAATTAAAATTGCACTTTCAGGAAATCCAAACGTAGGTAAAAGCACGGTTTTTAATGCTCTTACAGGACTTAAACAACATACAGGTAACTGGACCGGTAAAACTGTAGAGGTTGCAATGGGTGAATACGAATTTAAAGATACCGTTTATAAAGTAGTTGATGTTCCTGGTACTTATTCTTTAACACCACATTCAAAAGAAGAATGTGTCGCAAGAGATTTTTTGTGTTTTAGTGAATACGACAAAATTCTCATAGTGTGCGATGCAACTTCTTTAGAAAGAAATTTATATTTTATTGAGCAGGTTAAAGAATTGGAAAAGGAAGTTGTAGTTGCTGTTAATTTATTAGATGAAGCTAAAAAGAAAGGAATAAAAATTGACCTTAGTTTACTTAGCTACGAATTAGGTGTTACTGTAGTAGGTCTCGAAGCAAGAAACAATGTTGGTATACCTGAATTGAAAGAAGCTTTAAGTAAAAATAATAAACTTAAATCAAAGCAGATGAAATATAAAAAAGAGCTTGAAGAAGCAACTGAGTTTGTTTACGCTTCGATTTTTAAACAGGATTTAAAAGGTATCAGCAAAAGATGGTTATCATTAAGGCTACTTGATGGTGATAATGAATTTTATAAATCGCTTAATGAATTTCTGGGCTACGATATAAGAGAAATTGAAGCTGTAAAAGATTCAATAGTTAATGCTTATAGTTATCTTAATGAAAAAAGTATAGATAGTGAATTGTTTTCTGAAATAATTGCAGAAAATTTACATTCTGAAGCCGAGAAAATAGCAGGAAAGGTATTGATGCTTTGTGAGAGTGAAAAAGAATGTCGTGATTTAAAAATAGATAAATTTGTTATTGGAAAAGTAACATCATATTTCGTTTTGATTTTAATGCTCTTTTCAATCTTTTTTATAACTATAGTTGGTGCTAATGTTCCGTCAGAAATTTTAATGAAGGCTTTTAGTAGTTTGGAAGGCTATATTTATAATTTCCTGGGAAATATCGGCGTAAATAGTCTTTTTAATAATATGATTACCTTTGGGGGCTTCAGAGTTCTCGGGTGGGTAGTGTCAGTAATGCTTCCACCAATGGCAATATTCTTTCCACTTTTCACAATTTTAGAGGATTTCGGCTTTTTACCAAGAGTCGCTTATGTGCTCGATAGTAAATTTCAAAAAGCAAATACAAGTGGTAAGCAATCGTTAACAATTTGTATGGGTTATGGGTGTAACTGTGTTGGTGTCACAGGAGCAAGAATAATTGATTCAAAGCGTGAACGTTTAGTTGCGATAATTACAAACAGTTTAACGCCTTGTAACGGCAGGTTTCCGGCTATAATTAAATTACTTTCAATATTTTTTATAATTAATCTTCCTGTGAGCAGTGCAGTTGTTTCGTCGTTTTTGCTTTCTCTCATTATTGTAATAAGCATAGCAGTAACCTTGCTTGTTTCAAATTTACTATCAAAAACATTACTTAAAGGGGAGCGCTCACACTATATTTTAGAGCTTCCACCATACAGAAAGCCACAATTTACCAAGGTAATAGCTCGTTCTGTTATTGATAGAACATTATCCGTTTTAGGCAGAGCTGTTGTAGTGGCGTTTCCAGCAGGAATCATAATATGGCTTCTTTTAAATTTTTTTGAAAAAAGTATAATAAATAACATTATTTCGTTTTTTACTCCATTAGGTATCGCTATGGGGTTAGATGGTGAAATACTCACATCATTTATATTAGGACTTCCGGCTAATGAGATTGTTTTGCCTATATGTCTAATGCTTTATTCAGATACTAAAGAATTAATTTCTATAGAGAGTAAAGAGGTAATAGGTCAGATATTAATAAACAATTCATGGAGCATTAAAACTGCGATTTCATTTATTCTTTTTTCTTTGTTTCATTTTCCGTGTGCTACTACGCTAATTACCATTTATAAAGAAACTAAAAGTATAAAATGGCTACTGGTTTCGTTTTTACTACCGACTATTTTAGGGGTTCTCATTTGTCTTGCATTTAACACGATTTGTGAAATTTTAAGTTTCTTTTTCTGATTTTAAAAATAATTTAAAATAAATTTAAAAAAACACTTGCTTTTTTTCTCAGTTTATGATAATATTCTCGTGCTAATGTGTATTAAAACTTTAAAAGTTGTTTAAAGAGGTGACAATAAATGAAAGAAGGACTTCATCCAAACTACGCTCCAACACAGGTTAAATGTGCTTGTGGCGCTGTAATTGAAACTGCTTCAACAAAGAGCGATATGCGTGTTGATATCTGCTCAAACTGCCATCCATTCTTCACAGGTAAACAAAAACTTGTTGATACAGGCGGACGTGTTGACAGATTCAATAAGAAATACAACCTTTCAAAATAAGTTGTATATTGTGTTACTAAATCAGGCGGTGAGTTATCACCGCCTTTTTAGTATATATAAAGGTTTTAATCAAAGGTGGTGTCATTATGTCAGAAGCTTATAAAACGTTAAAAGAATATGCCGAAACTGAATATATAATTAAAAAATCAAAGTTTTTGAGCTACTCAAAACCAGTTAAAACAGAAGAAGAAGCACAGGAATTTATTGCTTCTATTAAGCAAAAGCATTGGGATGCAACTCACAACGTCTACGCTTATTGCATTAAAGAGGGCAATATTAAACGTTTTTCTGACGATGGTGAGCCACAGGGAACTGCAGGTATGCCGACACTTAACGTGCTTATAAAAGAAGATATAACCGACTGCGTAGTTGTTGTAACACGTTATTTTGGTGGTATTCTTTTAGGTGGCGGTGGTCTGGTAAGAGCTTATTCACATTCTGCAAAATTAGGTGTGGATGAGTCAAAGATTATAACTCTAATGCCTTGGACTGTTTATAAAGTTTCTGCAGACTATACTTTTTATAATAAACTCGATTCTTTAGTACGTGATTTAGGTGGCGTAATAGAAAATTCAGATTTCTCTGAAAACGTAACCTTAGAATTCCGTTTGAAGAAAGAAATGGAAAACAAGTTTTTTAAAGAATGTGCCGATTTGACTAATGGTAAGGTTACACCAGAAGAATGTGGAACAGTTATAGCAGAAGGTTGATTTTTGTAGAAAATATAATCTTTTTGAGAAATTTCAAAAAAATTTAAATTTTTTAAAGGGAAAAAAGAAAATTAGGCGTATTATATTAAAGTAACGTATTTTCAGGTAGGTGATATTCGTGTCAGATGAAATAAGATTAAGAACTTTAGAAAGAGAAAAAAGGGAACTTTCACAATATGCATTTCTTTGTGCTAATACTAAAGGCAGACTTGTTTTAGAAGACGAATGTCCCGTAAGAACTGCCTTCCAGAGAGATAGAGACAGAATTTTACATTCCTCTGCATTCAGACGTTTAAAAGATAAAACTCAGGTTTTCTTAGCACCAGATAACGTTCATTTAAGAACACGCTTAACTCACACTTTAGAGGTGAGCCAGATTGCAAGAACAATTGCCCGTTCACTTTCTTTAAATGAAGATTTAACCGAGGCTATTGCTTTAGGTCATGATTTGGGTCACACTCCATTTGGTCACGCTGGTGAAAGAGCGTTAAACGAAGTGTATCCTAAAGGTTTTACTCATTTTGAACAGAGTGTCAGAGTTGTAGATTGCTTAGAGCGTGACGGTAAAGGTCTTAATTTAACAGAAGAAGTACGTGACGGTATTCTTTGTCACACTAAAGGTCCTGAAGCAAAAACACTTGAAGGAAGAATTATTAAATTAGCCGATAAAATTGCATATATTAATCACGATATTGATGATGCAAAAAGAGCGAATGTATTAACAGAAGACGATATTCCATTAGAAATAAGAATGACAGTAGGTTTCAGTAAATCTGAAAGAATTAATAATTTCGTTATGTCTGTCATTGAAAATACAGTTGATGACGTTAAAATGTCAGATGAAGTTCAAGAAGCATTTAACGAGCTTCACAGCTTTATGTTTAAAAACGTTTATACAAATCCAGTTTGCAAAAGCGAAGAATTCAGAGCAGAGGATATGATTAAACAACTTTATAAATACTTCTCATTCTATCCTGATAAAATGCCTGAATTTTACTATGAAATAGCCAAAAAAGAGGGTTCAGAAAGAGCCGCTTGTGACTTTATTTCTGGTATGACAGATGCATATTCAATAAAAACCTTTACTGATTTGTTTGTTCCAAAGACTTGGAGTGTATAGTGAAAAGTGAATTGTGAAGAGTGAAAAGAGTGTGAAAGGGGGAAGGTGAATGGCAGTCAGATTATCTGACGATTTTTTAGAGCAGATTCGTGACAGAAATGATATTGAATCTGTGATTTCAAGTTACGTTGAACTAAAAAGACGTGGCAGAAATCTTACAGGGCTTTGTCCTTTTCATAATGAAAAAACGCCATCATTTACAGTTTACCCCGAAACTTCTTCATATTATTGTTTCGGTTGTCACGTTGGTGGCGATGTAATAACGTTTATAAGAAATATTGAGAATTTAGATTATATAGATGCAGTTAAATTTTTAGCTGACAGAAGTGGCATTAAAATGCCAGACGAAAGATTTGATGATACAGTTCACGAAAAACGAAAATTAACTTATGAAATGAATCGTGCTGCGGCAAAGTTTTTCCACGAAACTCTTATGAGTGATAAAGGTAAAACTCAACGCGAGTATTTTATAAAACGTGGGCTTACTAAAAATGATATTACACGTTTCGGTTTAGGTGCTGCCCCTGATGATTGGCACACTCTTACAAATTACCTTGTTTCACAAGGCTTTAGTAAAGACGATTTAGTCAGAGCTGATTTAGTAAAGCTTTCAGAAAAAAATGGTAAAAAGAATTATTACGATAATTTCAGAAACCGAGCGATTTTTCCTGTTATAGATTTACGTGGCAACGTGGTTGCTTTTGGTGGCAGAGTTTTAGATGACTCAAAACCTAAATATATAAATACTGGTGACACACCTGTTTATAAAAAGGGTAGAGAGCTTTTTGCATTGAACCTTGCCAAAAATGGTAATAATGGTAAATTGATTCTTTGTGAAGGTTATATGGACGTTATAGCACTTCATAAATATGGCTTTACTAATGCTATTGCAGGACTTGGTACTGCTTTAACGCCTGAGCAGGTTACTTTGATTTCTCGCTATGCAGAAGAGGTTTACCTCTGCTACGATGCTGATGAAGCAGGGCAGAAGGCTGTGAGAGCAGCACTCTCACTCTTCGCTAAAACTGGCGTTAAGGTTAAAGTTATAATGCTACCAGGTAATAAGGAAGAAGATAAAGACCCTGACGAAATTCTTAAAAAACGTGGTGGGCAGGACAGATTTCAAAGCCTTATTGATAACGCTCTTAATGCTATTGAGTATTATTTGCATATTACGAAAGCAAAGTATAATCTTAATACTGCAGATGGCAGACAGAATTATTTAAACGATGCTTCAAGATTACTGACACGTGTTGGTGCAATTGAACGTGATGTTTACGCTTCAAAATTAGCTGAAGAGTTGGGTGTGTCGAAAGATTCAATTCTGACTACTGTAAATTATAATACTAATAAAGAACAACGTGCAGTTAAGCGTGAAGCGTTTAAAACTGCACAAAAAGAAGAACGTGAGGTTCAGAAGTCGTTTGACCCAGAACGTGCGAAGTTCGTTCGTGCCGCAAAAGCAGAAGATATTCTTCTTATTTCAATTCTTAATAACACAGCGTTTTATAATAAGTTAAAGGATGATTTGACCCCCGAACTTTTTATTACGCCGTTAAATAAAAAAATACTAACACTCATATTAAATAGATTAAGTGAGGGCCTGAGCGTAGAAATTTCGCTTTTAGCTCCACACTTGACTTCTGATGAAATGAATGTTGTAGCAAAACTTTTTGCCAACTCCTCGCTTGTTTCTAATACACTCGAAGAATGTGTGGATTGTATAAGTGTATTAAAAAGTGAAAAAGCAAAAAGTGAAGAGCAAAAGCCATCAAGTATGGATGACAAAGCATTTTTAGATTTCTTTGCAAATTTAAAGAAATCTGAGGACGAAAAAAAGTAAATTTTTAATGCAAAAAAGCATTATTGTGAAAAGAAAGGTGTAAAAATGGAAGGATTAGACAAGAAACCACAAATTAAAGCGTTGATTGAAAAAGGTAAGGCTACTGGTAAGCTTACCACTCACGAAATTGATGCTGTAATTCTCGAAATGGATTTTGATATTGAAGAACTCGACAAGCTCTATGAAACAGTCGAGAGCAACAATATTGAAATTATTGATGACCTCGGTGAAGAAATGCTCGATGCGCTTTCTTTCGACCTTGATGTTACAAAAAATGTTGAAGAAGAAGTTGCACCAGATGCAAAGAACGTTGCTATTGATGACCCTGTAAAAGTTTATTTAAAAGAAATTGGTCGTGTGCCACTTTTAACTCCAGAAGAAGAAATTGAACTTGCTATGAGAATTACTTCTGATGACCAGGAAGCTAAAAAGCGTCTTTCAGAAGCAAACCTTCGTCTTGTTGTTAGTATTGCAAAAAGATACGTTGGTCGTGGTATGCAGTTCTTAGATTTAATTCAGGAGGGTAACTTAGGTCTTATTAAAGCAGTTGATAAATTCGATTACACAAAAGGCTTCAAGTTTTCAACTTACGCTACTTGGTGGATAAGACAAGCAATTACACGTGCTATTGCAGACCAGGCAAGAACAATCCGTATTCCTGTTCATATGGTTGAAACAATCAACAAGGTTAAAAAGACAAATAGCCAGCTTCTTCACGAAAACGGCAGAGACCCAACTGCAGAAGAAATTGCAGCAAAATTAGATATGCCAGTTGATAAGGTTCGTGAAATCCTTCGTGTAGCACAAGAGCCAGTTTCTCTTGAAACACCAATCGGTGAAGAAGAAGACAGCCACTTGGGCGACTTTATTCCTGATGATGATGCACAAGCACCAGTTGATGCGGCATCAATGGCATTAATGCGCGAACAACTTTCAGATGTTCTTAAAACTCTCACCCCACGTGAAGCAAGAGTTTTAAGCCTTCGTTATGGTCTTGACGATGGTAACCCAAAAACTCTTGAAGAAGTTGGTAAAGAATTCAACGTTACAAGAGAACGTATCCGTCAGATTGAAGCAAAAGCATTAAGAAAGCTTCGTCACCCAAGCAGAAGCAAAAAACTCAAGGACTTCCTTGATTAATAATTTATGTGGTTAGTTGAGAAATCAATTAACCACTCTTTTATTATATTAAAATTTTTTGAGATATTTCTTTTTGAAATCGTACTAAATAGGTGTGGTGGTAAAGGAGATGATAAAATTTGGAAGAAAATCAAATTATTCAGCTTTTCAATGAGCGCTCAGAAAAAGCGATAACAGAACTTTCAAATAAATATGGTTTTTTATGTAAAAGTATTGCCGAAAACATTTTGAAAAATAAACAAGATTCCGAAGAATGTGTAAACGACGCTTTCTTAGGTGTATGGAATTCAATACCACCACAAAATCCATCATCTTTAAAGGCATATGTTTTAAAAATTGTTCGTAATCAAGCAATAAAAAAGTATCACTTTAACACCGCATTTAAGCGTAATAGTCAGTATGATGTAGCTTTAGATGAACTGTATGAATGTTTTTCTTGCTTTAATAATGTTGAAAGTGAATTGGATTCTCTTGAATTAACAAGATTAATTAATTCTTTTTTAAAGACATTATCTAAGAATGACAGAATTATGTTCATAAAACGGTACTGGTTTGCAATGTCTGTTACAGAAATTGCAGAAGATTTAAATGTTAATAATCACTATGTATCTGTAAAACTTTCCAGAATCAGAGAAAGCTTAAAAAAGTATTTAGAAAAAGAGGGTTTTGATTTATGAAAAAAGAAATTATTTCAAAAAGTTTGAATGAAATTGACTCTGTTTATGTTGAAGAAGCAATGAATTTTTCCAGTAGTAAAAAGAGTAATAAATTGATGTTTATAAAAATGCCACTTGTAGCTGTTATTTTAATTGTTCTTTTGTTTAGTACTATTGCGGCTGCTGGTATAAATATTTATCAGAATGCTTCACAAATTAAATTTCAGGATGGCTCAAGCGTTCAGTTGTATGAAAATGTACCATTCAGAAAAATTCCTGACACAGCGGTTAAGTCTGATGAATATTCTAAAATTCCTATGACTTTTGAGCAAGTTGCTGAAACGTTAGGCTTTAAGATTTTAAATTATAAGGATGCCTTTGAAAATGAAATTAATTATTCAACCAGCCTAAATAAAAATGGAAGTGTTGCAGTTGTTGATTTATGGTGGGCATCATTTTTGAAAGAAAGTGAAGAGAAGTATGCAACTTATTCTGCAAGAATTCTTAATGAAAATGCAGATGAAGGTTATGTTTATCCGTTTATTGAAGGTATTGACGCCGCAGGTGGAATGGAATATAATGAAACCTATAAAATTAATTCTTTAGATGTAGATGCTGTTATTTACACAATAGGTAATTCTCCTTATGGTGAGAATGTGAGTGATGGTAGGGTATCAGTTCAATTTGTTTATGATAATGTGCTTTACAAATTGGATTTTTGGAATTATACAAATGATGAAATAAAAATAATTCTTGAAGAATTAGAATAAAGTTTAATCTGGGGTAAGTTTATGAAAGTAAAAAAATGTGTAATAATAGTAGCGGCTTTTGTTGTATCAATTTCAATTATCGTAGGTGGTGTGATTTTTATGGATAACAAAAAAGAAACAGAGTTTTATAAAAGTCAACAAATAAACTTGCCCAAAGATTTTACATATACCGCACATACCGGCTGTTGTGGTACTTCTGACAACTCTCTTGAAGCAATTAAAGTCGGCATTGAGCATGGTGCACAAATTGTTGAATTTGATTTGTATTTCAATACCGAAAATATTGCGGTGCTTTCTCACGATGCACCAAAAGGGAATGAGGTAACACTCGACGAAGCATTTAAGTTAATAAGCACTTATGAAAACGTACAAGTTAACGTTGACGTAAAATTGTGTAATGATTATCTGCACGTTGTTTACAATTTAGCCGAAAAGTATAAAATCACAAAAAGAGTTTTCTTTACTGGCATTAATGTTGAAGACATTGAAACAGTAAAAAAGGAATGCCCGACTGTTCCTTATTATCTTAATTACGAAGTAAAAAAAGAGAATAAACAAACCCCGGAATACCTTAACGACCTTGTAAAAATCGTAAAGGACAGCGGGGCAGTAGGGATTAATTTCAATAAAGATTCTGCAACTAAAGATTTAGTTGACACATTCCATAATAATGATTTACTTGTTTCAATCTGGACGGTTAACGAAGAAAAGGATATGTATAAAATTCTCTACTTCGCACCAGATAACATTACAACAAGAAATCCTGATGTATTAAAAAAACTTTTAACTGATTGATTTCTGTTTACCACTATAATCAATTTCAGCGTTATCCCAATATATAAGCTCACTGACGGTTACGAATTCGTAGCCGTCATTTTTTAATTTCTCCAAAATCTTTCTTAACGCTTCGGGTGTGTTTTCAACCCCGTTATGAAATAAAAGAATTGACCCATTTTCTGTTTTAGTAACAACTCTTGAATACATTTCATCTACCGAAAGCTTCTTCCAGTCAAGAGAGTCAACATTATATATAAAAGTAAAGACTTTTTATTTACAAAACATTACAATTCAGTATAATACAGAACAGTACACTAAAAAACAATGACAAAACACTACAATCCAACTTAGTACAATTCAAAGCATTAAAAGACAGTACAATATAGGTGAATTGCGATTGTATGCGATTGCATAAAAAATCAAGAAGCATCAATGTGCTTCCTGGGTTCTTCTTCATCAAAAGCATATTGGCAGAATGCTGTCATAATTTCTTTAACTTGTTCCGGTGTAGCATTATAAATCATGTCTTTATAATTGCTGTAAAAAATTGTGTTTTCAGGTTTCTTTATTTCTTTCATAATAAAATCCTTTCGTGTATTTATTTATATTTCTTTTTGCAAGATAAGTATGAAAAATTAAAGCACAATATAAATTTTGTCATAACATTTTTTAATTTGATTTACATTATGAAATAAAAGTGTTATAATTACAGAAAACTGTGGGGGGAATGTTGTTTATGAAATGTAAAAAATGTGGTTTAGAAATAAATGAAAATATTAAGTATTGTGATAATTGTGGAAATAAAAATACTAATTATACTTATTTTTATATAGGCAAAACACCTATTAAGGTGAGTAAATTTTCATTCTTTTTTTTGATGTTTTTTGGTGTTATTGTTTGGTTTGTAATTATGTTTTCGGTTATGTCAAATGATTTTAGTAATACAATAACTGAAACTACCTTGAGTGTAATTACAACTGAAAAGCAAAATCAAGATAAAGTTATAGAAGAAACACACATAACTTATGAAAATGCATTTAATTATGTTAAAAAGTGTGAAGATAATATAATTAAAAATAATGATGGGGATTATAATAAGTTAAAAGAAAGTGCCGCAGAAAAAATAATTTATTCAGATGAGTATGCCCAACTTTATTGTTCGTACTGGTCAGTTTTAGAAGAATATGAAGGTGAAAATGATTCTCGTTTTGGAAAATCGAAAATGCGATGGCAAGTTGATTATAGTAATGAAGAGTGGGTTAATTTGTTAAAAATAGCATTTGAAGAAAATGGTGAAAAAGCATTACAAGAAGAATATTCACGGATTTATAAAGAAGAGGTATTTCCTGCAGTTAAATATCGTTGGGAAAATGGAATTGATTAAAAAGATATGAGAGAAAAATCTCTCATATCTTTTTTTGTTGATTTTTTGAGGTTTAAAATAATACATAAAAATCCATCTAATTGATTTTTGATTTTACACAATAAATATTAGTGTGGAGTTTGTAAACTCCTGTCTGCAAGACCTTACTGACTTGTATGCAAGTCGTAGTAAGTCATATTTCTGCGAAATAAAAACAGTTCAATCATACTGATTTTATAGAGCAGAGATATGACCGCACTAAAAAGCACTGTTTCCCAGGTGCTTTTTAGTAAGGTTGCGGTAACATTTTCTCTTTCGTGTGTGTTGACGTTTCTTTGCTCTTACATATTAAGAGCAAAGGGGATTTTTGATATGAGCAATTATGCAATAATGGAAGAAATCAAGTGATGGTTCTGCGATTGTTTTGGTCATTGACTTGCTTCCCTGTATGGTCAATTTTATAATTATCCCAATAAATCAATTCACTGACGGTTACGAATTTGTAGCCGTCATTTTTTAGTTTTTCTAAAATCTTTCTCAAAGCTTTCGGCGTGTTTTCAACCCCGTTATGAAATAAAAGAATTGACCCATTTTCTGTTTTAGTAACAACTCTCGAATACATTTCATCTACCGAAAGCTTCTTCCAGTCAAGAGAGTCAACTGACCACTGAATCATTTTCATATTCATACTTTCGGCAATTTCTATTGATTTGTTGTCGTAGTCGCCAGATGGTGCTCTAACTAATGTTACTTTTTCTTTTGTTATTGCTTCAATCTTTTTGTTGCATTCTTCAATTTCTTTAATAACTTCTTCGCGTGAAACCTTGCTGAATAATTTGTGAGTATCGGAGTGGTTTGCAATTTCGTGACCTGCTTCAAAAAATTTTTTTACGGCTTCAGGGTTATCGTCAATCCACGTGCCAAGAACAAAAATTGTTGCTTTCGCATTGTACTCATTTAAAATTTCAATTATTTCGTCTGTGTCTTCTGCACTCCAGGCGGCATCAAACGTAATCGAAACTTTCTTTTCATCTGTTTCAACACAGTAAATAGGTAGTCGTCTTATAGGGTTATCACTCTTAATTGTCATACCCATTATTGTAGAAAAACTTGTTACACTAAGTAAAAATATAACTGCAAGAATAAATACTGTATTTCTGTAGTTAATAACTAAACATTTCATAAAAAATCCCCCTGATGAAGTTTATTCATCAAGGGGGTAGTCCTATTATCTCAAATCCATAATTATTGCTTCTGCACATTTAATTCCGTCAACTGCGGCAGAAACAATGCCACCAGCGTAGCCTGCACCTTCACCACTTGGGAAAATTCCTTGTACCTTTGTTGTCTGGTAAAATTCATTTCTAAGAATTCTTATTGGTGAAGAGCTTCTTGATTCTGGTGCAGTGAGAACTGCATCGTAAAGATTGAAGCCGTTTAACTTGTTGTCAAAATCGTGAATTGCACCTGCAATAGTTTCTGTTACCTTATGTGGTAAAATTCTTCTTAAGTCAGATGGTACAACACCAGTAGGGCAACTCGGGTTTACAGAACCGAATTTTCTTGTAGGTGTATTTTTAAGAAAATCACCTAAAAGCTGAGCAGGGGCTGTGTAATCACCGCCACCTTCTTTAAATGCTTTTCTTTCAATTTCTCTTTGAAGATACATACCTGCAAGTGGGTGGTCTGAGTCAAAGGGTGGTTCAATTCCAACGAGTAAAGCACAGTTAGCGTTTTCTTTATCACGTGCATATTCACTCATTCCGTTAACTACCATTCCGCCTTCTTCAGAAGATGCCGCAACAACTGTACCACCAGGGCACATACAAAACGTGTAAAGTCCACGCCCGTGTTCTGGGTGACACGCTAATTTGTAATCTGCATTAGGTAGAAGCGGAGAATTATAAAACTTACCATACTGAGCTTTATTAATATGCTCTTGTGGATGCTCAATTCTTGTACCAACAGAAAACGGCTTTTGAGTGATTTCAAAATTCTTATTGTAAAGCATCTCAAAAGTATCTCTTGAAGAGTGACCAATTGCAAGAATTACCGCATCAGTTTCTTTATCGTAGCTACCAGTTTCATCGGTGTAAGAAATACCTTGTAAAGCACCATTTGCAATTATTAAATCAGTAAGCTTTGTGTTGAATTTAACTTCGCCACCAAGGCGGATAACTTCTTCACGTAAATTTTTAACAACAGTTTTTAATTTATCTGTACCAATGTGTGGGGTAGCAGAATAAAGAATTTCTTCGGGTGCGCCAAACTTTGTAAACTGAATGAACACCTCACGGCAACGAGGGTCTTTAATTCCTGTTGTGAGTTTACCATCAGAAAAAGTACCAGCACCACCTTCGCCAAACTGAACGTTTGACTCTGTGTCTAATTTATGCTCTGTCCAGAATGTGTCAACGCTTTTGGTTCTACTGTCAACGTCGCCACCACGTTCTAAAACAAGTGGGCGAAGTCCCGCTTTAGCAAGGGTTAAAGCGGCAAACATACCCGCAGGGCCAAAGCCTACAACTACTGGTCTATATTTGGATTTACGTTTGTTTTCTGGTAAAACGTATTCATATTTCTGTGTTATAAAAGCCTTGTTCGGAAGAAAAGATGCAATAAGATTTTCTTCGTTTAAGTCAGTTTCAACATTCGCAGAGTAAACAAGAAAAATATTATCTTTTTTTCTTGAGTCAATTGAACGTCTTGCAAGTGAAAAATCTTTAATATCACTTTCTTTTATTTTAAGAATTTTACTTACTTCTTTTCTTACTTCTATTTCTGTTGTGCCTAAAGGCATTTTAATTTCGTTAAGTCTTATCATTACAAATTAACCTTTATTGTTTAAATATTTTACTGCTGAAGCACCAGCGAGTCTGCCACTTGTGAATGCAAAATGTAAGTTATAACCACCGCAATCACCATTAACGTTTAAAAGCTCACCACAAGTGAATAAACCATTCTGTTTCTTTGACATAAGTGTTTTAGAGTTAAAATCGCTACCATCAGCACCACCACAGGTTACCTGTGAGTAGTCAAAGTCTCTGGTACCAGTTATTTTGAATTTTGCTTCTTTTAAATTTGAAACAAGTAGTTTAATATCCTTATCTGAAAGCTTTCCAAAAAGTGTGTTTTCTTTAATCCCAACACGTTTCATTATAAAATAAGAAAGCTTTTGTGGAATGAGACCTGAAAGGATTTCTTCTGTTCTGAAATAAGGCATTTTACATTTTGAATCCTTGAAATGCTTTTCTAATTCACTAAAAGAAAACTCGTTGCAAAAGTCTATAACAGCAACATAATTTTTGTTGTTCTTTACAAGGTAAGAGAGGTTTAAAACAGGAATGCCCGAAAGTGCATTTTCAGTAAATTGAATTTCACCAGCTTCTTCTTTTAAAAGCTTTCTTCCGCTATATAAACTGAAATTACCTTTGACACGTAACCCCTTTAAATCCTTAAAGCTTTTTTCTTCGACTGTAACAGCAGTTAATGCTGGGGAAATATCAGTGATTTTATGCCCGAAATCTTTTAATAACTTGTAGCCCGAACCATCACTACCTTGTGATTTTTGTGAAGCGCCACCAGTAGCAAGAATTACTATATCAAATTCTTCATTATCTATTGTGAATTTGTTGTTGCTACACTTTATTTCAGATACCTCAACATCAGTTTTAAACTTTATATTCAGAATTTCACAAGTTTTAATTAAGGCATCTCTTATAGCGGTTGCTTGTTCTGAGCGTGGGTAAACTCTGCCATCTTCAAAATACGGGAGTACCCCAAAACTTTTAAAGAATGACAACGTGTCAGAAAATTCAGACTCCAACACATTTTTAATTATTTCTTTATCACCATTATAATTCTTTTCACATATTTCGGTGTTACAGAAGTTGCATCTGCCATTACCAGTTGCAAGTAATTTTTTTGCACATTTGGGTAAATGCTCAAAAACAGTAACGCTTAAATCAATATTAAGTTTTTTTGCCTGTCTTTTTGATTCAATAGCTGCTGCGAGACCTGAAGCGCCACCACCAATAATAGCAATTCTTTTTGTCAATGTAAACACCACCTTCAGAGAAGTAAAAATATTATACAATAATTTTAAAAATGATACAATAAGTTTTTTAAAAAATGTTTACAAATGACTTTCGTTTTGATATAATATTACGGATATTGTGGATAATTTTAAGTATTCGGTTTTGAAGGAGTGAAAATTTTGAAACCAAATATTATATTTTACTTTTCCGACCAACAAAGGTTTGATACTTTGACACCTGACTTAATGCCTAATTTATGGGCATTAGCAGAAGAGGGTACACGTTACACTAATTCGTACACTTGTCAGCCTGTTTGTGGTCCTGCAAGAGCGTGTTTACAAACTGGTAAATATGCTACTCAATGTGAGTGTTTCAAAAATGGTATTGCACTTCCTGAAACCGAAAAAACCTTAGCCGATTATTTTAACGAAAATGGCTACGACACTGCATATATCGGTAAGTGGCACTTAGCTTCTGGTAAAGGTAAGCATTACGAAAAAACAGCAGTTCCAAAAGAACTTCAAGGTGGTTATAAATACTGGCGTGCTTCTGACGTTTTAGAATTTACTTCTCATGGCTACGACGGATATGTATTCGATGAAAATGGTAACAAAATCGATTTTATTGGCTACAGGGCAGATGCAATCAACGATTTTGCCATAGAGTATATTAATAACAGAAGCGAAGAAAACGAAAAACCATTTTTTATGTTTGTTTCTCAATTAGAGCCACATCACCAGAATGACCACAAAGCTTTTGAGGGCTTTAAAGAAACAGTTGATAATTATAAAGATTATCCACTTCCGGAAGATTTAACCTTTTTAAAAGGCGATTATAAAAAAGCGTATCCCGACTATCTTTCTGCAATTAACAGAATAGACTATAATTTAGGTAAATTAATTGAAAAGCTTAAAGAAAAAGGTCTTTATGATAATACAGTAATCATTTACACAAGTGACCATGGTTGTCACTTCAAAACTAGAAATATTGAATATAAGCGTTCTTGTCACGAGTCTTCAATTCATACACCATTAGTTATTGGTGGCGGTGCTTTTAAAAGAGGTACTGTGGATGACAGATTGGTAAGCTTAATTGACTTACCACCAACGTTACTCGATTTTGCGGATATTTATATACCATCTTTCTTTTCTGGAATATCGATTTTAGAGCAAGAAAAAAATGGCACAGAGCGTGAAAATGTGTTTATTCAGATTAGTGAGTCACAGGTTGGCAGAGCTATAAGAACTAAAAAATATAAATATTCAGTAAGAGCGTTTGGTAATGGTTTTGCAAAAAAAGACTCCAAGGTTTATTTCGAAGATTATCTTTATGACTTAGAGAATGACCCTTATGAAAAAATGAACCTTGCAAACGATAAGAATTTTAAAGAGATAAGAAAAAATCTCGCTAAACAGCTTTCAGATGAAATGGAAAAGGCTTGGGAATTGAAACCTAAAATTAAGCCAGCTCTTATTAAACGTAAAAAATAACTTGAATACGGAGGAAACTTAAATGAAACGTATTGAAATAGCTAATATTTATAAATCACCCGAAACATATGGTGATAAAGAAATTACAGTTTGTGGTTGGGTTAGAACTCAACGTGCTTCAAAAGCAATCGGCTTTCTTGAAATTAACGACGGTGGTTGTTTCAAGAGTCTTCAGGTGGTTTTTGAAGATGAAAAAATCAACAACTTTAAAGAAATTTCAAAAATCAACGTTGGTGCGGCAGTTATTGTTACTGGTACGTTAATCTTAACTCCAGATGCTGCTCAGCCATTTGAAATCAATGCAAGTGAAATTGTTATTGAAGGCGAGTCAGCACCAGATTACCCCCTTCAGAAAAAACGTCACACATTAGAATACTTAAGAACTATTGGTCATCTTCGTCCAAGAGCAAATACTTATTCTGCGGCTTTCCGTGTACGTTCAGTTGCTTCATTTGCAATTCATAAGTTCTTCCAGGAACGTGGCTTTATGTATGCACACACACCACTCATTTCTTGTAGTGACTGTGAAGGTGCTGGTGAAATGTTCAGAGTAACTTCATTTGAACTTGATAATGTTCCTAAGACTGAAGAAGGTAAAATTGATTACAGTAAAGATTTCTTCTCGAAACCTGCATTCTTAACAGTTTCAGGTCAACTCGAAGGCGAAATAATGGCTCAGTCTTTTGGTAAGATTTATACATTTGGTCCTACATTCAGAGCGGAGCGTTCTTATACACAACGTCATGCAGCTGAATTCTGGATGATTGAACCTGAAATTGCTTTTGCTGACCTTAGTGATGATATGGATTTAGCAGAAGATATGATTAAATATGTTATCAGCTACGTTCTTGAAAACTGTAAACAAGAATTAGAATTCTGCAATAAATTTATTGATAATGGTCTTATTGAAAGACTTACAACTGTTGCAAATTCAGACTTTGCAAGAGTAACATATACAGATGCAGTTAAAGAACTCGAAAAGAATAACGATAACTTTGAGTTCAAAGCATACTGGGGTTGCGATTTACAGACAGAGCACGAAAGATATTTGACAGAACAAGTATTTAAAAAGCCTGTTTTCGTTACAGATTATCCAAAGGAAATCAAAGCATTCTATATGCGTCTTAATGATGACGGCAAAACTGTTGCTGCTGCTGACTTACTCGTAATGGGTATTGGTGAAATTATCGGTGGTAGCCAACGTGAAGAAAGATATGACGTTCTTGTTGAGAGAATTAAAGAATTAGGTCTTAAAGAAGAAGACTATTGGTGGTACTTAGATTTAAGAAAATATGGTGGTACTCACCACGCTGGTTTCGGTCTTGGATTTGAAAGACTTATTATGTATATGACAGGTATTTCAAACATCCGTGACGTACTTCCATTCCCAAGAACAACTGGTACAGCAGAATTCTAATTACATTTAATTTTGGAGTTTATTTATGAATCAATCTTATTTAAAAATGTCAAAAGACGAATTACAAGCACAATATAACGCTGTTTTAAAAGAATATAATGACATTAAAGCAAAAGGGCTTAATATCGATATGTCACGTGGTAAGCCAGGTAGTGACCAGCTTGATATTTCTAACGATATGCTTAAAGTATTCGAAGATGGTAACTTTAAGACAGAAGCAGGCTTTGACGTAAGAAACTATGGTTTACTTCAGGGTATTCCAGAGTGTCAGAAGCTTTTTGCTGAGCTTTTAGAGGTTAAACCAGAAATGGTTATTGTTGGTGGTAACTCAAGCCTTTCACTTATGTATGACTACGTTTCTCAATGTATGTTTTTAGGTGCAGGCTTTACACCTTGGAGTAAGCAAGGAACTGTTAAATTCCTTTGTCCTTGCCCTGGTTACGACAGACACTTTGCTATTTGTGAGTCTTTAGGTATCGAAATGATTAACATTAAAATGACCAATGAAGGTCCTGATGTTGACGAAATAGAAAAATATATTAAAGACCCAATGGTTAAGGGTATGTTTGTAGTACCAAAATACTCAAACCCACAAGGTATTACATTCTCAGCTGAAACAGTTAAAAGAATTGCAGAATTAACACCTGCAGCAGATGATTTCAGAATTATCTGGGATAATGCTTATATTGTTCACGATTTAACTGAAAAAAGTGACGATTTACTCAACATTTTCTCTGTTCTTCCAGAAAGAAATAAAAATATGGTTATTGAAGTTACTTCAACTTCAAAAATTTCTTTCCCGGGTGCTGGTGTTTCTTGCCTTGCTTCATCTGAAGAAAATATTAAAGAAATCTTGAAACGTCTTACAGTTCAGGCTATCAGTTACGATAAACTCAATATGTTAAGACACGTTAAATACTTTAAAAATCTTGATGGCATCAAAGCACATATGCAAAAACACGCTAAGATTTTAAAACCAAAATTCGATGCAGTTATTAATACCTTGAATTCAGATTTAAGTGGTCTTGAAATAGCAGAGTGGAACGAACCAAACGGTGGTTACTTTATCAGCCTTGACGTTACTGGTGGTAGCGCTTCAAGAGTTGGCGTTTTATGTAAAGAAGCTGGTGTAACACTTACAAACGTTGGTGCTACTTTCCCTTATGGTAAAGACCCAAGCGACAGTAACATAAGAATTGCTCCGACTTTCCCTGATGCTGATACTTTAAAACAAGCAGTTAAGGTTCTTACAGTTTCTGTTAAACTTGCTTGTCTCGAAAATCTTATGAAATAAGGTGTTTAACTATGATTCGTATTGGTCACGGTTATGACGTTCACGCTTTTTCAGATAACAGAAAATGTATTATCGGTGGTGTCGAAATTCCTTATGAAAAAGGTCTTTTAGGTCACTCTGATGCCGATGTACTTTTGCACGCAATATCCGATTCTTTACTCGGTGCGGCGGCACTTGGTGATATTGGAAAGCATTTTCCTGATACTGACCCTGAATTTAAAGGTGCAGATAGTCTCGTTTTATTAGAAAAGGTCAATGAATTATTAGAGCAAAAAGGTTACAAGGTCGTTAACGTTGATGCAACCGTAATTGCTCAGGCACCAAAACTTGCACCATATATTTTAAAAATGCGTGAAAATATCGCAAAAGCCTTAAAAACAGGCGTTGATTTTATAAGTGTAAAAGCAACAACTGAAGAAAAATTAGGCTTTACAGGAAGAAAAGAAGGGATATCAGCCCACTCTGTTTGTCTTATAGAAAAATAACAAAATTTTAAACCCTTGCATATTATGTATTGATTTAACAATATAATATGGAAGGGTTTTTTATGAGCAAAAAAGGTATAAAGGTAGGCTCCGTTACCCTTGCAATGAAAGGTAGAGATTTATTGCAGAAAAACGGATATAAGGCGTATTTAACCCGCAATCCAAAACCAACAGATGGTGAAGGTTGCGGGTATCTTATATATGTGAATAATTTAGATGAAAGATGTTTTAAAATTCTGCAGAAAAATGGCATAAGAATTATGGGTACAGTAGATTTGGGGGATTCACTATGATTTATTTTGACAATGCGGCAACCACTTATCCGAAACCAAGAGAGGTGATAAATGAAATTAATAAAGCCTTTACTTTGTATGGTGCAAATCCTGGCAGAAGCGGTCACGATATGTCAATGAATACAGCTTTAGCTGTGTATTCAGCAAGAGAAACTCTGAATACTTTTTTTGATGGATATGGCAGTGAATATGTAAGTTTTACGTCTAATTGTACTGGAAGTTTGAATATGGCTATAAAAGGCATTCTTGAAAGTGGAGACCACGTTATTATTTCATCACTTGAACACAATTCTGTGTTAAGACCAGTAATTAAATTAGCAGAGCAGAAAAAGATTACTTTCTCAGTTTTTGCAGTAACACATAACGAAGAAGAAACTCTTTTTAACTTAAAAAAAGAAATTAAAGATAACACGAAACTCATAATTACAACTGCGGTTTCAAATGTTTTTGGCGATATTTTACCACTTGAAAATATTGGTAGAATTGCAAGAGAAAATAATATTTTATTTATGGTTGATGGAGCACAAGGGGCAGGGGTTATACCAATAAAAATGAAGCAGATGGGAATAAATTGTCTCTGTATCCCTGGACACAAGAGTTTATATGGTCCTATGGGTATAGGAGCAATATTACACGATGGTTGTATAAAAGAAACAATTATTGAAGGCGGAACGGGAACAGAAAGCTTTAATTTCAATCAACCATTAGCATTTCCTGAAAGACTTGAGAGTGGCACTCTTAATGTACCCGCTGTTTGTGGTTTAAAAAAAGGTGTAGAAATAACTTCATCTTATGGTGTTAATAATATTTTTGGTGACGAAAGTGAACTTATGGAATTAATGTTTAATGAGCTTTCCGGTATCAGAAATATTATTCTTTATAAAAACGAATACAACAGAAAAACACAGGCTCCACTAATTGCTTTTAACGTTAAGAATATGCACAGTGAAGAGGTTTCCGCATTCCTTAACAGCAACTCAGTAGCAGTAAGAGGTGGTTTTCATTGTTCGCCTTTGGCACATAAAACCTATGGTACAGAATTAATTGGTGCAGTCAGAGTAAGTCCGTCAAGATTTAATACAAAAAAAGATGTAAAATATGTGATAAATTTGCTTCAAAAAATTGCAAAAAATAAAAATGTGTGATATAATAGAACAGTATATGTGGTAGTATGTTTATTTGAACGGAAATTTTGTTGAAAGTGGTGTAAAAATGACAGAATTAGTAGCGTTTTTCAGAACAATAGGCGAAGCATTATTAAGCTTTAATTTCACATCAGATTTATTAGATGTTATTTTTGTAACGTTTATAATTTATGAAGCTATAAAATTTATAAGAGGTTCTCGTTCACTGCATCTTATAAAAGGTTTAGCATTCCTTGGTTTGCTTTACTTATTAGTTAAGCTTACTGGTATGGAAGCGAGTGAATTTCTTCTTTCTTCACTCTTCCAGAATGCACTGTTAATTCTTGTAGTTTTATTCTCACCAGAAATTCGCAATATTCTTGAACGTTTTGGCAGAAGGTCAATTACAGATTTTTCATTTTTCAGCTTTAAGAACGATAGTGCCTATCAGGAAGCTGTTACAGATTTAGTAAATGACTTTTGTAAAGCAGCAGGCGAAATGAGTGAGACAAAAACAGGCGCATTGGTAGTTTTTGAAAGAGAAGCACCACTCAACGAGGTTATAAAATCTGGTACCGTTCTCGATGCTCGCTCTTCAACAGAGCTTTTTAATGGTATTTTCTTCAAAAACTCTGCTCTTCACGATGGTGCAGTTGTTGTTAAGGATGCAAAAATCTATGCAGCTGGTTGCATTTTGCCACTCACACAAAACAATGCAATCAGTAGCGATTTAGGTACTCGTCACAGAGCGGCTATTGGTATGAGTGAGCAAAGTGATGCAGTTGTTGTAATAGTATCTGAAGAAACGGGTTATATCTCAGTTGCAATTAACGGAAAACTCCAGCGTGATATTAAAACAAGTAATCTTCGTGAAATCTTGTTAAGTAATCTTATAAGCGACAACGATAAAAAAGAAAAGTCAAGAAAAAAGATAAGAGGTGGTAACAGTGAAAAATAAGAAAAAGTTTTCTGATTTACTTCATAACGATAAATTAATGCTTGCTTTTTCTTTTGTTGCTGCCATTATAATCTGGCTTGCTGTTGTTATTAATGTAAGTCCTGAAATGACAACAACAATTCAGAATGTTAAAGTCACAATAGATAATACTGTTCCGTCACAATTTGGTCTTGAAGTTTTCGGCGATAATGAATTTTATGTTGATGTTACAGTTAAAGGTAAGAAATATCAGATTTCATCATTAAAACCAGAAGATATAAAAATACTCGCTCAGACAAATAGCGTTGAGTCTGCTGGTATCAGAACACTTCTTTTAAAATCTGACCAGACTTTTGGTAACAACGATTATACAGTTACAGCAATTTCACAAAAAAGCATAGATGTGTATTTTGATGTTCCGAAAACTGTGCAGATGGTAATAGAACCTGATATTGTTGCAGATGGTATTGAAATTGTAGAAGAAGGCTTCAAAACAGGCGAAATTAACCTTTCAGAAACTGCTGTGAATGTTACAGGCCCTTCAACAGAAATAAACAGAATTGTAAAAGCTGTAGCAAGGTTAAAACTCCAGAAGTCACTTTCTTCAAATAAGTCTGCTGATGTTGACGTTTTGCTTCTTGATGAAAATGGCAAATCAAATTTCAGTTACGTTACAACTGATATTGAGAAAGTAGTTCTTACAATTCCAGTTTTAAGAGTGAAAGAAGTAAATACAACACTTCTCTTTAAAAATGCTCCTGATGAGTATGTTTTAAATCCCTTAAGTTACACAATTTCTCCTTCTAAAGATTTTTTCAATATTTCAGTTGAAGAATATGATAAAACAACAGAATTTTCTGTTGGTACTATTGATTTTAAATCAGTTTCACCTTCAAACTATGTGTTCGAATTCTTGAGAACTGATTTACCGGTTTCAGATGAAAGTGATACAGAAAAATTTGTTGTAAGACTTGATGTAACAGGTCTCTCTCAGGAATACTTTGTTTTTTCAAGTGATAAGGTTAAAGTGAATAATCCTGATAATCTTAATTATAAAGTTTCTGGTCTTAACAAGTCAGTTGTTGTGGTTGGTTCAGAAAAGGCTTTAGAAAGTATTACAGAAGATGATATCAGCGTTGAAATTGACATTTCAGATATTAATATAACATCAGGGCAGACAACATCAGTTCCCGCAAACGTAACAGTAAAGAGTTCAAATTGCTGGATTTACGGAACTTATACCGTTGAGGTGTCGTTATAAAATGAAAAACTTTAAAAGAATTTTGTCAATAGCTCTCGTTCTTTCGATGCTTCTTTTGAGTTCTGGTTGTTCGCTCAATTTCTTTTCTACAGATTCACTTCTGAAGCCACCAGCACTTACAGGTAAAAGCGGTGAAGTTCAAGAGGCTTTCAACAAACTGATGACTGGTAAAACATTTCAGTTAAAAACACCAGTTAAAGGTGAATATAAATCTGCTTTTGTTCTTTATGATTTAGATAATGACAGTGAAGAAGAAGCGCTTGTATTTTATACCGATTCTTCAACAGATACGTCTGTAAGAATTGCTGTTCTTGATTGTGTAAAAAATACTTGGATTCTTATAAACGATATTAAAGGTTCAGGTAGTGGTGTTTATGATGTTTCATTCCCTGACCTTAATGGTGATCATTCACCAGAAATAGTTGTAGCGTGGACTCTCTTTGATAATAAACTTACAAAGCTACTTACCATTTACTGTGTTGAGACTATAAATAACAATCACTTTACAATAGAAACACTCGCAAACGAATATTTTAATTCAAAAGCATACATTGATTTGAATTCAAATGGTGTTTCTGATTTAATACTCGTTTATCTCGATGATGCAGGCGAGGTTCAGAACTCTTATTTTAGAGCATTTTCGCTTGATAATACAAATACAATAGTCAAATTCAGTGAGTTGCTGCTTGATTCTTCTATTACGTCAGTTTCAGCAATCAATCACGATTTTATTACTCAAAGTGATGCTGAATACACCAGAGTTTTTATTGACTGTCTTAAAAGTGATACATCAATTTTCACAGAGGTTATTTCATGGAATTTGACATCCTCCAAAGCTGCACGCGTTATTCAAGACCCTACAAAAACAACATTAAGAAGTTCAAAGCTTCTTACTCAGGATATTGATAATGATGCTAATTTTGAAATTCCTGTTACTACGAAATTTTTCAGTGATAAAAAAGAATCGTCTGTTGTTATTTCTGGTGTTGTTTATAATTTTACAATGCTCGAGTGGTTGAATTTAACAGGGGATAAAAGTGATGAGGAATTAAGAACCTTTTATAATCCTGTTCACTCATATCTTCTCAGTTTTCCTTGGGGCGATAACGTAACAGTTAAGTTTGATAAAATTGAAAACCAAACAAATTTCTGTATCTGGAATGCTTCAACAAATGAGATTGAAGATATATTATTTTCTATAAAATTTATTGAAAAACAAGCGGTTACAAAAGAAGCAAACGAATTTTATGATGATAATTTCATTTTAGAATCGACTAACGAAGGGGATTTTGTTTTTGAAATTACCCCTTACGGCGAAAGTTTTGGTATAACCGACGAAATGATAAAATCTACGTTTATTATGATTTAGTAGGTGAGAAAAATTATGAAAAAAGTTTTAATTGCAGAGGATGAGGCAGCAATAAGAGAGATTATTGCGATTACTCTCCAGAGAGCTGGGTATGAAGTAACTGAAGCCTGTGATGGTGAACAGGCATTGCTTACATATACAGAACGTCCAAATCAATTTGATGTTGTTCTTCTTGATATTATGATGCCAAATATGGATGGTCTTGAGGTATGTAAAAGACTCAGAAAAATCAGTAGCACTGTTGGAATTATAATGCTTACTGCAAAAACACAGGAGATGGACAAGGTTTCAGGTCTCCTTATGGGTGCAGACGATTATATTACAAAGCCTTTTTCTCCATCAGAATTAATGGCTCGTGTTGACAGTGTTTACAGACGTGTTGCTATGAACTCTAACCAGAATACCCAACAAGTTCCAACCGATAAAATTTCAATTCCACCATTTGAACTCAATTTAAGAAACAGAGCACTCTATAAAAATTCTGAGCAAATTGAGTTGACACAGGTAGAATTTCAAATTATGGAATATTTCTTCTCAAATCCTGGTAAAGCTTTAAGCAGAACGGATATTTTAAAGCACGTATGGGGCGAATCATATTACGGCGATGAAAAAGTAGTTGATGTTAATATGCGCCGTTTAAGAATGAAAATTGAAGATGAACCTTCGATACCTAAACATCTTGTTACAGTATGGGGAATGGGATATAAGTGGAATTAATTCGTGAAAAATTTGAACGTGTAAAAACTTTTTTGCAACCAAAAGGTATTACAAAACGTTGGATTACCAGTACACTTTTAGTTACAGCAATTGTTTTATTTATAATTCTCGCTGTATGTATATTTGCAGTTGCGGGTTATTACAATAGTTACGCTTCAAATACTTTATACAGTTATGCAAATGATAGCGTTATAACCTTTTTCTCTCCATATTTAGATGGTACTGATGAAGCTTTTCAGGAAAAATCTATGGAATTCGTTGAAAACTTTACAGATAAATCCAAGGTTGAGGTTGTGGTTATAGATAAGCACGGTGCCGTCTGTGTTTCTTCTTCTGGTTTTAAAGGGCAGGATACACTCGAAAATATGGAAGATGTGCATAATGCTATGAAATCCAAAACTGGTATCAGCAGATGGAAGGGATTTAACTCAAATGGCGAGCATATTATGAGTGTTGCTATGGTTTTTCCTACATCTGACGGTAATTTCAAGGGTGCAGTTCGTTTTATAACGTCATTGAAAGCGATAGATGCACAGATTTACACGTTTATTGCAATAGTTGTTTTAATATATATTATTGCTTTGGGATTTGTTACTTTTTCAGGTTCTTTCTTTGTCAGAACAATCGTTGTTCCAGTTAGAAAAATCAATGATGTTACCAAGGCGTTTACACAAGGTAATATTGATGCAAGAATTGAACTTCAAGGCGACGAAAGAGACGAAATCAACGAATTGGCAGATTCAGTAAATAATATGTTGAATGAGGTATCTGCTACCGATAAAATTAAAAATGACTTTATAACAACAGTTTCTCACGAGTTGAGAACACCACTTACTGCAATAAAAGGGTGGGGCGAGATGCTTCGTGAGTTAGGTCCAGATGATATTGAGCTTACTAAACGCGGTACAGATATTATCATAAGCGAATCTGAACGCCTTTCACAATTAGTTGAAGAGCTTCTTAATTTCTCACGACTTCAAAATGGAACGCTTTCTTTGCGACTTGAAAAAATTGACGTTTTAGCTGAACTTGATGAAACAATATTTGTTTTTAAAGAACGCTCAAAGCGTGATGGTATTGAACTCACTTATTCAGCACCAGATTTACCAGCACCAATGATGGCTGACCCTAATAGAATAAAGCAAGTTTTTGTTAATATACTTGATAACGCTTTTAAATATACTGAGCAAGGCGGAATGGTAAGTGTTGAGGCTTTCATTGATGGTGAAAGATTAATAATTCAGGTTCTTGATACTGGTTGTGGTATCGCTCAGGAAGATTTACCGAATGTTAAAATGAAGTTTTATAAAGCAAACATTCAGGTGCGTGGTTCTGGTATAGGACTTGCTGTTGTAGATGAGCTTGTTAAAATGCATAATGGTACACTCGATATTCAGAGTAAATTAGGTATCGGTACAACAGTAACAATTATTTTGCCGATTGAAGAAGTGAAAATTGACGAAAGTATTAATCTTATTAACGATATTATAGGAGACGATTTGTCAGATGTCTGAAAATAAAGAAAAGAAAGTTTCAATAGGCGGTCAGGCACTCATTGAGGGCATTATGATGCAGGGACCAAAAGGTGCCGCTATGTCTGTGCGTTTGCCAAGTGGCGAAATTGAAACTGAAATGTTAGAAGTAAAAAAGTTAAAAGATAAATTCAAGCCAGCAGGCTGGCCACTTATTCGTGGAATTGTCAATATGGTTGAGTCTTTGACTTTTGGATTTAAGTGTATTGAAAAATCTGCTGAAAAAGCAGGGCTTGATGATGAGAGCATTAAGGAAGAAGATATGTCAAAGCTTGACAAATGGCTTTCAGACCATTTCGGTCCGAAAATGATTGCAGTAATTTCTGGTATTGCTATGGTTTTAGGTTTTGGTCTTTCATTTCTTTTGTTTGTTTATCTTCCAACATTTTTAGTAGATGTAGTAGATAAATATCTTTTTAAAGATGCACTTTCTAATCTTCATCCGCTTTTTGAAGGTATTTTAAGAATGATTATTTTCGTTCTTTATTTCTATTTTGTTTCATTAATGCCAGATATAAAGCGTGTGTTTATGTATCACGGTGCAGAGCATAAAAGTATTTTCTGTTATGAAGCAGGTTTAGAATTAACTGTTGAAAATGTAAAAAAACAATCACGCTTCCATCCACGTTGCGGAACAAGTTTTATTTTTGTTGTTCTTATTATCAGTATTTTTATTTCATCAGTACTTGTAGTGCTTTTTCCTGCTATTGATGATATAAGACCATTGTGGATTGCAATTAAATTACTTATTGTTCCATTAACCGTGGCTTTAAGCTATGAGTTTATTAAATATGCTGGTTGTCACGATAATGTTTTTGTAAAAATTCTTTCTTTCCCTGGTCTTATGATGCAAAGAATTTCTACAAAAGAGCCAACAGACGATATTATAGAGGTTGGTATTGCTTCTATTAAAGCAGTTTTACCCGAATACTCGGATTCTCAGGAAGTAGAAGCTTCTGAGCAAAATACGGAGGAAAACTCTTGAATTTATTTACCTTTTACAGAAACTCAATAAAAACACTTTCAGTTGCCGGGTGCGATAGCCCTGAATTTGACGTTCAGCAGTTATTTGATTTTTGTCTTAAAATAAACAAAACTCAACTTCTTTTAAGAGCAAATGAAAGTATTGAAAATTTAGATATAAGTTTCTTTAATGAATGTTTAGAAAAACGAAAGAACAGAATACCACTTCAATATATAATAGGTGAATGGGGATTTTATAAATATAATTTTAAGGTTGGTGAGGGTGTTTTAATTCCAAGACCCGAAACCGAGCTTATTCCAGAATATATATATTCAAAATTCCAGAAAGAACCCCCGAAGGTTGTTTATGATATTTGCACGGGTACGGGTTGTATTGGTATAACTATTGCAAAGCTTTTTCCGACTTGTAAGGTTTTTTGCGTTGATGTTTCAGATACTGCAATAAAATATGCAACACTCAATAAAGAGAAGCTTTGTGCTGATAATGTCACGGTATTAAAGAAAGATATGTTAGACCCAACTTCACCAATCGGTCTACCTTTTGCAGATATTATTATTTCAAATCCACCATATATAAAAAGCTCTGAGATACCAACACTTCAACAAGAAGTGCAGTTTGAACCAGAATTAGCACTTGATGGTGGCGAAGATGGTCTGATGTTTTACAGAGCATTAAAAGATAACTGGTTCCCGTTTCTTAATACAAACGGCTTAATGGTTTTAGAATGTGGCGAAAATCAAGCCAAAGATATTTTAGAAATGTTTTTAGAAACAGCAAAAGGTGCTAAATTTATAAAAGACGGGCAAGATATAGATAGAATTGTAGTATTAAAAAAATAATTGGAGTAAACAAATGATTAGTGTTATTAGGCAAGTTATTTCTGGTCAGACAGATTTTATTTATTTAATAATTTCTTTGGGTGCTATGGCGTTCGTAGTGTTTTGTACATTACCATTACACGAATTTGCTCACGCTTTTACAGCCGTAAAGTTAGGTGATGATACCCCAAGACTTTCTGGCAGACTCACAATAAATCCTATGGCGCATATAAGCCCTATGGGTGCTTTGATGATTTTCTTATTTGGTTTTGGTTATGCAAAGCCAGTGCCAGTAAGAATGAGGCATTTTAAAAATCCAAAAAGAGATATGGCAATAGTTGCTTTAGCAGGTCCATTGTGTAACATTTTACAAGCGTTTGTATATATGTTCTTATTCTGTGCAATTTCATCTGTTAATACTACTAATATGGGGATTGCATATATAGCGTTTTTCTTTTATTATGCCGCACAAGTAAACGTTAGTCTCGGCGTGTTTAACTTGTTACCAATTCCACCACTTGATGGCTCAAGACTTGCTACTGCACTTTTACCAGCAAAGTATTATTTTAAAATAATGCAATATGAAAGATATATTATGATTGGACTTTTCGTGTTACTCTTTACAGGTATTTTATCAACTCCTTTAAGTTATCTTTCAATGCTTATATCAAATCTTATTTTTAAAATTACCAGTCTTCCGTTTTAAAGGTGAATTATGGAAAAATTATCTTATAAATTAGAAGTGTTTGAAGGTCCAATGGACTTGCTTTTACACTTAATCACAAAACATAAATTAGATATTTACGACATTCCTATTGTTGAACTTGTTGACCAGTACACGTCTTATGTCCGTGCTATGCAGGAAGAGGATATGGATGTTGCAAGTGAATTTTTAGAAATGGCTGCAAGACTTGTTTATATTAAAACAGTTTCGCTTTTACCTGTTTATGAAGATGCCGAAGAACAGAAAAAATTACTTACGCAAGAGCTTATTGAGTATCAGGAATGTAAACTTTTGGCACAAAAACTTGCTTGTATGACAACTGGTTTTGATTATGTTGTAAGATCGGTTCCTGAAGATGTTGAACCAGACCTTACATATAAAAGGTTACACGAGCCATCGGAACTTTTAAAGGCTTATGCTGCCGTGGTTGGCAAGAAGTTGAGGAAATTACCGCCACCACTTGATTCATTTAAAACAATTGTTGCTAAAAAAATTGTTTCTGTTGGTTCAAAAATTGAAGCAATTATGAATGTTCTTAAAACTAAAAAGAAACATAAGCTTTTCGATTTTTATAAATCAGCAGAGAGTCGCTCTGATTTGGTAGCTTCATTCTTAGCAATATTAGAACTCGCAAAAGATAAATCAATTTATCTTTCAGGCGAAGGTGAAAACATTCAAATTGAACTTTTGGAAGGAAATGAAAACACTTGATAGAAAATAAAATGTTAGCAATTGCAGAAGCAGTTTTATTTGCTGCTGCAGAGCCTATTGAACACACAAGACTCTCTATCGTTTTAGGAACTGATAGTGAAGTAACCTTAGAAATTTTAGATATTTTAAAAGAGCGTTACGAAAAAGAAGATAGTGGTTTGTGTCTTTTAAAATTAGGTAGCAAATATCAGATTTGCAGTAAAAAAGAGTACATAAATGAAGTAAGAGCGGTTTTAGATTTAAAGCGTAACTCACCACTTTCTCAGGCTGCTTTTGAGGTTTTGGCAATTATCGCTTATAACCAGCCAATTACAAAGCCTTATATTGAACAGATTCGTGGCGTTGACTGTTCAGGTGTTGTTACAACACTTTGTCAGCGTGGTCTTATTGAAGAAAAGGGTAGGTTAGACGTACCGGGCAGACCTGTTCTTTATGGTACAACTGACGATTTCCTTCGTTGCTTCTCACTCAGTGCATTATCTGAGCTTGAAGAATTGCCAAACGTAGATAAACAAATGCTTATGACAGATATTGATTCAGGTCAGTTATCACTCTTTGATGGTGATTCAGACGAGGAAACAAAAGAAACAGTAACAGCAGAATGATTTAATTAAAAGTATTCTGAAAGGAGGGTTTTGGTGACTGCTTTATATATAATTCTCGGAATAATACTGTCCTTTGTTGTTCTTTGCTCTTTTAAAGTTTCAATAATTTTAGAAATGACAGATAAAAATAAAGTTACTTTAAAATATCTGTTTTTAAAAATTACGTTATTTGATTCATCAAAGCCCGAAAAAGAAAAAAAGCCTAAAAAAGAAAAGAAAAAGGCTGAAGAAGTTCCACAAGAACAAGTGGCAGAGAATACAGCACCAACTGAGAATACTACCGATAATAAAGGTAACAACCTGTTTAAGCAAATTTACATTGAACAGGGCTATGATGGTATTGTAAAAATGCTTGTAGCGGTAAAAGAGTCTTTAGGTTCATTCTTCGGTAAGCTTTATAAAACCTTTACAATCAATGAATTTTATTTAACAATGCACGTTACTGGTAGCGATGCTGCTGATACTGCAATTAAATATGGTAAATTATCTTCGTGGCTTTTCCCGACTTTAGGTAAGGTTGCTTCAACTTGTAAAATGAAAAAATATGACATTGATATAAGTCCTGACTTTTTAGGCGTTAAAAATGAAGCAGATTTATATTTAGATGTTTCAGTAGTGCCTATAAGAATTACAAATGCTACAATTGTTCTCGCACTTCAATTAGTATTTAAAGTGATATTAAAAATTCTTTTTGCTAATAATAAGGCAAAAAAGAGTGTTAATATAAATAACAAACCCGAAAACCAAACTGCTGCAGATACTCAAGAGACTCAGCAAGAAGTAATAAATAAGTAAAAAGGATGGTGTCCAGAATGGAAAAATCAGCAAACTCAATTTTAAAAACAACAATCGAAAAGGTAAGAGATTTAGTAGATGTAAGCACTATTATCGGTGACCCTATTAATCTTCCTGATGGTCTTACAATAATCCCTGTTTCAAAGGTTACATACGGCTTTGCTTCAGGCGGTTCAGATTTTCCATCAAAAAACAACGTTGAACTTTTCGGTGGAGCAGGTGGTGCAGGTATTACAATTAATCCTGTTGCTTTCCTCGTTGTTAAAGATGGTGATGTTACAATCAAACACATTACTGCAAATGACAACGCTGTTGAAAGAGCAGTAACAATGGTTCCAGAAATGTTTGACAAGGTTACAAGCTTCGTTTCAAAAAATAAAGAAGCAAAAGCTGATAAAACTGCTGAATAATATTATTTAAAATAAATCATCTGCATATAATTTTTTGGGTGATTTATTTTGATAAGAAAAACAATCTCAATATTAATTTCGCTGCTTCTGATTATTTTAAATTTTAATCTTGTGGCAGAGGCTTCCACATTTTCTGTTTCGGCAAAATCTGCTATTTTAATTAATGCAGATACGCTCGAGGTTTTATATAACAAGGCAGAACACGAAAAAAGAGGAATTGCAAGTACTACAAAGATTTTAACTTCGCTTATTGCTCTTGAATACGGAGTGCCACAAAAGGAAATAACGGCAACCAAAGAAGCCGTAACGGTTGAAGGCACTTCAATTGGCTTAAAAGCGGGCGATAAAATCACCTTAATGTCATTAGTGTATGGAATGCTTTTAGAAAGTGGCAACGATGCGGCAAATGTTACTGCGTTTGCAATATCGGGTAATATTACTGAATTTGCAAAGGTTATGAACGCTTTTGCTAAAAAAATAGGCATGACCAACAGTAATTTTACTAATCCATCAGGTCTTACCGATAAAAATCATTATTCAACTGCTTTCGATATGGCGCTTTTAACATCTGTTGCAATTAAAAATCCGATTTTCAGAAAAATTGCTTCAACAGAGTCAGCTGTGATTGATTTTGGTGTACCTGAGATTTCAAGAAGTCTCACTAATCATAATCGCTTGTTAAGGGGATATGATGGTGTGTTTGGTGTTAAAACAGGCTACACAAAAGCAAGTGGACGTTGTCTTGTTACTGCGTGTGAGAAAAATGGCGTAACTTTAATTGCAGTTACACTTAATGCTTACGATGACTGGAATGACCACAAAAAACTTTATGATTATGGTTTTTCGCTTTATGATAAAAAAGTAGATGTTCCTGAAATAAAGAATTTAAAAATTCCTGTTGTTTGTAGCGATAAAAAAACTGTTTCTGTTGACTTTGCTTATGAAGTTGAATTTAATACAAATAAAGATTTGAAAAGCGAAATTTTTATAAAAAACTATCTTTATCCACCGGTAAAAAAGGGGGATATAGTAGGTGAGATTGTTTATAAAGATACTGAAAACAATGCTATAAAAATTATTCCGTTGGTTTCAGTAGATAATGCAAATGCATTATACAAAGAAAATGAAAAAGAAAATGATATATTAGGAAAAATCAAAAAATTTATAAAAGGACTGTCGATAAGATATGGCTGAAATAAGATTACAAAAATTTTTATCTGAATGCTCAGTTGCTTCACGCAGAAAATCAGAAGAATTAATCCGTGAGGGTAAGGTGTGGGTTAATGGTAAAAAAGCGTCTATTGGCGATAAGGTTGACCCAAAGAGAGACGACGTAACAGTTAACGGAAAAAAAGTTACTATTGTTAAACAAAAATATTATATAATGCTTAATAAACCTCGTGGATACGTTACAACTATGAGTGATGAATTAGGCAGAAAATGCGTTGCAGAATTAGTTTCTGACGTTGGTGCTACTGTTTATCCTGTTGGTAGATTAGACCGTGATTCAGAAGGTATGCTTTTACTCACAAATGACGGTGAATTTGCAAATAGTGTTATGCACCCAAGAAAACACATACCAAAAACTTATAGAGTTACAGTACGTTCTATGGTAACGAAAGAACAAACCGAAGAATTAGAAACCGGCGTTTTAATAGATGGCAGAGAAACTTTACCAGCAGAAGTTGCTGTTATTGAAAAAAGCGAAACAAGAAGCGTTTTACAGATTAAAATATTTGAGGGTAGAAACCGTCAGATAAGAAAAATGTGCGAAGGAGTAGGTTTAGAGGTTATTCGCTTAAAACGTACTTCAATCGGTTCATTAAAATTAGGAATGCTTCAACCTGGCAAATGGCGTGAACTTACAGAAGATGAAGTTCATAAGTTAGTGACTAATACTAAGAACTAAAATTGACAATATATATTAATTCTTGTATAATATACTGATAAATCACGAAAGGTGAAACGTTAAAATGATAAGAAGTATGACAGGCTTTGGCAGAGCGCAAGTTTCTGTTGAAGGATTTAATATTACAGCAGAAATCAAAAGCGTAAATCACAGATATTTTGAGTTTTCAACGAGACTTCCAAGAACTTATGCTTTTTTGGAAGAAAAGATTAAAAGCTACCTTTCTTCATATATTTCAAGAGGTAAGGTTGAATGTTCTTTAACTATTGAAGCAACAGTAGATGACAGTGTTGTTGTAAAGGTTAACGAACCATTGGCAAAGAGCTACTATGATGCAATTCATTTCATTGGTGAAACGTTTTCAGTTAATGCAAACGTTTCTGCTCAGGATATTGCAAGATACCCAGAAGTGTTATCCGTAACTAAAAATGCAGTTGATGAAGATGATTTGTGGAATAAGGTTCAGATAGTTTTAGAAGAAGCAGTTAAGAAATTTATTGCTATGAGAGAGCAGGAGGGTGAAAAACTCAAAAATGATGTTCTTTCACGTGCAGATACAATTATTAAAAACGTTGAATTTGTTGAAGAACGTTCACCTGAAACGGTAAAAGAATACAACGAAAAACTTCTTACAAGAATGAAAGAGGTTTTAGATGGTGTTCAGGTAGATGAATCAAGAATTCTTACAGAAGCAGCAATTTTTGCCGATAAGGTAGCAGTTGCAGAAGAAACTGTCAGATTAAGAAGTCATATTGACCAGCTTCGTTCTATGATGAATTCTGAAGAAGCTATTGGTAGAAAGCTCGACTTTCTTGTTCAGGAAATCAATCGTGAAACAAATACAATCGGCTCAAAGGCTCAGGATGTAGAGATTGCAAAGGTTGTAATTGATACAAAAGCCGAGATTGAAAAAATAAGAGAGCAAATACAAAATATAGAATGAGTGTGTTTTATGAAGCTTGTTAATATAGGTTTTGGTAATCTTATAAATGCAGATAGGGTAATTGCTGTTATCAGTCCTGATTCAGCACCCGCTAAAAGAATGATTCAGGAAAGTAAAGAAAGAGCAAATTTAATTGATGCTACTCACGGCAGAAAAACTAAAGGTATAATTATTACTGATAGTGATAACGTTGTGCTCTCTTTTCTTTCTGCAGAACAGCTTTTAACAAGATTCAATGACGAAAAAGGAGGTCGTGAATTTGGCTTCGAAGGATAAGGGCTTGCTTGTAGTTCTTTCTGCCCCTGCAGGATGCGGTAAGGATACAGTTTTAGCAGAGGTAAAAAAAGCTGACCAGAATGTAAAGCAGTCTATTTCAATGACAACACGTTTGCCACGTGAGGGTGAACAAGATGGTGTTGATTATTACTTTACTTCTCAAGAAGATTTTGAAAATAAAATCAAAGAAAACGGCTTTTTAGAGTACGTTAAATATGGTGTTAATTATTATGGTACACCTAAAAAAGCTATTGAAGAAATGGTAGATAGCGGTAAAACTGTTATTTTAAAAATCGAAGTTGAGGGCGCAGGGAACGTCAGAAAAATTTACCCTGATGCAGTTTCAATTTTCATAATGCCACCGTCATTTACTGAGCTTTCACGCCGTCTTAAAAATCGTGGCACTGAAACAGAAGAAGATATTTGTCGCCGTTTGAAAATCGCAGAAGATGAAATGCAAAGGGCGAAGGAATATAATTATATTGTTATCAATGACGATTTATCTGTTTGTGTAAATGACGTTTTGTCAATTATAAAAGCAGAAAGATTAAAATATAGCAATATGCAAGAAAAAATTAAAGAAATTATTAATAACTGATTTGAAAGGAAGTTAAATTTATGCTTAATCCAGATTTAAAAAATGTTCTTAATCAAGGTATCAGCCGTTACTCTTTAGTAACTGCTACTGCAAAAAGAGCAAGAGAAATTGCTATGACAAATCTCCAAGAGAAAAATCTCTCAACTGAAAAACCAGTTACAGTAGCTCTCGGCGAAATTATTGATGGTAAATACAAAATCGTTGAACCAGACGAGATTAAAAAGCTTTAATATATGTATAACGAGTCCTTGATTGCAGAAATTGCAGTAGAAGGTCTTGTTTACCATATTGATGCACCTTTTACATACTCAATTCCCGAGAATTTCGAGGTTTCAAAGGGTTGTAGGGTGCTTGTACCATTTGGTAATGGTAACAAAAAGAAACAAGGATTTGTTCTCGATATAAAATCTCGTTCAGAAATAGATGAGAGTATTAAACTCAAATCAATCGTTGCGGTACTCGATGAAGTACCGCTTCTTGATGATGAAATGTTATCTTTAGTGACATATTTAAAAGAGAACACATTCTGCACATTGTTTGAAGCAGCCAAAGCAATGCTTCCGAGTGGCATTGGTCTTCAATACATTGTATCCTTTATGGTAGATGAAAATGTATCTTCTTCTGTAATAGAAAAATTATCTCAGGAAGAAAAAGCAGTATATGAGTATTTAAAAGGTGGCTGTAAATTCCAGAAGAAAGAAAAAATTCTTTCTTCTTTAGGTTTTACGGCAGATTCTGTTGTGCTTGAAAAGCTTGTTAAAAAAGGTGTATTGGTTTCAAATGTCGATACAAAAAGAAAAACAGGCGATTTAACAGTAAAAAATGTAAGACTTGCACTTTCAGAAGAAGATGCCGAAAGCAAATTAAGTTCTTTGACTACAAAGCAACGCTCAGTATTGTCGCTACTTCTTGATATTGGTTCGGCTTCTGTAAAAGAGGTTTGTTATTTTACAGGCGTTACAGTTGCAGTAGTTTCTGCTCTCGCAAAAAAAGGCTTTGTTGAAATATTTGATAGTGAGGTTTACAGAAAACCTAAAATTACAGCAGAAAAAAAGAAAATACCAATTCCACCATTAACCGAAAATCAGCAAAAAGCATTTGAGGTTTTAGAAAAAAGAATTGATGATGGTAAAGCTTCGGCAGCACTTTTATTTGGTGTTACTGGTAGTGGCAAAACTCAGGTATTTATAAAGCTTATTGAAAAGGTGGTAAATAGTGGCAAAGGTGTTATTGTAATGGTGCCAGAAATCGCTCTTACACCTCAGACAATAAATGTCTTTTATTCATATTTTGGTGATACGGTTGCAGTTTTTCATAGTGCTCTTTCAGCAGGTGAAAGAATTGACGAATGGAAGCGTGTAAAAAACGGCGAAGCTAAAATTGCTATTGGTACACGTTCTGCAGTGTTTGCACCATTCCAGAATCTCGGTCTCATTGTAATGGATGAAGAGCACGAGCATACTTATAAATCAGAAATGACACCTCGTTACCATGCAAGAGATATTGCAAAATTCAGATGTGTAAAGAATGATGCTTTTCTACTTCTTTCATCAGCAACTCCATCAATTGAATCTTATAAAAATGCAATTGATGGCAAATATACTTTTGTAAAACTTACTGAACGCTTTGGTAAAGCGGTTTTACCAGAAGTAAAAACTGTTGATATTTCAGATAGTAAAAGTATAATCAGTAACGAGCTTTATTCTGAAATTGAGTCGGTTTTAGAGGATAAAAAACAAGCGATTCTTCTTATGAACAGGCGTGGCTTCAACACATTTGCAACTTGTGAAAGCTGTAAAACAGTTGTTACTTGCCCTAATTGTAGTATTTCGCTTACTTATCATAATGCTAATAATCGTCTTATGTGTCATTACTGTGGTTTTTCAATGAATTTCACAGACACGTGTCCTACCTGTAATAATAAAACAATTAAATATGCAGGTTTCGGTACTCAGAGAATTGAAGACGATATTGAAAATATTTTCCCTAATGCAAGGGTTTTAAGAATGGATGCCGACACCACTCTCGCTAAGTATTCTTATGAGGATAAATTGAAAGCCTTTTCAAATGGCGAATATGATATTCTTTTAGGTACACAAATGGTTGCTAAAGGTCTTAATTTCCCAAAAGTAACTTTAGTTGGTGTTATCTCAATTGACCAGCAACTTTATAATGATGACTTCAGAAGTAGCGAAAAAGCGTTCGATTTATTAACACAGGTTGTAGGTCGTTCTGGCAGAGGTGATTATAAAGGTAAGGCAGTAATTCAGACTGCACTCCCTGATAATGATATTATCACGCTCGCATCAAAACAGGATTATGAAGGCTTTTTTGAGATGGAAAATATCATAAGAAAAGCAATGATTTACCCACCATATTGTGATATTTGTTCTCTTACGTTTATGAGTGAAAATTATATGAAGTGCAACACTTCTGCAACTCGTTTTCTTGAACAGATTAAGTCAGCAGTAGGTGAAGAGTATTCTGATGTAAAGCTTAATGTTTTAGGACCTTTACAACCTAAGGTTGCTAAAATCAATAATAAATACAGAAACGTAATTACAATAAAATGTAAAAACAATAAACGCTTCAGAAGTATGATTTCAGCACTTCTTATAGCATTTATGAAAGATAAATTAAATAGTGGTGTTACTGTTACGGCAGATATTAACCCATTATAGAAAGGTGTAAAAAATGGCACTTAGAAACATTCGTGAAGATGGCGATCCGATTTTAAGAAAAAAATGTCGCCCTGTTACAGAATTTAATGAAAGACTTTTTGAATTACTCGACGATATGGCTGAAACTATGTATGAAGCACCAGGTGTTGGACTTGCAGGTCCACAGGTTGGTGTTTTAAGACGAGTTGTAGTTATGGATGTCGGCGATGGTCTTTTAGAGCTTATTAACCCTGAAATAACAAAAGTTGAGGGTGAGCAGATTGGTGAAGAAGGTTGCCTCTCTCTTCCTGGACTTTGTGGTATGGTTAAAAGACCTAAGGTTGTTCAGGTAAAAGCACAGAACAGAGAAGGAAAATGGTGTCTTTATAAAGGTGAGGATTTAAAGGCTCGTTGCTTCTGTCACGAAATAGACCATCTTGATGGCATTCTTTATAAAGATAATCTTTTAGAGGGTACAATGCTCCAGAGAGTCGGCGAAATTGAAGAGGTTGAATAATATGAGAGTAGTTTATATGGGAACTCCCGATTTTGCTGTAAAGCCACTTGAAGCATTAATCAGTAACAATTATGAAGTTGTTGGTGTGTTTACTCAACCAGACAAGCCTGTTGGCAGAAAAGCAGTTTTAACCCCACCACCAGTAAAGGTTGTAGCAGAAAATAATAACATTCCTGTTTTTCAGCCAAATTCTTTAAAAAATGGCGAAGGTGTTAGAATTCTTGAAACTTTGAAACCAGACGTAGTAATTGTTGTGGCTTATGGTAAAATTTTACCAAAAGATTTTTTAGAGTTTGCAAAATATGGTTGCATCAATATTCATGGCTCAATTTTGCCTGAATACAGAGGTGCAGCTCCAATTCAATGGTCTGTTTTAGATGGCAAAGAATTTGCGGGTGTTACCTCAATGCAGATGAATGAAGGTCTTGATACAGGCGATATTCTTTTGGTTGAAAAAACTAAAATTCAAGAGAATGAAACATCTGGCGATTTATATGAAAGACTCACAGTTTTAGGTGCAGATGTGCTTCTTAAAACACTCAATGCAATTAAAAATAATTCATTAAATCCACAAAAGCAAGATGACAGTAAAAGCAGTTATGCAAAAATGCTCGATAAAGCTCTTTCAAAAATTGACTGGAATTTATCTGCTCAGGAAGTGCATAATAAAATAAGAGGACTCGACCCTTGGCCAGTCGCTTTAACCAGGTTTGATGATAAAAATTTAAAATTATTCCGTTCTCGCTTGTTAAATGAAGAATATAATAAATCAGCAGGTACCGTGATTAAATCTAAGGATGGTATTGTTGTTGTTTGTGGTGATAAAAAGGCAGTTTTAATTACTGAAGTTCAGTTAGAAGGTAAAAAAAGAATGTCTGCAAGTGATTTTTCACGTGGGGCAAATCTTTCTGACGGAATGATTTTTGAAAGTTAAAATTCTATTAATAAATTTTTGCTATTATTTTAAATTTTAAGTTATATAATATTTTAAAAATGGAGGTGCTTACATTTGTTTTTCGGTTATTATTATGATATTTATTATTTTATTTTAGTCATACCAGTATTCATAATATCTTTAATTATTCAGGCTAAAATGAAATCTACTTTCTCCCAATATTCAAGAGTAGTTAATTCAAGACGAATTACAGGTGCTCAGGCAGCAGAAATGGTTTTAAGATATTATAATATTCAGGATGTAAGAATAGAAAGAATTAATGGTAGCTTAACTGACTGTTATGACCCGATGAGTAAAGTTATTAAACTTTCTGACTCTGTTTACGATAATCCGAGTATTGCAGCAGTAGGAGTTGCTTGTCACGAAGCAGGTCATGCTGCTCAACACGCTGAAAAATATGTGCCTATAAGAATAAGAAATTATATTTTACCTGTTTGTAACATTGGCTCTAAAATCTCTATTCCGTTACTCATAGCTGGCGTTATTTTTTCAGCAAGACCAATTATCTGGATTGGTATCGGTTTATTTGCATTTACTGCAATTTTTCAGACAGTTACTTTGCCAGTAGAATTCAACGCAAGTAACAGAGCGCTTAACGTAATTGAATCAACAGGAATACTTTCTTATGAAGAAAAACGAGGAGCTGGCAAGGTTTTAAAAATGGCTGCAATGACTTATGTTGCTGCTCTTGCAATGAGTCTTGCACAACTCTTAAGATTAATTTTAAGATATGGCGGTAACAGAAGAAGATGAGTATTACTGCAAGACAAACCGCATTTTCAATACTCTTGAAAATTGAGAAAGACAAAGCATATTCAAATATCGCATTAGACAGTGCTGTTAGGGAGCTTTCCCTCGACAGCACTGATTGTGCTTTTATTTCGAGATTAGTTTATGGTGTAACTGAGCGAAAAATTACGCTTGATTACGTGATTTCTCAGTTTTTAAATCAACCAATTAAAAAATTGAAAGCGGAAGTTCTTGTAATTTTACGTATTGGTACATATCAGATTTTATATATGGATAAAATCCCTGATTCTGCTGCTGTAAATGAAAGCGTTTCGCTTGCTAAAAATAATAAATCATCTTACGCTTCAGGCGTAGTTAATGCAGTTTTAAGAAAAGTATCTTTGGAAAAAGAAAACGTTTTTAAATCGCTTTCAGGGGATGAAAGACTTTCTATATTATATTCTGCTCCTATTGATTTAGTGCGATTTTTAAAGCACCATTATAATGAAGAAAATGCAGAAGAAATTTTGAAATCTGCTTTAAATAAAAAAGAAATAACAATAAGAGTAAACACATTAAAAACTACTCAGAATGAATTAATAGAAATTCTTGAGAAAGAGAATATTTCCACGGAAAAAACAAGCCTTAAAGATGCTCTTATAATTAATACAAAAGGTGCAGTTTACGAGCTTGATGCTTATAAAAAAGGATTTTTTTACGTTGAAGATGTTTCTTCTCAGTTGTGTGTTAAAGAACTTGACTTAAAAGAAAATTATAAATTGATTGATATTTGCAGTGCACCTGGAGGTAAAAGCTTTACTGCTTCACAGTATATGAATAATACTGGTAAAATTTATTCCTGTGATATTCATAAGCATAGGGTTGAGCTTATTCAGTCTGGTGCCCAAAGATTAGGTATAAAAAATATTATACCGACTGTGAATGATGCAACAATTTTTAATGAAGAATTTATAAACGCTGATTGTGTGCTTTGTGATGTTCCTTGTTCGGGTCTTGGTATAATTGGTAAAAAGCCTGAAATCAAATATAAATCGCTTGATGAAATAAAAGAATTGATACCAATTCAGAAAGAAATTCTTAGTACTGCTTCAAAATATGTAAAAAAAGGTGGTACACTTATTTATTCAACATGTTCAATTAATCCGAATGAAAACAGAAAAATCTGCGATTGGTTTTTAAAAGAGAATGAAGATTTTTATAGTGTAAAGGTTTCGCCTGAAACTGAAAGATGTATTGACGAGGGTGATTACTTAACACTTTTACCGCATATAAATAATTGCGATGGATTTTTTATAGCAAAATTTATTAAAAAGTAGTGTGTGTATGGAAAAACAAGATATTGCTTCTCTTTCATTAGAAGAGTTAAAAATACAAATTAAAGAATTAGGACTTCCACAGTTCAGGGCAACCCAGATATATGACTGGATACATAAAAAGGGTGCTGTGTCATTTTATGAAATGACAAATATAGGGAAACAGCTTCAGGATAAATTAAATGACAATTTTGTAATTTTTAGTTGTACTATTGAAAAAAAGTTGGTTTCAAGGTATGATAATACAGTAAAATATCTCTTTAAGCTTCCAGATGATGAATACCTTGAATGTGTTGTTATGGATTACAAATACGGTTTTACAATTTGTGTTTCTACACAGGTCGGTTGTAAAATGGGGTGTTCATTCTGTGCTTCTGGTATAGGTGGTTTTAAAAGACATTTAACACCATCAGAAATTCTCGGGCAGATTTACGCCGCACAGCGTGATTTAGGTGTAAGAATTTCGAGAATTGTTTTAATGGGAATGGGCGAACCACTCGATAATTATGATAATGTTATCAAGTTCTTAAAGCTTGTTTCCGATGAAAATGGTCTTAATATAGGAATGCGACATATTTCACTTTCAACAAGTGGAATTGTACCAAGGATTTACGATTTATTAGAGTTAAACTTGCAACTCACATTATCAGTTTCTTTACACGCTCCGAATAATGAAATAAGGTCTCAGATTATGCCAGTCAACAAAAGCTGGGATGTAGATGAGCTTTTAAATGCTTGTAAAACTTATGCAGATAAAACATCAAGACGTATTTCATTTGAATACGCATTGATTAAGGGTGTTAATGATACAACTGAGTGTGCAAATGAACTCTCAAAAAAATTAAAAGGAATACTTTGTCACGTCAACTTGATTCCTGCAAATGAGGTGCCTGAAAAAGGGCATAAACGAAGTGACGATAATAATATTAATAATTTTAAAAATATTTTAGAAAAGAATGGCTTGACTGTTACAATAAGAAGAACTTTAGGTAGCGATATTAATGCTTCTTGTGGTCAGTTAAGACGAGAAAAGATTTTAGAAACGAGGTGAAGCGATGAAAATTCAAGCTTTTACAGATACCGGTAAGGTACGTGATATGAATCAGGATGCTTTTAAAACCGGCTTTTTTAAAGAAGGTGGCGCCTGGGCCGTTGTTTGTGATGGTATGGGCGGTGTTTCTGGTGGTCAGGTTGCGAGCGAAATATGTGTTAATGAGGTTTCATCGCATATTGAAAAAGGTTATCGTAAATCAATGAGTATGAAATCTGTTAAGAATTTACTCGTTTCAGCAATAACTGCAGCTAATATTAAGGTTTTTGAAACTGCAAGTGAAAATAAAGAGTATTTCGGAATGGGCACAACTGTTGTAGCAGTAGTAATTTTGAATGGTTTTGCAGCAGTTGCACACGTTGGTGACAGCAGAGCTTATTTTATAAACAATGAAATTAAACAAATCACACGTGACCATTCAGTTGTTCAGTATCTTATAGATACGGGTAGAATTACAAAAGAGGCAGCAAAAACTCACCCGGACAGAAACGTGATTACACGAGCAGTCGGAGTTAATCCTGAGGTTGACGTTGACGTTGATATTATCCCTATAAATGAGGGTGAAACGATACTTATTTGTTCAGATGGACTTTATGAATACATTTCAGAAAATGAAATGCTTAGTAAGATTAAAAATCCAGATGAAGAAGAACCTGCAAAAAAGCTTTTAGATATGGCAAACGAAGCAGGTGGAAAGGATAATATAACGGTAGTAACCGTTGAAGGCTGATTTTATGGAAAATTATGTTGGTAAAAGATTAGACGGGCGTTATGAAATTCAAGATATTATCGGTGTAGGTGGTATGGCTGTTGTTTACAAAGCGTATGACAGCATCGATGACAGAATTGTTGCAATAAAAGTATTAAAGGAAGAATTTTTAGCTAAAGAAGAATTCAGAAGAAGATTTAAGAATGAATCAAAGGCTATTGCAATTCTTTCTCATCCTAATATTGTTAAGGTTTATGATGTAAGCTTTGGTGACAGGCTTCAATATATCGTAATGGAACACGTTGAGGGTATAACTCTTAAAGAATACATAGAGCAATGTGAAGGCATTAACTGGAATGAAGCTTTGTTCTTTGCAATTCAGATTTTAAGAGCAATTCAGCACGCTCACGATAAAGGTATTGTTCACCGTGATATTAAACCACAGAACATTATGCTTCTTGATAATGGTCTTATTAAGGTTACCGACTTTGGTATCGCTCGCTTCAGTCGTGGTGAAACAAGAACTCTCACAGAGAAGGCGATAGGTTCAGTTCACTATATCAGTCCTGAACAGGCAAAAGGTCAGTTAACTGATGAAAAGGCAGATATTTATTCAATCGGTGTAGTTCTTTACGAAATGCTTACAGGAAAGTTGCCGTTTGATGCCGAAAATGCAGTTTCAGTTGCTTTAATGCAGTTACAAGAAGAGGCTGAACCATTAAGAAGCATTAATCCTGATATCCCTATTGGTTTTGAGCAGATTACTTTAAAAGCCATGCAAAAAAATACCCGTGACAGATATCAGACTGCTTCTGAAATGCTTCTTGATTTAGAAGAATTCAAAATGAATCCTAATATAAAGTTCGATTATCAGAATTATTTTGTTGATAAAGAACCTACACGTTATATAGGTAAAATACAGGAAAAGAATATTCCACAAAAGAATGCACCTATAAAGCAACCAACTGGGGAATATAAGCCTATTAAAACTGCTGATTATGAAGATAATTCTTATAATAATTATCGTGATGAAGCGCCTAAACAACGTGTTCGTGAGGTTTCACAAGCACAATATAAACAAAATAGTAATGTAAAGAAAACTAATTTTACAATTATAATGGGTGTTGTGTTTGCATTTCTCCTTATTTTAGCAATTATCTTAGGTGTTTTTATAAAAAATGGTACTATTCAACTTGGTCCTAAGAGAACCGAGGTAGATAGCTTCATTGGTATGGATTATATCGAAGATATTGAATTCAACAATGAGTATATGGATAAATATACTTTTGAAATAGTTTATGTATCATCTTCAGATTATGAAGAGGGTGTTGTTACTGACCAGGACCCTAAAGCAGGCGACACAATTGCTAAAGACGGTGTAGTTAAATTGTATGTTGCAAAATCTGGTGAAGGCAAAATTATTCCTGATTTAGTAAACAAAAATTATAAACAAGCTCGTGATACTTTAGAGGCAATGGGCTTCATTGTAAAATTACAGGCAACTGAAAATGATATAATTGAGGTTGGTAAGGTTATCAGCACTAATCCGAGTGCCAATACAAGCGTAATTGAGGGCTCTACAATTACAGTTTATTATGCTGTTGATACAAGCTCTGAAAGTCAGTTTAAAATGCCTGATTTAGAAGGCAAGTCTTTGGATGAAGCGAAGGTTATACTTGAAAAAAATGGTCTTGTTGTTTCTAAAGTTGAAACAGTTGATAGCAGTATAAGTGAGAATTTTGTTGTAGGTCAATCACCATCAGATGGTTCACCAGTTAGAAAAGGTGATGAGGTTATTATTACTGTAAGCTCAGGTTTTACTTCAACCGAAATTAACATTCAACTTCCAAAAGTTGGTGTAATTAATGTAACTGCAACAGTTGATGGTGATGAAACATTCAATCAGGATATTGATACAGATGCTCATTCAAGCTATGCTATAACTGTAAAAGGTAAAGCAAACGATGCAAAAATCAATATTTATCTTGATGATTGCCTTTATTATGAAGCAGTTGGCGATTTTACAAAAGAAAGTGTGAGAATTACTAATTCAAAAACTCATCAGGTTGCTTTTTATAAAGATGTTGTTGGATTAAATGAGATTGAAGCTATTAATATTTTAAATAATGCAGGTTACAGAACTATTCAGATTAATCGTGAATTAAGCAGCGAACCTGCTGGAACTGTTATAGCACAGTCTCCGACTTATTTGTCAGCTCCGCACGTAGATACAGCAACAACTATTGTTCTTACTGTTTTAAAAGGTGCAACCGATACACCTGTTGATGATGGTAATGGTTCAAATGATTTAGAGGGTATGAACTGATAAATGACAGAAAAACAATTAAACGGAATTATAATTAAAGGAATCGGTGGATTTTACTATATCGAAGCTAATGGTGATATTTATGAATGCAAAGCACGTGGTGCTTTCAGAAAGAAAAAAATATCACCCTTGGCAGGTGATAATGTTATTATTACTGTTCGTGAGAATGGTGAAAATACCATTGATGATATTTTAGAAAGAAAGAATTTTCTTATTCGTCCGCCTGTTGCAAACGTAGATACTCTTGTTATTGTTTCATCTGTAAAAGAGCCTGTGCCAAGTACGTTGGTAATTGACAGACTCACGGCAATAGCTGTAAGTAAAAATATTAAACCATGCATTGTTTTTTCAAAAAGTGATTTGGGTGATACTAAAGAGCTTGAAGAAATCTATAAAAAAGCTAATATAGATGTTTGCTCAGTATGTTGTAAGACAGGCGAGGGTGTAGAAAAAGTCAAAGAGATGATAAAAGGTGGTATTACTGTGTTTACAGGTAATACAGGCGTAGGCAAATCATCACTTTTGAATTGCATTGATTCTCGTTTTTCAATTGAAACAGGTGAGGTAAGCAGTAAACTTGGTAGAGGTAGGCACACAACACGTGACGTCACACTTCATAAAGTAAATGATTTTTATGTTGCTGATACACCAGGCTTTTCTTCGTTAGATATTGAAAGTGGTGAGCTTATTATGAAAGACGATTTGCCGTATTGTTTTCCTGAATTTTCAGAGTATTTAGGTAAATGTCGTTTTTCGAGTTGTACCCATACAGTAGATAAGGGTTGTAAAATTCTTGACGCTCTTGAAAAAGGTGATATTCACGAGAGCCGTCACTTGAGTTATGTTACAATGTTCAATGAAGTAAAAAATATTAAAGAATGGCAACTGTAACCATTTTATTAAATTCTCATAATATGTAGTAAAGCATATTAAGGAGTGATTTTATGAAAGTTGTTGTTTTCGAGAGTCCTAAAATCTTTAAAGGTATATTAAAGCTTGTGTTTGGAATTAAGGACGATTAAAATTTTTACATAAAAATATATAGAGTAAGCGTAACGGCGTAGTTTATAACAAACTACGCCGTTACATTTTGAGGGATGAGAATTATAAGGAGATTAAATGATTGATTCAAAATTAATTATTTTTTTGGCTTCTTTATTTTGTTAAGTTGAGAGTTAACCTTTAACAACTCTTCTTTTGTAACAGTAATGTTAGCCATACCTACCATAGATGACATACGAAGAATTGAGAAGCCACCGAGCATCTGCATCATACTGCCACCCATAGATTTTAAGTTGATGTCAAAGCCACCGCTTTTCTTTTCGCTGTTGCCTTTTTTGTTAGCTTTCATTTTCTTGAGAAGCTTTAAGCCGAAAAGTGCAACAACAAGCTTTGCACGCTTACTTTCAAAGACTTCAGAAAGCTTATCGTTAATTGAGAAGTAGCCTTCTGGAGCAGTAACATCGAACCAGTTAAGAATAGCACCTTTCTCTTTTAAGCGATATTCTTCGTTGAAGGTATCAACCTTCTTAATTACACTTTCGTCTTTACATTCACCAGCAACAGCTTCTAATTTTGTTTCACCACTGTTTGGAACCTCAAAATAGAAGAAGTGGTCGTCAGCCTTTTTCTTGCCTAAAGAAACGCCGTTATAGAAAAGCTCAACTTCTGGAAGGTTAGAGTAAACAGTAACCTTTGTTACATCTTCAACTCTGTCAACATAACGCTTACCACAGATATGAACGAATTGTTCATCTGAAAGCCAAGCTTTGTATGCATAGAAAGCATCTTTCTTATATTTACGGTCAAATGTCATAAGACCTTTATGGTTCTGACCGTTTTCGCCACCTTCGTTTCTTGCATCAGCACCGAAGTCAAACATATTCCATACGTGAGTAGCCCACATATATTTACGTGTGAAGAGTTGTTTAATAAGTTCTTCGTGATAGTATGCCTGATATTCTTCTGTGTAGTCGCCTTGAGATGGGTTAGATGTGTGCCAGTTAAGAGCCTCACAACCATATTCACTACAACCAATCGGAATATTTGGGTGTTTCTGGTGGAATTTATCGAACCAAGGACCATTCATTGTTGTATCGCCACCATACCAGCCGAAGTAGTGGTTGTATGAAACAACGTCAGGAATCTGAATGTATGGACTATCCATACTACACATAGAAACACAAGCAATAGTTGTGAGTCTTGTTTTATCCATTTCGTGAACAAGGTCATTTAATATTTTATGGTTTTCAATTAAATCAGGGTCATTTTCACCAGCCATTGTAATTTCGTTTGAAAGACCCCATACAACAATTGAAGGGTGGTTGTAGTTCTGAGTAACTAACTCTCTTATCTGAGAAATAGTGTTTTCTCTACCAGTAGCCATATGATGAGAGATGTAAGGTATTTCTGCCCAGATTACAAGACCTTTTTCGTCACATAAATCATAGAAGTATTGGTCGTGCTGATAGTGAGCAAGACGAATTGTAGTTGCACCAACCTCTAAGATTAATTCAATATCTTCTCTGTGATGCTCAGGAAGTAATGCATTACCAAAGCCCCAACGGTCCTGATGGCGTGAAACACCACGAAGTGGGTATTCTTCACCATTAAGAATAAAGCCGTTATCTGGGTCAATTTTAAATGTACGACAACCGAAGCGAGTAGAAACATTATCAAGCACTGTTTCGCCATCTAAAAGCTCAACCTCTGCAGTGTAAAGATAAGGGTCTTTTTTACCGTGCCAGAGATGAACGTCAGCAATATCTAAATTAACTATTTTTTCGTTTGAAACTGTCTCACAAACTACTGCACCTGTTGCATCTTTAATTACGTATTTAAGAGTTGGTGTTTCAACGTTTCTCACATATACTTCAATTTCGATTTTTGCATCCTTGCCAGTAATTTCAGGTGTAACCTTGATGCTTGGGCTACCATAGTAATCTAAATCAAAGTGTTTTTCGTTTACACCGATAATATTAACATCACGATAAATACCGCCGTAGAAAGTAAAGTCTGCCATCTGTGGATAAACTCTGTCATTCTCAGCGTTATCAACGTCAATTTCAATAACGTTTTCATCTTTTAATACGTTAGAAATGTTTACTCTCCATGTAGAATAACCACCATCGTGATGTGCAAGCTTTTTGCCGTTAACTGTAACGTCAGCAGAGGAGTTAGCACCACGGATTTCAAGGTAAACTAAATCTGTTTGTGGTAAGTCAGCACGAGCGATTGTTTTAGTGTATTTACAAGTGCCACGGAAATAGTCAGCACCACCGTCCTGACCATCAATAGCATTCCATGAATGAGGAAGGTTAATATTTTCTGGAGCTGTGTCTGGTTTTGTAAAAACCCAATCTTTATTGATATTAATGATTTGTCGCATTGGTCTCGCATCCCTTCAAGTTTTATAATTCTTTAAACCAAATTTATTATAACAATTATGCAAATTTCTTGTTATGATAATTTTTGGGTGTTGTTGCACTATATTCATATTTAATTTATAAATGTTATTGAAATTTTGATGAAATTGTACTATAATATGTTCTGTTAAAGAATTTATTTAGGCGTTTTTGTCTATTCAGGGGGATAAAACTTTGTTTTACGATTCAGAATTACATTTTTTACAGAGTGTTTTAAAAAAGTGCAGGGTACAGACACTTGTTATAAACGCAAAAGAAAATCCAGAAAGTAATCTTGATTTGGGTTTGAGAGCACTTTTGGAGATTGATAATCATTTTGAAAGACCATTAGTAGACGTTTTAGGTGAAATTTCTCGTAATACTATTCATTTGCTCACTGATGGTTATATGTGTAAATATATTTATTTACAGTTACCTGGTGATGATTTAGAAAATGTATTGGTAATAGGTCCATACCAGACTAAAGTGTTTAATCACGAAGAAATTCTTGAGTTAGCAGAGAAGAATATAGTTCCACCTTCAAAAATGCGTGATTTTGAAAGCTACTATAGTGGTTTACCTCTTATCGGTGATGAAGGTCAGTTGATTTCTTTAATTGATACCTTTGGTGAATTTATTTGGAATGGTAGTTCTAATTATCGTTTTGCAGAATATACATTAGAAACTAATTTTGAGAATGTGACAGCTACAGGGATAATCAACAAATCACTTTCGGAGCACGATAGCTTAACATGGAACAGCAAGCTTATCGAGGCAAGATATGCTTATGAAAATGAATTTTTGTTTGCGATTACACAAGGTAATTACCCTAAAGCAAAGCATCTTATATCGCAATTTAATAGTATACAGATTGACCAGCGTAATGCTGACCCTATAAGAGATATGAAAAACTATTGTTTAGTTATAAACACATTGTTCAGAAAAGCTGTTGAGCGTGGTGGTGTTCATCCGATTCATATTGATAGTGTTTCCGGAGAGTTTGCAAAGAAGATTGAGCTTCGGACAAATGTAGAAGATATTTATAAATTGATGCTTGAAATGGTTAAGGTTTATTGCCAGCTTGTCAACAAGTATTCAGTAAAAGATTATTCACCAACTGTTCAAAAGGTAGTTGTGATGATAGAGAGTAATCTTTCTTCTGACTTGACCCTCAGCGAGCTTGCATCAACTCTCAATATCAATGCGAGTTATCTGTCAACAGTTTTCAAGAAAGAGACTGGCAAAACAATAACAGCTTATGTTAATGAAAAGCGAATTGAATTAGCTCAGGAGTTATTAAAAACAACAAATTTGCAAATTCAGACAATAGCTCAATATTGTGGTATTGTAGATGTCCATTATTTTACAAGGTTGTTTAAGAAAATAACAGGTGTTTCACCTAAACAATTCAGAGAAGAGAATAGTTAGAGGTTTTTATGGAAGTAACAAAAATAGTTATAACTGGTGGTCCGTGTGCAGGTAAGTCAACTGGTTTCAGTAGAATTCAAGAGGAATTCACAACTATGGGTTATAGGGTTTTATTTGTTTCAGAAACCGCTACAGAACTCATAACCGGTGGTATTGCTCCTTGGACTTGCAAAAATTCAGACGAGTTTCAAAAATATCTGATGAAATTGCAACTTGAAAAAGAAAAAGTTTTTTGTGATGCCGCACTTTCAATGTCGGGTGATAAAGTTTTAATTGTTTGTGACAGAGGGATGCTTGATAACAAGTCTTATATGACAAATTCATGTTTTCAGTCGGCTCTTAGCGAATTAAAATTGAATGAAACCGAGCTTCGTGATAATTATGATGCGGTTTTCCATTTAGTTACAGCGGCGAATGGTGCTGAAGAGTTTTACACAACTACTAATAATACAGCGAGAACTGAAACACCAGAGGAAGCAAGGCTGATTGATGAAAAATTAATTTCTGCGTGGACAGGTCATCCACATTTAAGAGTTATTGATAACTCAACTTCGTTTGATGATAAAATTAAGCGACTTATAAAAGAAATTGCATCTTTTCTCGGCGAACCAGAACCACTTGAGATTGAGAGGAAATATTTGATTGAATATCCAGATATTTCCTGGATTAACTCTTTAGAGAATTGTCAGCGTATTGAGATTATACAAACATATCTCAAATCTAATTGTGACGAAGAGGTAAGGGTAAGACAACGTGGAATTGATGGTAACTTCATTTATTTTAAAACAATAAAAAGAAAAGTAACTGATTTAAAGCGTGTAGAAATTGAAAAGCGTCTTTCAAAAGATGAGTATTTAACACTTTTATTAGAAGCAGATACAGAAAAAAGGCAAATAAGAAAAACTCGCTATTGTCTTATGTATGAAAATCAGTATTTTGAAATTGACGTTTATCCTTTTTGGAATGATAAAGCAATTTTAGAAATTGAGTTGAGCGATGAAAATGCTGAAATTAGTTTTCCGAGTGAAATAAAAGTTATTAAAGAAGTAACAGATGATGAAAGTTATAAAAATGCTTCGTTAGCTAAAATATAACAAAACGCCCTCATTTTTGAGGGCGTTTTGTTATATTCCTATGCAATAATCATCTTTGGCTTCTATTATTTTTACTTTTATAATTTCTCCCGAACGCTTAGTATTATCATAAATTCTTACAGGCGTGTAGTTTTCTGTATAGCCTTCAGAATAATCGTTTTTATCTGTTTCAAAAAGAACATTTACAGTTTTGCCTATCTGTTCTTTCAGATATTCTTTTCTTGTTTCGTTAGTTGTTTCTGTTAATATCTTAGCACGGCTTTCTTTAACTGCATTTGTTAATTGTGGTAATTTAGAAGCAACAGTACCTTCTCTTATTGAGTAGGGGAAGATGTGTGCTTTTTCAAATTTAATTGCTTTTGCAAATTCTACAGTTTCAAGGAATTCTTCTTCAGTTTCTGTAGGAAAACCCGTAAGAATATCAGTTGTGATAGTGGCATCCGGAAAAACTTCTCTAAGATTTTCGGTTAACGTCTTATATTCATCTGCTGTGTAATGGCGATTCATTTTCTTTAAAACAGAATCAGAACCACTCTGTAGTGAAATATGAAATTGAGGGCAAAGCTTTGTTATTTTGCCCAGCTTTTCAATCATTTCTCTGGTGATGTGGTCTGGTTCTAAGGAACCTAATCTTATACGTTTTATATTATCGTGCTTTTCAGCAAGCTGTAAAGCATCAGGAAGTGAATTTTTTGTACCTTTACCATAATCAGAGAGATTAATTCCAACAAAAACAATTTCTTTGTAGCCGTTGTCATTTAATGATTTTAACTCTTTATCAATATCTTCTAATGCTTTTGAACGTGAAAATCCACGAGCGTAGGGGATAAGACAATATGAGCAATATCTGTCACAACCATCCTGGATTTTTAAAAATGCACGTGTATGTCCGTCAAATCTTGTAATACCAGTACCTAAAAAAACATCATCACGAGAGTGACAAATATGGGCATTTGATCTTGCTTTGTTTTCAGAATATTTTTTGAGAATGTTAACAATATCAGTGTTATTTCTGTTTCCCATTAAAATGTCAATTTCTGGTAAATCATTCATAATAACATCGGGCTCAGCCTGTGAAGCACAACCAGTTAAAACCATAACAGCATTCACATTATTTTTCTTTAATTTTCTGACTGTCTGACGTACTTTTCTTACACCTTCAGCAGTAACAGTGCAGGAATTAACTATAATTATATCTGCTGAAGTGGGTGAGGAGGTTATAGTAAAACCTGCTTTAACTAAAAGCTCACTCATTTCCTGTGTCTCATATTGATTGACTTTACATCCGAATGTGGTGAAATAAACTTTCATATATTACCCCTAAAAAAATCGTTTCGAGGAAATCCTCGAAACGATTATATCATAAAATTTAAAATTATGCTACCATACTTAGAAAGTAACAGGTACGTCTATAACAACTTTACTGTCGTTAAGGTCAGAGAAACCATCTGCACCAAATACTCCATAAATTGTTTCATCAAGGAATTTAGCAATAATTTCAAGTGCTTCGTCTGTGCTTGTGTCAGCAGGAGCATCGCCTACACCAACTCTGTAAAGAGCATACTCAAATCTTTCTAACAAAGCTTGAGCAGAAGTTGGCTCGCAGATTGTGTTTTCAAGATATTCTTCAGCTTCCTCATAAACAGCTCTGAGTTCTTCAATATCTTCTGCATTGTAAAGAGATGGGTCTTCTGCATATTCAGCAAATACCTTATCAGCATCATCAAAGCACCAACGAGTGATATTTTTTGTGTTTCTGTTGCCGTTAAATTGTGGGAATTTGTCAGGCATATCAGCAGTTGAATTGATTTGTTCTGAAGCAAGCTTTGCAACAAGCTTAAGAACTACGTCGTTTCTACCAACTTCGTGGTGTTGACCCTGGAAGAACCAAACGTTATCAGGGAAAAGACAAGTTGAAATATCAAGGCTACCATCTGGTGAAATGTATTTAGGGTCTCTTGTTGCGATATATTCTTCAGAAAGAACTTCACCAGCTTTAGCATAAGTAGCACCAAGAGAAGTTGAGTCAATATCAATGATAGCATCACTATTTGTAGTAAGGGAAGACTTCATAGCTGCGAAGAAGCAGTAGTCCTGTGAGCTGTAGTCAAGGTTGTAACCACAAACATTATGAACAAGAGCACCTTGTTTATTTAATTTTACAAGATTATCTTTAAGGTTAAGTCTTGCTTGTTGGAAGTGTTCAAGTGTTGCATAAAGTCTTGAGTATTCAGGGTCATTCTTAATGAAACTGTATTTATTGATAACGTCATCATATCTGTCTTTTGGAATCATTGCCCAGAATTGAGGACAGTTAATCATCAATGTATCAATAATACCATCAACTGCAGCAGTAAGAATAGCTTCAATTACTGAGCGTGGGAAAATCTTAAGAGCGATATTTATAATGTGACCAAGAGTTGCATAACCATTCATTTCAGTCATAACCATTGGTAAGAATTCCTGGAAGAAGAACTGATCATCAAGGTTAAAGTTTCTTAAATAGAAGTCACCCATAACGTCTGTACCATCAAGACAAGAAACTACGTTAAGAACCTTGTTGATATCAGGGTAGTTAGTATTCTTATAAAGCTCGAGGTAAGCAGTAAGAATTGTACCACCAAGAGAAATTGTAACAATGTTAACTTTATCTTTACCTGTTTGTTCTTTTACAATCTGAATATAATCATTAAGCTTAGCAGCAGAAATGAATGGGTCAGAAATGAGTGGGAATGTGAAGAAATAAAGATTATCTTCGCCACCGATTTCATCAACAACATCTTTCATAGGAATCATTCTGTAGAAATAATCTCTGTCATCCTGTGTCATTTCTGAAATAGGATATTCATATGTATAAGTCTGAAGATTGTGTGTAGCTTTACCATCAACACCTGAAGACTGAATTGCGAAAAGCTGAGTAACAGTATCGTAAACAGCATCAGAAAGACCCATATCAGCTTGCATTAAAAGTGAAGTAACAAGTGGACCAGCAACTGTACCAGCAAGAACACCTGGAAGCTGTGCAGAGTCTATAATAAGAAGACCGCCTGAAAGCTCTTCACCATTTGCATTAACGGCAGGGTTGCCATTTTCATCTGCAAGGTAAGAAACTGACTGACTGATACCAGGGATGATAATGGTAGGCGCAACATCTTTATTAGCAGCATTGTGCTTTTCAGGTTCTTCAATATTTGCAAAAGCATTACCTGAAGTTTTAATGAGGTCAATAAAGTCATCAACACTGTTGACACTCATATAGGTAGAAGTAGAACCGCTACCGAGATTTGGATTGAGATAACTTGCAATTGCAAATACACCCACAGTCATAGCTGAAAAAACGAAAGTGGATGCAAGAAGAAAAGCAAGAACTCTTTTGGTTGTCTTTTTCATCGAAAAAGTCCTCCTTACTTAATATACAATATAATACATAATAAAATATAACATATTTTCTAAAATTTAGCAAGAAAAAGTGAAGTTAAAATTGTATAAAATCTATTGTGAATTTTTGTTGACTTTAAACGAAAAAAATCATATAATGAAAATATCTTGAATATGAAATGGGGTTAGCCTTTTTGTTATGGCATTTTTAACTGCATATATGGCGACTATTATTTTTATTTTTGGTATAGTTATCGGTAGCTTTCTTAATGTTCTTATTTATCGTTTGCCAATCGGTCTTGATTTTGTAAAAATAAACTCAATGTGTACATCATGTAAACACAGATTGCATTGGTATGACTTGTTTCCACTTTTTAGTTGGATATTTTTAGGTGGAAAATGTCGTTATTGTAAAGCTAAGATTTCTGTACAGTATCCTATTGTTGAAGCTCTTAACGGCATTTCTTACGTGCTTATTTATTTCTTTTTATGTGGCGGTAATGCTATTGAAGGCTTGAATTTTAAACTTCTTGGATATATGGTTGTAGCTTCCTGTTTGATTGTTACAGCGTGGATTGATTTTAAACATCAGATTATCCCAGATTCAATGTGGATATCAATTTTTGTTGGCGGTATTTTTATCATTATAGACTCTGTTATTAATGGTGAGTTTTCAAAGGAGTACATAATCTCAAAAGTGATAGGTCTTTTTGCTATTTCAGGATTATTTTTAATAATCGGTCTTGTATCTGGCGGAAGAGCTATGGGTGGTGGCGATGTTAAATTAATGGCGGCTGCTGGCTTTGTTCTTGGCTGGAAGGCTGTAATTGTGTCATTGTTTTTAGGTGCATTCGCAGGTGTTATATTTGCTATCGGCAGAAAAATTATTTCTAAAAAAGAGATGCGTGGAGTAATTCCATTTGGACCATTTTTAGCAATTGGAATTATTGTTTCGGCATTTGTTGGTGAAAAAATATTCAATATGTATCTTGATATGTTTATCTGACATTAAACTGAATTCACTTGCATATTATTATGAGGGTGAAGTATATGTTTGTATTATCATTTTCAAAGAAAAAAATCAGAGCTGTTTCAGTAGTTCTTTTACTTGTTATTTTTTCAGGAGTTTGTACTGCGGTTTCACGTGTTCAGTTAAAAAAGTTGAATGCACAAACTGTTGAAAATAAGTCGGGAGCAATCAATTTTAAGGCTGAAAATAATCAGGAGCGTCTTAAGTTTATTTCGCAATTCGGTTGGGAAGTTGATTCGGAACCTGTTGAGGTGAATGAAGTAATTATTCCGCAGGAATTTGACGATGTTTACAATAATTATAATGAAATTCAACTTATGCAGAATTGTGATTTGCGTGATTATTCAGGTGAACGTGTCAAGAGATGGACTTATATAATAAGAAATTATCCGGGGTATTCTGAAAAAGATACTTGTGTGCGTATTAATTTGCTTGTTTTTGAGGGAATGGTTATCGGTGGAGATGTTTCGTCAACTGAGCTTTCTGGTTTTATGCATACATTCAGAAAAGAGTAGTGTAAAAAGTATGGGTAACGAAAGATTAGACAAAATTATTGCTTCTTCAGGTCTTTCTACAAGAAGCGAAGTGAAAAACCTGATAAAAAAAGGTTTGGTTAAAGTAAATGGCACTGTTGTTACTAATAGTGCCATTAAATTTGATTGCGATAAAGATGATATTGTTGTAGATGGAAAACCATTAAAAAAAGGTAAATTCGTTTATATAATGCTCAATAAACCCAAAGGTGTGGTCAGTGCCACAAATGATAACAGAGATTTGACTGTGGTTGATATTTTACCAGATGAACTAAAACGTAAAAATCTTTTTCCAGCAGGCAGATTGGACAAGGATACAGTAGGTTTTTGTCTGATAACTGATGATGGCGATTTTGCTCATAATATTTTAGCACCCAACCATCACGTTACAAAGACTTATATTGCTGAGCTTGATAAAGAAATTGATTTTGAAAAAGGTAAAAAAGCGTTTTTTGATGGTGTTGTTTTGAATGATGGTACTGTTCTGCTTTCTGCAGATTTAGAAAAACAAGAGAATGGTACTATACCGACTTATAAAGTAGTTATTAAAGAGGGTAAGTATCATCAGGTGAAAAAAATGTTTTTATCTCTTGGTGCTACTGTTACAGAGCTTAAGAGAATTAAAATAGGTAATCTTTCGTTAGATGAAAATTTAAAGGAAGGCGAAGCACGTTTTCTTACTGAAGCCGAATTGTCAAAAATTACCGAAAAAACACAAAATATAGTGTGAAATACATTTTGGAATGGTTTGTTTGGTGATTTTTACTATATAAATTTTATTGTGTTTGTATGTGCAATTTTTAACTATTTGTGTCATTTTTTAACGTAAAATTAACATTTTGCATAAAAAATGAAGAGAAATTCTAAAAAAATACTTGCAATTTTTGTTAAAGTTGTGTATTATGTATAATTGTTAAATGGTCATTTTGTTCAAAAACTTATTTGGAGGTTAAAAAAATGTCCAACAGATTATTTCAAAGCGTAATTCATCAGATGAGAGAAGCTGTTGATAAAACTATTGGTGTTATCGACGAAACAGGTGCTGTTATCTCTTGTAGCGATTTAAGTAAGATTGGTGAAGTTAGAAGCGTTAATACAAGTGCTATATTTTCATCAAATGCTCCTGTAGTTTCTGAGAATTGTACATATCAGAGCTTTGGTACTCACGTTCATCCTGAGTGTGCAGCATTTATTGAAGGTAATGATGAGTTATCAAAAGGCTATCTTGGTATGCTTTGTGTTTCTCTCTCAAGTATAAAACAATACTATGATGAGAAATATGACCGTAGCAACTTTGTTAAAAATATTATCCTTGACAATATCTTGCCTGGCGATATCTTTTTAAAAGCAAGAGAGCTTCATTTTAATAACGAAGCATCAAGAGTTGTTATTCTTATTAGACTTCTTGATAAAAATGACGTTTTTGTTTATGATGTTATTCAGAATCTCTTTCCTGATAAAACAAAAGATTTTGTTATTAATATCAGTGAGAGTGATATTGCACTTGTTAAAGAAGTTAAGAGTGATATTGAAAGCAAAGATTTAGAGAAACTTGCTCGTTCAATTTCTGATGCTCTTACTTCAGAATTTTATACACATTCACTTATCAGCATTGGTACAACTGTGACTGGCGTAAAGGAACTTGCACGTTCATTTAAAGAAGCTCAGGTTGCACTTGAAGTTGGTAAAGTGTTTGACACTGAAAGAAATATTGTAAGTTATGAACATCTTGGTATTGCAAGACTTATATACCAGCTTCCTACAACTCTTTGCGAAATGTTCTTAAAAGAGATTTTCAAAGTTGGTTCTATTGAGACTCTTGACCAGGAAACATTATTTACAATCCAAAGATTCTTTGAAAATAATCTTAATGTTTCAGAAACTTCAAGAAAACTTTTCGTTCATCGTAATACTCTTGTTTACAGACTTGAAAAAATTAAAAAACTTACAGGTCTTGATTTACGTGAGTTTGATGATGCTATCGTATTTAAAGTTGCTCTTATGGTTAAGAAATATCTTGATGCAAATCCAGTCAAATATTAATAATTTGCACAATGAGATTTGTTCTTAATAAGAATTAATTGTTAATAAAAAATAAAATTAGCACATTTTATTACAAAGGGGTTACATTTTGTAATAAAGTGTGCTATAATTACTTTATGTTGTGTTTTTACAACGTCAAATTATAGATGTGGATATTTGTTAATAAAGAAATTGGGTGTTGAAGTTTGATAGAATTCAGAAATGTTTCCAAAGTGTACGAGGATACGAACACAAAAGCGCTCTCTGACCTTAATATCAGAATTGAAGATGGTGAGTTTGTTTTTGTTGTTGGTGCTTCAGGTGCCGGTAAAAGTACATTTTTAAAATTAATGATGCGCGAAGAGGTTCCTACTTCTGGTCGTGTTAATATTAATGGTTATGACCTTAACAGCTTAAGAAAAAAAGATATTCCGTATTTCAGAAGAACTCTTGGTATAGTTTTCCAGGATTTCCGTCTTATTCCATCAATGAATGTTTATGATAATATTGCTTATGCAATGCGTGTTATCGGTTCGAGAGAAGCAGAAATCAGAAAAAGGGTTCCATATCTTTTAGGCCTTGTTGGGCTTAACTCAAAAGCACGTTCATTCCCTAATCAGCTTTCTGGTGGTGAACAGCAACGTGTTGCGCTTGCTCGTGCTCTTGCTAACAATGCAAGTATGATTATTGCTGACGAACCTACAGGTAATATCGACCCGAGAATGTCTTATGATATTGTTAACCTTCTTAATCATATCAATTCTGACGGTACAACTGTAATTATGGTTACTCACGATTATCATCTTGTTAAAACCTTTAATCACAGAGTTATTACTATTCAGAATGGTAAAGTTCTTTCAGATTATCCTGATGCTTCACATATTGATGTTGAACCATATCGTTTTGATAATCCTGAAGATGAAGTTGGTACTTATTATTCTGATGATACAACAGTTGATTTTGATTATCTTATGAAGACTTATGGCGTAGAAACAATTGAAGCAAAGGATGAAAATCCTTTTGTTGATATTCCTACTGAGCCTAAGAATTTCCGTCCTACCGAGACTTATTCAATTTTTAATGAGGAGGATGAGCAATGAGAGGTTTCAGATTAGGTTATTTAACACGAGAAGGCTTCAAAAACATCTGGGTTAATCGTTTTCTTTCAGTTGCAACGATTTTAGTTTTGGTTGCTTGTCTTATTATAGTTGGTACAGGTTCACTTATTTTTCTTAACATAAATTCTCTTCTTGATTTAATTGAAGGTCAGAATGTTGTTATGGTTTACGTAGAAGATGAAGCTACTGATTACGAAACAGAATCGTTAGGTCTTCAACTACAAAATATGAATAATATTAAAAACGTTGAATTTGTGCCACGTGAAGATGCATTTGAAAGTCAAAAAGAACAATTCGGTGACAAGGCTGCGCTTTTAGAGGGGCTTTCTCCTGAAATTCTTCCTGATGCATATAAGGTTGTTGTTGATGACCTTTCGATGTTTGACAGTACTGTAAAAGAAATCAGAAAATTAGAATGCGTTTTGCAGGTTCGTGAAAACAGTGACCTTGCAAGTAAGGTTGAAACAATAAGAAATGCTGTTTCTTATATAAGCTTAGGTATTATCGCTATTCTTTTCTTTGTTTCAATGTTTATTGTTTCAAATACAATAAGAATTACAATTTACAACAGAAGACTCGAAATAAGCATTATGAAAGCGGTTGGTGCAACTAATTCCTTTATTCGTTGGCCGTTCCTTGTTGAAGGTATGCTTTTAGGTGTTATTTCAGCAATTGTTTCATTAGTGCTTGAGTACATTGTATATTCAGTTGCACTTATTTGGTTTGCAGACCTTATGTCTACACTTGGTGGAACTCCAGTTGAATTCCTTGATTATATCTGGTTCTTCCTTGCGGTATTTGGATTTATCGGTGTTGTAATTGGTACAACAGGTAGCCTTATATCTCTTAATAAATATTTAAAGGAGCATAATAATGTTGTCGAAAATGACTAAATTTAAGAGCAGTAGAATTATTTCTTTAATAGTTGCACTTGTTCTTGCTTTCTCGTCAATTTCATTGTCTGTTTATGCGGTTACTGACTCTGAAAAAGCGGAGTATAATAAAAAAATAGAAGAAATCCGTGAACAAATTGCGGAAAATAAAAAGAAAATTCAGGCACTTCGTGATGAAGCTGCAACCTACGATGATGAGATTGGTGGTTATCAGGATAAAATAGATGCACTTCAATCTCAGATTGACCTTTACAATCAGGAAATTGCATTAATTGATGCTGATATCAAGGTTGTTGAAGATGAAATCACAGGTATTGAAAATGAAATTAAAGCACTTAACAAGCAAGTGAAAAAGCTTGATAAGCAAGTTATTAAGATTCAGCAGGATATTGCTGATACTTATACAATTTTGGGTGAAAGAATCAGAGCATCTTATATGTCTGGTTCGGCTTCTTCATTAGAATATCTCTTAACTTCTGATGATTTCCAATATCAGTCATATCTTGAAAGAATTGAGCTTCTTGAAAGAATATCAGAGCACGATAATGAAGTTATTGAAGATTTGGAAGGGGATATTGTAAAGCTTCAGGCTAAAGTCGAAGAAATTGAAGCAACAAAACTCCAGAAAAATGCAAAAATTGAAGATTTAGATATAAAAGTTATTGACCTTGAGGCAAAGAAAAAAGAGCAATTAGATGCTCGTCAGGTTATTCAGGATGCTGAAGATGAAATTCAGGCAGACCTCGATAAAGTTATGAGTGTTGTAAATAAGCTCAACGCTTCAAGTAAAGAATATGAAGCTGCTATCGAACGTGGTGAAGCTACAATTCTTGATTATGAGCATAAGCTTTCTGGTGAAAATAGTAGTTTTGGTAGTGGTACTACTGGTAATATGATATGGCCGCTTCCGTATAACAACACTTATGTTTCTTCTTCATTTAAAATGAGAACACTTAACGGTGTTACAAGACAGCATAATGGTATTGATATCTGTCGTGGTAGTAGCTCTTATGGTGCAACTATTGTTGCTGTTAAAGCTGGTAAGGTTACAACTGCATACCATAGTGGTTATAATGGTGGTTATGGTCTTTATGTTGTTGTTGACCACGGTGATGGCGTTAAAACGTATTATGCACATATGTCGAGTGTTAGTGTTAGTGTAGGTGACTATGTAACTCAGGGTACAAAGCTCGGTGAAGTTGGTAATACTGGTTACTCTTTCGGTGCACACTTGCACTTCGGTCTTATGATTAATGGTAGCTGGGTTAACCCGATGAATTATCTATCAAAGCCTGCAGGGCTTCAGATAAGAGGCTGATTAATTTTAAATACTAAAACACGTCCCTTTTTCATATATTTTGAAAAAGGGGCGTTTTTATGATTATTTTAAAGTTAAATGAAGATGTAACTGAAAAAAGGAAAAAACTAAAACGAAAAAGGAAAGTAAACGAGGATTTGTTCAATTATACAAGAATGGGTCTGATTATTAATAATAAACCGCATTTTGTTATTTCAGTTGAAGAAAAAAATCTTGTTGATGAAGATTTTAAAAGAATATTAAGTCGATATAAAGGTGAAATTATTGCAAGTGAAAAGTTATCGGAAAATGAGTTTATAAACGAATTACTATTTGATGAAAAGCCTTTTATGAAAAAAGCAATATTTCAGAATTTTATTAAACTTTTTAATAACGAAAAATCAAAACAGCTTAATGTTTTTGTTTGTGATTTTTCTTTTGATTTAAAAGATGAATTACCATTACTTTTACCAAAAATTAAAACGCTGACAGTAAAGGTTTCTGATGATTTTTGCGTGAGAGATTGGCAAAGAAAATGCTTTTTCGAATATGGTGTTAAGCCGAATATTGTAACTGATTCAAATACCGATTTTATAAAATATGATGTTGTAGCAAATTTCGATTCAATTAATAATAAAATGCTCAGAATTGAATTTCAAAATGAAAAAAAAGAGATTTATCCCGAAAGAAAATTCCTTGAACTTACAAAAGAGTTAAAACTTTTAAGTGAGTTTGGGCTCAGTGAAAGTACAATTTGTGCTGCATTTAAAAAATATTAGTTTGTTGACTGAATTAACGTGTTGTGTTAAAATAAAAAGAAAAACCAAGGAAAAGTGTAAATTTTATGTTGTTTAAAAAGAAAAAACAAGAGCAGAACGGCTATTCATTTAAGCCAAGAGATTACGATCGTGAAGAGAGAATTGCATTACAAAAAATTGTTTCTGGTACACCAGTAACACGAAAACTTATACCTCAGGAAAAATTAGTAAAATTAACTTATAGTTATGTCGTAAGAAATATCAGAATAGGCAGAACTGCAGCGCAGAATGTTAATACAACAAAGTATCCACAGGTCTTTTTTAAATCTCTCAAAGATTTGATTGTTACAACTGAAAATCTTGTAAGAATTGAGCCGTACTGGCGCTTTGATGGCAGAGGACCATCTGAACAATTAGAAGATTTGAACAATCGTAAAGATGCAATAATCAAGGGCTTTTTAAACGAGAGCTTTAGTTCTCTTGTCGCAGAAATGGAAAAAAAGAGTTCTCCATCACAAAAACAAAAAATGTTTGATGACTATCAACAAGCGTTAATTAATAATAAAGAAATTTTAGGTGAAGATAATTTTGAGTTTTTTAAAAAAATGTGCTATGAAAAATTGAATGTTGTTAATGAAAAGAGTGAATAATTTTCACTCTTTTTTGTTTTCTTTTTGGAATTTAAAAAATATTTGGCAAGGTGTACAAATTTAGGTGCAGAAAGTTCTATTTTTCGTCATCAGTTTTATTGCTTGTTCTATTGACTTTGAGAAGTTAAAATGTTAAAATTTAAACATAGTTTTTATTTAAAAAATTGTCTGATTGTTACTGACGGAAAGGGGTATTTTTATAAAATCCCAAGTGGAGCACCACACGGAACTTTCAGGCTTAGGGTAGCAAGAATTGTCTGAACTTGCCTAAAAGCAAGTATTTTTAAGTCTTTTCGGCATTTCGGTCTCGCAAGGCGTCAGCCTTCCTTCAACCTCAATACCAAAAATCCAATAAAAATCTTTTGCTTTTAGGTCAAAGATTTTTTATAGAGCGGATTTTTGGTCGTTCAAGGCGAAAACGGAGTTAATCCTTGACGGATTAACGAGTATTTCAACATAGAAGGAACGAAAATCAGCCTATAAAAAACACAGTTCAGATAACTCTTGCTACCCTATATCGCCGACCGTCTGGGCACACTTGTTTTTTGAACGAGTGCGCCCTTTTATTATTTTTTAAATTATTCTTGAAAGGATGTTAATATAATGAAAAAAGTTGCTATTATTATGGGTAGTGACAGTGACCTTCCAATTGCAGAAAAAGCAATAAACACTTTGAAGGAATTTAATGCTCCGTTTGAAGTTCACGTTTTCTCTGCACACAGAACTCCTGTTGAAGCAAAAGAGTTCAGTGAAAACGCAAAAAGAAATGGCTTTGGTGCGATTATTGCTATTGCGGGTATGGCTGCTCACTTAGCTGGTGCAATTGCCGCTAACACAACACTTCCTGTAATTGGTATTCCTATTAAATCTGCAAATTTAGGTGGTATGGAAGCTTTGCTTTCAACTGTTCAGATGCCTTCAGGTATTCCTGTAGCAACTGTTGCTATTGATGGTGGTGTTAACGCTGCTTTATTAGCACTTGAAATCTTAGCAGTTGCTGATGATGATTTAGCAGAAAAGCTTGTTGCTAAAAGAAAAAATGATACAGCAGTTGTGTTAGAAAAGAATAAAGCAATCGAAGAAAAATTCAACGTATAATTTATATACAATTCGGAGGTAAAATATGGGTGGTTTTTTTGGTGTTGTATCAGAAAACGATGCAGTCCTTGATGCCTTTTTTGGTACTGACTACCATTCACATTTAGGCACACGTCGTGCTGGTATGGCGGCAGTCAATTCTGAAATAGGCATTCAAAGAAAAATTCATAAAATTGAAAATTCACCATTCAGAACTAAGTTCGAGAATATTCTTAATGATATGAGTGGTAACGCTTCAATAGGTTGCATCAGTGACTCTGACCCACAACCATTAGTTATCTGTTCAAATTTAGGTAATTATGCTATTTGTATGGTTGGTGTTATAAATAACAGCGAGGCGTTAATAAAACAATATTTATCATTCAGTGGTGGTCATTTCAGCGGAATGACAGGAGCGAAAATCAATTCTTGTGAAATTGTTGCTGCTATGATTAATCAGAAAAGCAGTTTTGTTGAAGGCATTAAATTTGCACAGGATGTTATCGAGGGTTCTGCTTCAATTCTTATTCTTACAGAAAGCGGAAAGTTAATTGCTGCAAGAGATAAAATGGGTAGAATTCCTGTTGTTCTTGGTAAACGTGATGACGGCTTCTGTGTTTCATTTGAAGATTTTGCATTTAAAAAATTGGGTTATGAAGATTATAAAGAATTAGGTCCTGGTGAAATTGTTGAAATAACAAGTAAAGAAGTGAAAGTTCTTTCAGCACCAAGAGATAAAATGAAAATTTGCGCTTTCCTCTGGTCTTACTATGGTTATTCAACCTCTTGCTACGAAGGCAGAAACGTTGAAGCTATGAGATATGAAAATGGTAAGATTATGGCACAAACGGATAAGAAAAACGGCGTAGCACAGGATATTGACTATGTAGGTGGTGTTCCTGATTCTGGTACTCCTCACGCTATTGGTTACGCCAACGAAAGTGGTATTCATTTTGCAAGACCTTTTATTAAATATACACCAACCTGGCCAAGAAGCTTTATGCCATCTAACCAGAGAGAGCGTAATATGGTTGCTAAAATGAAACAGATTCCTGTTCACGCTTTAATACAAGATAAAAAACTTCTTTTCGTTGACGATAGTATCGTTCGTGGTACTCAGCTTCGTGAAACTGTTGAGTTCCTTTATGAAAATGGTGCAAAAGAAGTTCATATGCGTTCAGCTTGTCCACCAATTATGTTTGGTTGTAAATATCTTAATTTCTCACGTGCAAATTCGGAAATGGAGCTTATTACAAGAAGTACCATTTACGAGCTTGAAGGTGAAGAGGGTGCTAAGCATCTTGATGAATACAGTGATGCTACAACTGAACGTGGGGCAAAAATGAGAAAGGTTATATGTGACAAGCTTCACTTTGCTTCTCTTGAATTCCAGTCACTTGATGGACTTATTAAAGCAATCGGTCTTCCAGCAGACAGAGTTTGTACTTACTGCTGGAGCGGTAAAGAAGATTAATTAAAATAACAACTTTTAAGGAGAAAGATATTATGAATAATTCAAGATCAGAAAGTTATGCAGCAGCAGGTGTTGATATTACTGCAGGTTATAAAGCAGTTGAACTTATGAAACAATATGTTGCAAGAACAATTACAGATGGTGTTTGCTCAGATGTTGGCGGTTTTGGTGGTCTTTTCGAGCTTCCAGAAGGAATGAAAAAACCAGTTCTTGTTAGTGGTACTGATGGTGTTGGTACAAAGCTTAAATTAGCTTTTATTATGGACAAGCACGATACAGTTGGTATTGACTGTGTTGCTATGTGTGTTAACGACGTTATCTGCTCAGGTGCAAAACCATTGTTCTTCCTTGACTATATTGCTTGTGGTAAAAACGTTCCTGAAAAAATTGCTGATATCGTTAAAGGTGTTGCAGAGGGTTGTGTTCAGTCTGGTTCAGCACTTATCGGTGGTGAAACAGCAGAAATGCCTGGTTTCTATCCAGTAGATGAATACGACCTTGCAGGTTTCTCTGTTGGTGTTGTTGATAAAGAAAACATTCTTAATAACAAAGAAATGGAAGAAGGCGACGTAATTATTGCTCTTCCTTCAAGCGGTGTTCACTCAAACGGCTTCTCACTTGTAAGAAAAGTATTTGACGTTGAAAATGCTGATATAAAAACTCCACTCGAAAGACTCGGTGGCAAATCAATCGGTGAAACACTTTTAACACCTACTAAGATTTACGTTAAACCAATTCTTGCTCTTTTAGAAGAAGTTAAGGTTAAAGGTATTTCTCACATCACTGGTGGTGGATTCTACGAAAATATTCCAAGAAGTATTCCAGATGGTCTTGGTGCAAAGGTTAATAAGAGTGCAGTTAAAATTCTTCCTATTTTCACACTTCTTCAGGAAACAGGCAATATTCCTGAAAGAGATATGTTTAACACATTCAATATGGGTGTTGGTATGAGTGTTGTTGTTAAGAAAGAAGATTCAGAAAAAGCAATCGAAGTTCTTAAAGCGAATGGTGAAGATGCTTACATAATTGGTGAAATCATTAAGTCAGACGAAAAAATCATTATTGTTGACTAATAGGTGTTACTATGAGTAAAAAGAATATTGTTGTTCTTGTTTCAGGTGGTGGCACTAATCTTCAGGCTCTTATAGATGCTTCTAAACGTGGCGAATTAGGTAACGGTGAAATTACTTGTGTTATATCTTCTAAAGAAGGTGCTTACGCTCTAAAGAGAGCAGAAGAAAATAACATTAAAACAAGAACTCTTATAAGAAAAGATTACACAGATATTGCTTCATACAGCAAGGCAATGAAAGATGCTTTAGTAGAAGAAAAGGCTGACCTTATTGTTTACGCTGGTTTTATGACAATTCTTGATGAAAACGTATGCGATGCATTCCCTAACAGAATGATAAACGTTCATCCAGCTTTAATACCATCATTTTGTGGCAAAGGCTTTTATGGACTCCACGTTCACGAAGAAGCATTAAAAAAAGGTGTTAAAGTTTCGGGGGCAACAGTTCACTTTGTTACTGCAGAATGCGATGCAGGTCCAATAATTCTTCAAAAGGCAGTTGAAGTTTTAGAAAATGATACACCTGAAACTTTACAAAAGAGAATTATGGAAAATGCTGAATGGAAAATACTTCCTGAAGCAGTTAAGCTTTTCTGTGATGATAAAATCACAGTAGAAAACGGCAAAACAATCATTTCTAAATAATTATTGAAAGGGTATAGATAATATGGAAATTAAAACTATTGTTGATGAACTCAAATCATTAGCTTATCACGGCAGAGGTATTATGATTGGTAAAAGCGCTGACGGCAAAAAAGCAGTTACTGCATATTTTATTATGGGTAGAAGTGAAAACAGCCGTAACAGAGTGTTTATTGAAGATGGCGAAGGTATCAGAACTCAGGCTTTCGATGAATCAAAAATGACAGACCCACACCTTATTATCTATGCACCAGTTCGTGTGTTAGGTAACAAAACAATTGTTACAAATGGTGACCAGACAGATACAATTTACGAGCTTATGGATAAGCAAATGACTTTTGAACAGTCACTTCGCACTCGTGAATTTGAAGATGATGCACCAAACTATACACCACGTATTTCAGGTATTATTCATAACGAAAATGGTGATATGAATTTTGCAATGTCTATTTTAAAATCAGCAGATGGCGATGGTTCAAGTTGTCAGAGATATACATACGCTTATTCAAATCCAATTCCTGGCAAAGCAAAATTTATTCACACTTATAAATGTGATGGTAACCCACTCCCAAGCTTCGAGGGTGAGCCAAAAACACTCGAGTTACCAGATGTTTCAATTGATGAATTAACAGATTTAATCTGGACTAACTTAAACGAAGATAATAAAGTTTCTCTCTTTGTAAGATACATTGACTTAGAAACTGGCAAATACGACTCAAGAATCGTAAACAAAAACAAATAAGGAGTTTTAAAAATGAAAGAGTTTGAACTTAAATATGGTTGTAACCCTAATCAGAAACCATCAAAAATTTATATGGAAGATGGTAGTGAACTTCCAATAGAAATCCTTAACGGCAGACCAGGTTATATTAACTTTCTTGATGCTTTTAACAGCTGGCAGTTAGTTAAAGAATTAAAAACAATTTTAGGTCTCCCTGCAGCAGCATCTTTTAAGCACGTTAGCCCTACTTCTGCTGCAGTTGGCACACTACTTTCAGAAAAGCTTAAAAAAGCTTGTTTTGTTGATGATATCGAGGGTCTCGATGCTTCACCACTCGCTTGTGCGTATGCAAGAGCACGTGGTACAGACAGAATGTGCTCATTCGGTGACTGGGTAGCACTTTCAGATGTTTGTGACAAAACAACGGCAGAGCTTATAAAAAGAGAAGTTTCTGATGGTGTTATTGCTCCTGGTTACGATGATGATGCTTTAGAAATTCTCAAATCAAAGAGAAAAGGTACATATAACATAGTAAAAATTGACCCTGACTTCGTTCCAATGGAAAAAGAAACAAAACAAGTTTTTGGTATTACATTTGAGCAGGGCAGAAACAATTTTAAAATTGATGAAGAACTCCTTACTAATATTGTAACAAAAAATAAAGAGTTACGCGAGTCAGCAAAACGTGACTTGATAATTGCTCTTATAACTCTTAAATATACACAATCAAACTCAGTTTGCTATGCAGTTGATGGTCAGGCTATCGGCGTTGGTGCTGGTCAGCAATCAAGAATTCACTGCACACGCCTTGCTGGTACAAAGGCAGATACTTGGCAACTTCGTCAACACGATAAGGTTCTTAATCTTCCTTTCAAAGCAGAACTCGGCAGAGCAGACAGAGATAACGTTATTGATGGTTATATCAATAAGAACGAAGAAGATGTTTGTGCAGATGGTATCTGGCAGAAATATTTTACAGAACAGCCTTCTCCACTCACTAAAGAAGAAATGGATGCTTACCTTGCGACTATTACAGGTGTTGCTCTTGGTTCAGATGCTTTCTTCCCATTCAGTGATAACATTGAACGTGCTAAAAAGAGTGGCGTTTCATATATTGCTGAACCAGGTGGCTCAATCCGTGATGATTTAGTTATCGAATGTGCTGATAAGTACAATATGGCTATGGCATTCACAGGAATGAGATTATTCCATCACTAATATTTTTCGGAGGAATTTATGAAAGTAATGGTTGTAGGTGGTGGCGGTCGTGAACACGCTATCATTAAAAAACTTAAAGAAAATAAAGATATAACAAAGATTTTTGCACTTCCAGGCAACGGTGGTATGAAAGACGATGCAGAATGTGTAAACATCGGTGCAAAAGACATTGACAAAATAGTTGAATTTGCAGTAAACGAAAAAATTGATTATGCAGTTGTAGCACCAGATGACCCACTTGTTTTGGGTGCTGTTGATGAATTAGAAGCAAAGGGTATTCCTTGCTTTGGTCCAAAGAAAAATGCCGCTATAATTGAGGGTAGTAAGGTTTTCTCAAAGAACTTTATGAAAAAATATAATATTCCTACAGCGCAATATGAAGTTTTTTCAGATATGAATGATGCTTTAAAATATCTTGAAACTGCACCAATTCCAACTGTTATTAAAGCTGATGGTTTAGCATTAGGTAAAGGTGTTATTATCGCTTTCACTTTAGAAGAAGCAAAAAATGCAGTTAAAGAAATAATGGAAGACAAGGTCTTTGGTGCAAGTGGTAACAATATTGTTATTGAAGAATTTTTAGAAGGTCCAGAGGTTTCTGTTCTTTCATTTACAGATGGTGAAACTGTTGTTCCAATGATTTCTTCAATGGACCACAAACGTGCACTTGATGGTGATAAAGGTCTTAACACTGGTGGTATGGGTACAGTTGCTCCAAACCCATATTACACAGAAGATGTTGCAAAAACTTGTATGGAAACAATTTTCTTGCCTACAATCAAGGGTATGAAGGAAGAGGGCAGAACTTTTAAAGGTTGCCTTTACTTTGGTCTTATGATTACTAAAAACGGACCAAAGGTTATTGAATATAACTGCCGTTTCGGTGACCCTGAAACACAAGTTGTTTTACCATTACTCGAGAGTGATTTATTCACAATTATGAAAGCAACAACAAATGGTACTTTAAAAGATACGGAAGTTAAGTTCAGTAAAAACAGTGCGGCTTGTGTTGTTATGGCTTCAGATGGTTACCCACAAAAATATGAAACAGGCAAAGAACTCGTAATTTCTGACGATATAAAAAATAACGTGTACGTTGCAGGTGCAAAGCTCAGTGATGATACACTTCTTACTGCAGGCGGCAGAGTTTTAGGTGTTACTGCGGTAGCAGATGATTTAAAATCAGCACTTTCATTAGCTTATGAAAGAGTAAATAAAGTTAATTTCTCAAATGCATTTTACAGAAAAGACATCGGTAAAAAAGCATTAGAGGTTTTGGAGGGCTAAGAAATGGTTTACAGAGTTTATGTTGAGAAGAAGCAAGGTCTTGAAGCAGAAGCTAAGTCTTTAAGATATGACATACGCCATCTTCTCGGTATCAAGGCTTTAGAAGATGTTCGCATTGTAAATCGCTACGATGTTGAAAATATTGAAAAAGATTTATTCGATTATGCAGTTAAAACTGTATTTTCAGAGCCACAGCTCGACAATGTAAGTGAAGAACTTAATTTTGGCGATGCTACAATTTTTGCAGTTGAATTCTTACCTGGTCAGTTCGACCAACGTGCAGACTCAGCAGCACAATGTATTCAGATTATTTCACAGAAAGAAAGACCACTTGTAAAAACTGCAAAGGTTTATGCTCTTTATGGTTCTCTTTCTGCTGATGAAATTGATAGAATTAAAAAGCATCTTATTAACCCTGTTGAATCACAAGAAGCTTCACTCGAAAAATACGAAACATTAAAGGTTAATTATTCAATTCCTGAAACAGTTGAAACTCTTACAGGCTTTATTTCAATGAATGAAGAAGAGCTTGCAAAGTTCGTTAAAGAATATGGTCTTGCTATGGATAACGATGATCTTATGTTCTGTCGTGATTACTTCCGTAAAGAAGACCGTGACCCAACTTTAACTGAAATCAGAATGATTGATACATACTGGTCAGACCACTGCCGTCACACAACTTTCTTAACAACTATTGATAACGTTAAGTTCGAAGATGCTTTAATTGAAGAAGCATATAAAGATTATATTGCAAAGAGAAATGATTTAGGCAGAACAAAACCAGTTAATCTTATGGATATTGCAACTCTTGCAGTTAGAGTTCTTAAAAAAGAAGGCAAATTAGATAAGTTAGACGAATCAGAAGAAATCAATGCTTGTACTGTAAAAATTGAAGTAGAAGCAGACGGCAAAAAAGAGCCTTGGTTACTTCTCTTCAAAAATGAAACACACAACCACCCAACAGAAATTGAACCATTCGGTGGTGCGGCTACTTGTATCGGTGGTGCTATCCGTGACCCACTTTCAGGTCGTTCTTATGTTTACGGTGCAATGCGTGTTACTGGTGCTGGTGACCCACTCAAAAAGGTTAGCGAAACAATGGAGGGTAAGCTTCCACAGAGAAAAATCGTTACAACAGCAGCATCAGGTTACTCATCATATGGTAATCAGATTGGTCTTGCAACAGGTATCGTTGATGAAATTTATCACGAGGGTTACGTTGCAAAGAGAATGGAAATCGGTGCAGTTATTGCTGCAGCTCCACAAGAAAACGTTCGCAGAGAGTGCCCTGCTCCAGAAGACGTAGTTATTCTTTTAGGTGGCAGAACTGGTCGTGACGGTTGCGGTGGTGCAACTGGTTCTTCAAAATCTCACACATTACAGTCACTCGAAAGCTGTGGTGCTGAGGTTCAGAAGGGTAATGCCCCTGAAGAAAGAAAGCTTCAGAGACTTTTCAGAAATAAAGAAGCTTGTCAGATGATTAAGCGTTGTAATGACTTTGGTGCTGGTGGCGTTTCAGTTGCTATCGGTGAACTTGCAGACGGTCTTAAAATCAACCTTAATGCAGTTCCAAAGAAATACGATGGTCTTGATGGTACAGAACTTGCTATCAGTGAATCACAAGAAAGAATGGCAGTTGTTGTTGAACCAAAAGACGTTAAGAGATTTTTAGAGCTTGCTGAAAGTGAAAACTTAGAAGCAACTGTTGTTGCTGAGGTTCAGGCAGAAAAAAGACTTGTTATGGAATGGAATGGTGCAAAAATTGTTGATATAAGCCGTGAATTCCTTAACTCAAATGGTGCTCAGAAGCACATTGATATTATTGTTGAAAAAGGCGAATGCTACGCAAAAGAGATTAAGGGTTCATTCAGCGATAATATGAAAGAATTAGCTTCTGACCTTAATATCTGCTCAAAACGTGGTCTTTCAGAAAGATTTGACTCAACTATTGGTGCAGGTACAGTTCTTATGCCATTTGGTGGTAAATATCAGAGAACACCAATTCAGGCTATGGTACAGAAAATCTCTATGGAGAAAAAGCACACAGATAACTGCTCATTTATGTCTTGGGGTTATAACCCATTCATTACAGAAAAGAGCCCATATCACGGAGCTTACTTAGCAGTTATTGAATCAGTTTCAAAGCTTATTGCAACTGGTGCTCCATTTAAAGACGTTTATTTAACATTCCAGGAATATTTCCCGAGACCAAACAAAGACTCTAAACGTTGGGGTCAGCCTTTAAGCGCTCTTTTAGGTGCATATAAAGCTCAATTAGATTTAGGTATTGGTTCAATCGGTGGTAAAGACTCAATGAGTGGTTCATTCGAAAAAATCGATGTTCCACCAACACTCGTTTCATTTGCAGTTACAACAGATAAAACAGAAAATGTTGTTTCACCTGAATTCAAAAAAGCGGGTAGTAAGGTAGTTCTTTTAACACCTGATTATGATGAAAATAATCTTCCTGTAACATCATCTTTGATTTCTGTTTATAATAAAGTTGCAGAATTAGTAAGAGCAAAGAAAGTTCTTGCGGCTTACACACCAACATTAGGTGGTATTGCAGAAGCAGTTCTTAAAATGTGCTTAGGTAACAAGTTAGGCTTCGCTTTCGATTCAGCTATCACATTAAATGACGTATTCAAATACAATTATGGTTCATTTATTCTTGAAGTTACAAATGACGTAACAGACGGCAAGGTTCTTGGTGCTACAACAGATAAATGTGGCATTTCTCTTGGTAGTGAATCAGTTTGCCTTTGCGAGCTTGAAAATCTTTACGAAGAAAAGCTTGAAAGCGTTTATTCTTGCAATATTACTCACGAAGAAAAGGAAATCAAAAACTTTGAGTATAGCGTAAGCGAACACAAATCTTCATCAATCAAGTCAGCACAACCTAAGGTTATTATCCCTGTATTCCCAGGTACAAACTGCGAATTTGACAGTGCAAAAGCAGTTGAAGATGCAGGTGCAAAAGCAGAAATTATTGTTATCAATAACTTAACTGCAGATGGCATTTCAAGAAGTGTTGAGAAATTTGCAAAAGCAGTGAATGACAGTCAGATGATTTTCGTTCCTGGTGGTTTCTCAGGCGGTGACGAACCAGATGGTTCAGGTAAATTTATTACTGCATTCTTCAGAAACGATGCTGTTAAAGTTGCAGTTACAGACCTTTTAGATAATCGTGATGGTCTTATGTGTGGTATCTGTAACGGCTTCCAGGCACTTATTAAATTAGGTCTTGTGCCTTATGGTAAGATTATTGATACAGACGAAAATTGCCCTACACTTACATACAACACAATTTCTCGTCACCAGTCTAAGATTGTAAGAACAAGAATTGCTTCTAACAAATCACCTTGGCTTTCTCTTATGAATGTTGGTGATATTGTGAATGTTCCAATTTCACATGGTGAAGGTCGCTTCTATGCAAGTGATGAATTAATCAAAAAACTTGCAGAAAATGGTCAGATTGCAACTCAATATGTTGATTTAAGTGGTAATGCTACTTCTGATGTTCAATTTAACCCTAACGATTCAGCATTTGCTATTGAAGGTATTACTTCACCAGATGGTAGAGTATTCGGTAAAATGGGTCACTCAGAAAGAATTGGTGCTGGTCTTTATAAGAACGTTGATGGTGAATATAACATCAGAATGTTTGAATCAGCAGTTAAATATTTTAAATAATATATAATAAAAAGTAATCCGTATGTAATGTACGGATTACTTAATTCAGAAAGGTGAGAGTTTAAAATGGCATATCTTTCAGATATTGAAATTGCACAGAGCTGTAAAATGAGACCAATTGGCGAAATCGCAGAAAAAATTGGTATAACAGATGAATATTTAGAGCCTTATGGTAAATATAAAGCAAAAATTGACCTTTCATATTTAAAGAATAATAAAAAAGAAGGTAAATTAATTCTTGTTACTGCTATTACACCAACACCAGCAGGTGAGGGTAAGACTACAACTACAATCGGTCTTGCTGATGGTATGAACAGATTAGGCTACAAAACTTGTGTTGCATTACGTGAGCCTTCTTTAGGTCCTGTTTTTGGTATTAAAGGCGGTGCCGCTGGTGGCGGTTATGCTCAGGTTGTACCAATGGAAGATATTAACTTACACTTTACAGGTGACTTCCACGCTATAGGTGCAGCAAATAACCTTTTAGCTGCTATGCTTGATAACCATATTCAACAGGGTAACTCTCTCAACATTGACGTTAAGAAAATCACCTGGAAGCGTTGCGTTGATATGAATGACAGACAGCTCCGTAATATCGTTAATGGTCTTGGTGGTAGAATGAATGGTGTGCCACGTGAAGATGGTTTTGATATTACAGTTGCAAGTGAAATTATGGCAATCTTCTGCCTTTCAACTTCAATTACAGACCTCAAAGAACGTCTTTCAAAAATCGTTGTTGCTTATAACTATAACGACGAGCCTGTTACTTGTGGTGACTTAAATGCACAGGGTGCTATGACTGCATTACTTTTAGATGCATTAAAACCAAACCTTGTTCAGACTCTTGAAGGTACACCAGCATTTGTTCACGGTGGTCCTTTTGCAAATATTGCACACGGCTGTAACACAGTTCTTGCAACAAAACTTGCTTTAGGTGCAGCAGATTATGCTATTACAGAAGCAGGCTTTGGTGCTGACTTAGGTGCTGAAAAATTCCTTGATATCAAGTGCCGTGCAGCAGGCTTAAAACCATCTGCAGTAGTTGTTGTTGGTACAGTTCGTGCTCTTAAAATGCACGGTGGTCTTAAAAAGGATGAATTAGGTAACGAAGATTTAGTTGCACTTGAAAAAGGTATTCCAAATCTTCTTCGTCACGTTTCTAATATCAAGAACGTTTATAAGCTTCCTTGTGTTGTTGCTATAAACCGCTTCCCAACTGATACTGATAATGAAATTGAATTCATTATCAATAAATGTAAGGAATTAGGCGTTAATACTGTTCTTTCAACTGTCTGGGCAGATGGTGGCAAAGGCGGCGAAGAAATGGCTAAAGAAGTTGTTAGACTTTGTAATGAAGAAGATAACAGTAACTTCTCATATTCTTACGAGCTTGATTCTAAAATTGAAGACAAAATTGAAGCTATTGTTAAAAAGGTTTATGGTGGCGATGGTGTTGATTTCACACCAAATGCTCAAAAACAACTCGGGGCACTTTATAAAAACGGCTTTGATAAACTTCCTGTTTGTGTTGCAAAAACACAATATAGCTTCTCAGATGATGCTACAAAATTAGGTGCACCAGAAAACTTCAGAGTAACAGTTAAAAACGTTAAGGTTTCAGCAGGTGCAGGCTTTATTGTAGTTCTCACTGGTGAAATTATGACAATGCCAGGTCTTCCTAAGGTTCCATCAGCAGAAAAGATTGACGTTAGTGAAGATGGCAAAATTGTTGGATTATTCTAAAATAGAAATGAAATAAAATATAGGAGATGATTATTTTGAAACGTATTTTTTCAGTTGTTTTATCAGTTGTCATACTTTTGTCGTTAAGTAGTTCAACACCATTCTCAGTTGTTGCTAATGCAGCTGATAAAGAAGATTTAGTGTTTATTTTAAATGAGGATAATAAGTCATATTCCGTTTCTTCTGCTAATAAAGAAATGGAAGGAGAACTTGTAATACCAAGTGAATATGAAGGTTTACCAGTAACAGAAGTTGCAGATAGGGCATTTATATCTTCAAATATTACAAAGGTTGTTATTCCAGATAGTGTTACAACTATTGGTTCTGAGGCCTTTAATGATTGCAGTGCTCTTGAAGAGATTGTTATGTCAAAAAATATTGAGATTGTTGGTAATTGGTGTTTTGACAAAACAGCTTTTTATGACAATGAAGATAATTGGGAAGATGGCGTTTTGTATTGTGGAAGCCTTTTAATTGAAGGTAAAGTGGATTTTGAAGGAACTCTCAAGATAAAGAATGGTACGAAGAGTGTTGCTGCTTTTGCTTTCAGGTTCCGTGAAAATCTCAAAGAAGTTATTTTCCCAGATTCTTTAACTCATATTAACAACACAGCATTTTATGGTTGTGCTCTTACAAATGTAGTTCTTTCTGAAGGTCTTGAGTTTATTGGTTCTGCATCGTTTGGTGGTAATCAACAATTAATAGAGGTTTCAATTCCTAAAAGTGTGAAAGTAATTGATAACGATTCATTTGTTAATTGTGAAAAATTAGCTACTGTTAAATATAGCGGTTCTAAAGATGATTGGAAAAATGTTTCAGTTGGCGAATACAATAAACATTTGTTAAGCGCTAAACTTATTTGTGATGGTGAAGAAGTTAAAATCACTTTAAAAGCACCTGTAATTACAACGGCTAAGGCAACAACAAAGGGTGTGAAACTTGATTGGGATACAGTTGAAAATGCTGCAGAATATAAGGTGTATAGAAAAAGCTATAACACATTCACAAAGAAATGGGATAGTAAGTGGAAGAAAATCCAAACAGTAAAAGGACCTGAATTTATAGATGGCACAGTAGAGCTTGGTACTAAATACAAGTATTTAATAAAAGCAGTAAATGGTGATGTTACAAAAAATTCAAAATCCACTTCGGAGATTAATTTTAAAATAACACCAACACCAAAAGCGTATATCAAAGCAGAAGGAATTAAAATTAAGTGGTCTCAGGTTGCAAGTGCAGATGAATACAGAATTTATCGTGCAGAATATAATTCAAGCACTAAAAAGTGGAGTTCATACCAAAAGGTGAAAACAGCTAAGTATTCATCAACAGAATGGACCGATAAAAAAGTTACAAGTGGTAAGAAATATAAATATTGCATTAAGGCTGTAAATGGTGAATATGTAACACCAAAAAAGGAATCAAATTCACTTTATTTCTTAACTAAAACAACCGTAACATTATCAAAGGCAAAAACAGGTATTAAAGTTAGCTGGACAGCAGTAAAAGGAGCAAGTAAATACAGAGTATACCGTTCAGAATTACAAAATGGTGTATGGTCTAAATTTACAGAAATTGCAACACCAACAAGCAAATCAAAGAGCTACACAGATACAAAGGTAGTAAGTGGTGTTCAATATAAATACAAGGTGAAGGCTGTAAAGGATAAGATAGGACAGATAAGTTTTGAAACAGATGCATATCTCTATTTACAGGCACCTGTAGTAACAGTTGTGAATGATACAGATGGAATCAATGTATCTTGGAGCGAAACGACAGGCGCTACAGAATATGTTGTTTACAGAAAGACTTATGACGCAAAGAAAAAGAAATGGTCGAGTTTTAAAAAACAAAAAACAGTTACTACAACAAGTTACAAAGATACAACCGCAAAGAGTGGAGTAAAATACAAATATTGTGTAAAGGCAAAGAGCGGTAACGTAACAAGTGCTTACATTTCATCAGAAACAATAAAAGGATAAAACAAAACACGACAGAGCAATCTGTCGTGTTTTGTTTTACTAAGAGATTAAGGTTTTAATTGTGTTAATAATCGTCTCCGCCACTCTTGGTCCTACCGAGTTTGTTTCCTCATAGTGATGTCTGTCTAAGTGGTCTGTTGCACCATTTATGTAAGGGGTTTCATTGTTTAAATAAAAATCGTTCGTAGGAATTATATAACCTAATTCATCATTGCAAAGCCCAACAACAAAATTGTTTTTTATATCGGTCATTTTTGTAAGTGGTGTGTAATTTGCTTCACAACTATTTGCAGAATTTTCAGCGTTTAAAAATTCACCATTATAAAGTTCAGGGAAAAGTTCACCTGGAATTAAAAACATTGCAACTTGTTTGTTGCCTAAAACTAAATAACCCGTTTCAGAAATAACGTAAGCGTTTGTATTTTCTTTTATAAAATCATTATTAAGAACCTTTAAAAATCTTGCAAGTGTCAAGACAAAATTATTAACAGGTACATTAATTTGTTTTGATTTAATATTTACAATAGGTTCAATTTCTTCTTCGTCATTTAAACTTAAAACTAATTCACCTAAAACTTTACCAAATTCTTTGGTGTATTCTTCGCAGTCAATCTCGTCTCTGTAAACCTTTTTTATCTCTTTAGCAGAAATCATACCACCGATTGCACCATTCAGATAAATAACTTCACAATTTTTATGGTTTTCTTCAATCTCTTTAATCATATAGCAGGGGAAGTCTGCACTGACTTTTTTAGTTTTACTGCCCATTAATTCAGCGTGAGAAGCAAAGTTTACGGCAAATATTTCTTTTTTGGCTTTATCAAAAGGTACAAAATGAATTCTGTTTAAATTTCTGTCAAACGTTTCGGGGGTTCTGCAGTCATACTGTAAGTCTTCTGTTTCTGTGCAACTAAAATACAATTTACCATCTGTACGATTTTTATATGCTTCAATTATAGCGTTTGCAGTTTTCTTTTTGAGTTCATTCATAAACTCTTCATTTCTACCGCTTTTATAAATTTTTTCACCCCATAAACCTTGTGTATCAATTGCAGAGTGACTATGAGTGCAACAGATGTTAATTGATTTCAATTTGCCAATTTCACTTGACTTTAAAACAAGTTTTCTTATATCATTTATATCTTTACGACTCATACCTACGGCATCAATGCTACAAAATATAATACCACCGTTACCTTTGTTGTCATCGATAAAAATCGCCCTTGCAAACATATCGTCAAGCACATCTTCTGCTTTGTTGTTTGAATCGTAACCAGCAATAAAATATTTGTTGTCTTTTACATCAGTTGGTGTAAGAATTGCTTTTGAAAAACCACAAGTAAAGTGCTCACCACTTGAAAAATTAAAAGTCTTGTCACCTGAAAGCATATATTCTTTTGCTTTTTCTTCATCTGCTAAATATCGTTTTGGCATTAATAAAACTATTGCTTTGCCTAAAAATTCTATTGCTTTTCGTTTAACACTCATTTTTATCACCCAGAATTATTATATATAATATTTAATTATCTTTCAATACTCAATTTACTATTGCATTTTTAATTGTTTTTACCTATAATATACAAGGTGATTTTAAATGGTAACAATAAGAAAATATGAAGAAAGAGATTCAGAGAACGTTAAGTTCGCTTGTCTTAATGCAGAAGGGTATGACAGTATTCCCGATGAAGAAACAGCTGAGTTAGTATTACATACATTTTGCGAGTATTATATTGAACGTGAACCAGAGAATTGTTTTGTTGTAGATGACGACGGCAGGGCAGTAGGTTTTATAATTTCAGCAGAGAGCTTTGAGCCATATAAAAAAGCACTTCACGAAGAATATTGTGAAATGGTAAAACCTTTAGGCGAAGAAAGATATAACTGGTCAAGGGCTTCAACTGAAATTCACGAAAAATTCAAAGAGGAATATCCAGCACATTTTCATATTAATATCTTGCCAGAGTATCAGAGAGTTGGTGCTGGTGGCAAACTCATAAATGCACTTTTTGAGCATTACAGAAATAAAGGTGTAAAAGGTATAATGCTTTGTTGTAGTGCAGCAAATGAAGTTGGGCTCGGATTTTATAAGAAATACGGATTCAAAGTTTTGGAAGAAACAAAAGATGATGTTGCATTTGGTATGAAATTGTAATAAAATAGTATTAAGTAATTAACTTGAAAGGTTTATATATTATGGAGAACACACAAGAAAAGAAAAAGATTGTTTTAAGCTGTATTCAGCCAACAGGCACCCCAACTTTAGGTAACTATTTAGGTGCTTTAAAAAACTGGGCTAATATGTGTGATGATTATAACTGCCTTTATGGTGTTGCAGATTTACACTCAATTACAGTTCCAACGTTCCGTGAAAATCCACAGCAATTAAAAAAGAACACTTTAGAGCTTTACGCTTTACTTTTAGCGTTAGGTATTGACCCTGAGAAAAACGTTGTATTTGTTCAGAGCCACGTGCCAACACACGCACAGTTATGCTGGATTTTAAACTGCTACACTCAATTTGGTGAAGCTTCAAGAATGACTCAGTTTAAAGAAAAAAGTCAGAAGCATAGTGATAATATTACTGTTGGTCTTTTTGATTATCCAATTTTAATGGCGGCAGATATTCTTATTTATAATGCTGACTTTGTGCCGATTGGTGCAGACCAGAAGCAGCACCTTGAAATTGCAAGAAATATTTGTGACAGATTTAATTCAATTTATGGTGATGTGTTAAAAATGCCAGAGCCATTCATTGGTAAGGCTGGTGCTAAAATTACTTCTCTTCAGGACCCACTCAAGAAAATGAGTAAATCTGACGATAATCCTAAGTCATATATCTCAATGCTTGATGAGCAAAACGTAATTATGAAGAAGATTAAAAGCGCTGTTACAGATAGTGAAGCTTGTGTTCGTTTTGCTGAGGGTAAAGATGGTATTAATAATCTTATGACAATTTACTCTTGCTGTACTGGTAAATCTTTCGAAGAGATTGAAAAAGAATTTGACGGCAGAGGCTATGGTGACTTTAAAACTGCAGTAGGTGAAGCAGTTGTTAAAGAATTAGAGCCAATTCAGACAAAATATAAAGAGCTTATTAACGAAAAGAAATATCTTGAAGAATGTATGAGAAATGGTGCAGAGTTTGCAACAAAGCTTTCCCAGAGAACTTTAGATAAGGTAATGAAAAAAGTAGGCTTCTTACCAAGATAAAATTAACCACTCATAATGAAATTTTTAAATTTCATTATGAGTGGTTTTATAAAAAGGAAAAGCCGTGGCACTATGCCACGGCTTTCCTCGAACTAATATTAAATTAGTTAGCTTTGTTAAGCTTTGTAACAAGTGCAGACTTTTTGTGAGCAGCGTTGTTTTTGTGAAGAAGACCTTTAGCAGCAGCCTGGTCGATTTTCTTAACAGCAACTTTAACTACATCAGCCTTGTTAGCGTCATTTGCATCAATAGCAGCGTTTGCTTTTTTGATTGCAGTTTTAAGAGCAGAGTTTGTAGCCTTGTTTTTAGCAGCTTTTGTCTGGTTAACAAGAACTCTTTTCTTTGCTGATTTAATGTTTGGCACGTGTTTCACCTCCGTTACCTATTCATACAGTTGTATATATTACCACGAACACTTGAAAAAAGCAAGTTTTTTTTGAAAATATTTCAAGTTTTTTTATATAAAATTTCACAATATGTAGTTAAAAAATTAACTTTTTGAAAAAATATTGATTATATATAGAAAATAACTTATAATAATTAAAAAAAGAGGTGTTAAAAATGGCAGTAAAATTCAATGAAGATAAATCTGTTGTTGAAAGAATTAAAAAAGGTCTCAAAGAAAAAGATGGTTTTTGCCCTTGTAAGTTAGGCAAATTACCAGAAAATAAATGTATGTGCGAAGAATTCAAAGCGCAGATTAAAGACCCTGATTTTGAAGGCTATTGCCATTGTATGTTGTATTATAAATCTAAAGATTAAGGAGTTTTAGTGATGGTTAAAAAGATAAATAATGTTGAATTCCAAAGTGAAGTTTTAAATGGTAACGGTGTGGCTTTAGTAGATTTATTTGCAGATTGGTGTATGCCTTGTCAGATGATTGCACCAATTATTGAAGAAATCTCAAACGAAAAAACTGATGTAAAATTCTTTAAAATAAATGTTGATGAAACACCAGAAGTTGCAATTAAATATGGTGTTTCAAGTATTCCAACTCTTTTAATTTTTAAAGATGGCGAATTAGTAAATAAAGCTGTTGGTGCTTACCCAAAAGAAAGTATTGTTAAATTGTTGGAGATATAAATGAAAAAAATCGGTAGACAAGTAGAGTTTTTAGGTACGAGTGAATTTAACCAGAGAAACGGCGAAGGAGCTTTTGTAAAACTAAAAAATGGTTCTATAATGTTTGGTTTTACTGAATTTATCGGTAATGACTGGGACGACGATTTTTGTGCCAGAATTTCATTTATTACTTCTGATGACGAAGGTGAAACCTGGTCAGCTAAAAAGGTTCTTTTTGAAAAGCCACAAGATGCAAAAAATATAATGTGCCTGTCATTTTTAAGAATGAATAACGACGATATAGGTGCATTTTATATACATAAAAATCTTGATGGTACCGATAAAATTGTTTTAACTCGTTCAGCTGATGAGGGTAAAAGCTGGTCTGAGCCTATTAGCTGTATGGAATGTTTAGAGAACCAAGACTACTTTGTTTTAAATAATGATAGAGTTTTAAAACTCAAAAACGGCAGAATTCTTTTTTCTGTTGCAAAGCACACAGTACTTAATACAGATAAAGATTTTGAACCGGGCGAACTTCACTTTTTCTATTCTGATGATGATGGTAAAACGTGGCAGAAAACAAATACAGTTTTAAAATGTCCGTTTCCACAAAACCCAGATGGCTACGAAGAGCCTGGGCTTTATCAGTTCTCAGATGGTAAAATCTGGTGCTATATAAGAACAGGTCTCGGTTTTCAATATGAATGTTTTTCTACTGATAACGGCGAAACGTTTACTTTACCGGAACCAAATATGTTCTTTTCTTCTGCTTGTTCACCAATGCTCGTTAAAAATTGTGGCGAAAATACAGTTGCAATATTTAATCCTGTTCCAGAGCATATTTTAAGAAGTGACTCTGAACCTTGGGGCAGAACACCTTACGTAATGGTAGTAAGTAAAGATAATGGTAAAACGTTCACCAAAGAAAATCTTTATTATATTGAAGATGATTTAAGTAATGGTTATTGCTATCCTGCAATTTATGAAGGTGAAGGCTATATGCTTTTAGCGTATTATCATAGCAATAATACTGATATTTGCTTAAACAGTACGAAGATTGTTAAAATTAATTATAGTGAGATTGACTAATGAAAAAGCGAATTAAAATTATATTGCCGTTTGTGTTAATAATAGTTATTGTTTCAGGTATTTTAGCTCTTTCTATAAGACCGGTATATAGCGGTGTTGATTATTCACCGGCAAATACAGTGAATAATACTGATAAAACGATACAATTCAATTCAAACGGAAAACTCAAGATTTTACATATTACTGACACACACTTAAAACTTAACCATAACTTTGACCCTACAATATGGTTAGTTGAAAAAGCGTGTGAATTGGAAAACCCCGATATTGTTGTCTTAACTGGTGATATTGTTACTAATAGTGATAATGCGGAAGATACCAAGAGAATGATAAATGCATTAATGAATATTTTTGAAAAAAGGAATATTCCGGTTGCAGTTACTTTTGGTAATCACGATTCAGAACAAGGTGCAATGAGCCGTGAAGAATTAATGGCGTATTATAACACATTCTCTTGCTCTGTTTCGGTAGATGATGGTGAAGAACTTTCAGGTTGTGGTACTTATAATATCCCTGTGCTTTCTTCTGATGGTGAAAAGGTTAAATTTAATCTTTGGGTGTTTGACTCGGGTGACTATGACGAAAATGGTCATTATAGTTGTGTAAAACCTGACCAGATTGAGTGGTATAAAAAGACAACTGATAAACTTAAAGAAAATAATAACGGTGAAAAAATAAATTCACTCGTTTTTCAGCATATAATTGTCGGTGAAATTTATGACGTGCTTGAAAAATCTGACTCTAAAAAACCGTATGCTTATAAACACTTATATAATGATGATGAATATTACAGATTTGACCCGGAGCAGATAAATTATGGCACTATTAGAGAATTCCCGTGCCCTGGTTATGAAAATTACGGGCAATTTAATGCAATGGTTGAAAAAGGCGACGTACTCGCAATGTTTTCGGGACACGACCATACAAACGCTTTTGGCGTTAAATACAAGGGGATTGACATTGTAAATTCTCTTAGTACCCGTTATATTGGTCTTTTTCACTCTACACAATGTGGTTACCGTGTAATTGAAGTAGATGAAAATGATACTACTACCTACGAAACACGAGTTGAGCGTATTTTTGATATTTTTGATTATGAAGCTGTAAAAACAGAAAAACAAAATGGCGACGAATTCAAATATAAAATGGCTCGTGAATTTTGGGTAAAAGGTAAAATTCAGAAAATCGCAACGGACGTTTGTAGAGAAGTAACCGAAACACTTACACATAGACAAGTGAGTTACGCCGATTAAAAAGTTAAGGTGAGTGTACAGAACGAAAATGTTCAATACACTCACTATAATAAATTATTTTAAAATTTTTGAATAAAACACTTGACAATGTAATATAATTTATGTATAATAGCAAAGCACTTCGGAAGTGCAAATGAATATATCGCGGGGTAGAGCAGCTTGGTAGCTCGTCGGGCTCATAACCCGGAGGTCGTGTGGTTCAAATCCCGCCCCCGCAACCAAATATGTAACCACCGATGATACAATTCGTATCATCGGTGGTTGATTTATGTACCATTTTTATCCCATTTAATATTATATACTTATCTCGAAAACAAAAGGAGGTACTATATATGAATCAAACAACCTTTTTCGCAAATGGATCTTTTGTAGTGATTGCAGGCCGTCCGGCTATGGGAAAGAGCGCACTTGCTTTAGATATAGCGGAACATTTGGCGCAACATAGTGTCAAAAACATTTTGATTATTTCATTAGAGATGTCCAAGGAGCAAATCTTATTTCGCTTGCAAAAGGCATACGACAGCCATTCTCACAAAAATATTTTGGTCTGCGATGAACCTATCATGACAGTAAAAACAATTCGTGAATTGTGCGAAAACACAGAAAATCTGGGTGCTGTTATCATTGATTATTTACAGTTGATCTTTAGCGAAGAAAAGTTAACCAAAACACAAAGTCGATATGAACAGCAGGATGTTATTTTCAGAGAATTGAAGATAATGGCAAGAAACCTGAATATCCCAGTAATTTGCACAAGCCAGCTTTCCAAGAAATGTGAACTTCGGTCAGATAAACGGCCAACAATTTCAGATTTATGCGATACCCAGGTGAATGAGCCTGTTATGGATCAAATTATCTTCTTGTATCGGGATCGTTATTATAATCCGGAAACACCTGTGGAGGATATGGCCGAATGTATTATTGCAAAAAACAGATATGGTGATATAGGAACAATAAAACTCCGGTGGGATCCGGAACGCGTTGCTTTCTCTTTGTGGGAAGAATAGATCGGTCGTTTAACGAATGCAACGCTCGGCGTAATAGCGTTGCATTGTATCAAATTGTGTGGTATATGCCATTATTGTGCACCGATTTAAATATCGGGACAGAAACCCCGAAACCACAGTGGTTTCGGGGTTTTGTTATGCCATTTTTTAGAGTGAAATTTAAAGATATCATTTCCCGAAAAAGACCTTTGTGGAGGACTTGAACTAAAACATATTGCAGTCGAAACATATTTTTGATATAATATATTTGATAAAATAAGGGAAGGGAGAGTAAATATGAAATATCGTGTTGAAAATGAACTTGATTTGTTTGAATTTCATGATGCTGAGTTTTCTTTTATAAGTTTTGAGAAAAATGAGCTTGTTCTCTCAGCAAAGCACCTTAATATATATGAAAATGCGGCTCAAAATCCGCATGACTGCGATATGGAAATTGACCTTGCCGAATTTGTTTTTATCGGATTTGATGTTATTTCCTTTGAGCCAATGCGAGCATATCAGGTGGATGATGACGGGAATTGGTACACGAACGAGCCTCAAATAATTTATAGTGGAAAAGAAGCCGAAAAACATTTTTTGAATGAAATTAAAAATGGTATTACTATAAACTGCGTTGATATCTGTAAGAAAGGAAACAAAACCTATATAGAATTAAGCACCTGCGCTCAAATTTGTTTTTTTGTAACATTTGCTTTTGATGAAGTTTTTGTTGAATGGGATGAATATTGCAAAAAAGCTTGGTATGAGTTACATAAACAATATATCCATAAAGGATACCTAATTACGCCTGCAGGTGAGGAAGATACAGAAATACACATTGTATATCACGAAGAAGATACATATTTTCAGGGAAAACTTGAAAAAGACCCTACCGTCAGTGTTGGCGTAAAATATAACGGTGAACAACTTTGGGGACAAGGTAAAGATTATTTATGGGTGGATGCTTTCGCTAATGTGCAAAAACAGTTGCCTGACGGTGTATTGCTCAAATGCTGTATGACTTGCCGACACGGGAATATGTGTCCTTACGGAAATGAGCCAGGGAAACTTTTTTGCACAAAAGGTTTAACTGTTAATTCAAAAGAAGATATGTGCAATTTGTTTGATAACAGCGAAGCATATAAGATATATGAAAAAGCAAAAAGTGTTGCGGATAATTGCGATGAATACAGTCCGCAAAGTAAAGATTATTACACGTATAACGATTATTTATATCAACTTGACAAGTGATATCTTTTTCGGTGCTACGAGTCATTGAAAACATTGAGTTCTTTTGAATTTGATGTTTTCTTTTTTTATTTCAAACTTTCTAACAATTTAATATTAAATGTTTGAATTAAATTATCATCTTTGTTATAATAAATAATAAAACTTTTATTGGAGTATTTTATGAAAACAGAAAAGAATATTTTAATCGCATTTATACTTAACTTATCTTTTGCAGTTTTTGAATTCTTTGGTGGTATTTTTACTGGTAGTGTCGCTATTGTTTCAGATGCTATTCACGACGTTGGTGATGCTACAAGTATTGGTATTTCTTATTTTTTAGAAAAGAAAAGCAAAAAGAAACCAGATGAAAAATACACTTACGGATATTTAAGATATTCAGTAATTGGTAGCGTTATTACAACCTTAATTCTTTTGGTTGGTTCGGTTATTGTAATTATAAATGCAATAAATAAAATTATGAATCCTACTGAAATTAATTATAAGGGTATGATTATTTTTGCGGTTTTCGGTCTTGTAATTAACTTTGTTGCAGCCTTTGTTACTCACGGTGGTGGTTCACTTAACCAAAAAGCAGTTAATCTTCATATGTTAGAAGACGTTTTAGGCTGGGCAGTTGTTTTAGTCGGCGCACTTATAATGAATTTTACTGATATTAAAATCATAGACCCGCTTATGTCGATTGGTGTTTCAGTTTTCATTTTTATAAATGCCTTTAAAAATTTAAAAGAAGTGTTAGATTTATTTTTAGAAAAAACACCACACGGAATAAGTATTGAAGAAATTAAAGCTCATATTTTTGAAATTGACGGCATAGAAGACGTTCATCATATTCATATATGGAGTATGGATGGTAACAGTAATTTTGCCACAATGCACGTTGTGACAAATTCTGATAGCCATATTATAAAAGAAAAGGTGAGAGAAGAATTAACTGAACACGGTATAAGTCACGCTACACTTGAGCTTGAAGCGGTAGGTGAACATTGTCACGAAAATGATTGTAGTGCTCACTTAAACGTTAATTCAGGTCACGCTCATCACCACCATCATCACTAAAAATACTTGAAAAGAGAAAAAATGTGTGATACTATGAAATAGTGATGAAAATCATCAGATTATGTATTATTGGAGGATGTTATGGCAAATTTAGTTTATGATATTAAAGATAAGCCGAAATTTTCGCAGTTGATTGTTCTTGCGTTACAACAGTTACTTGCAATTCTTGCCGCAACAATTGCTGTGCCTACAATTATTGGTTTACCAACTCAAATTCCAGCAGCAATTTTAGGTGCTGGTGTAGGTACTTTGGTTTATCAGTTATTCACAAAATTCAAAAGTCCTGTTTTTCTTGGCAGTTCATTTGCGTTTTTAAGTTCATTGGGCGTTGCAGTTGCTTATGGTTACTGTGGTATAATTTTAGGTTCAGCTGTAGCTGGTCTTGTTTACGTTGCTATTGCAATTATTATTCACTTTGTTGGTACTAATTGGGTGGACAAGCTCATGCCTCCAGTTATTATTGGACCAACAGTTGCTTTAATTGGTCTTTCACTTGCTGGCGCTGCTATGGGTGATATTGTTAAAGCTAATTCATCTCAGATGTATGGTTCATATAACCTTGTGTCACTTTTATGCGGTCTTGTCGCTTTCTTTGTTATTGTTATTTGTTCAACACAAAAAAGATATAAAATGCCGAGACTCATTCCATTTATTTTAGGTATTATGGCTGGTTACTTAGTTGCAGCTATCTTTACTGCTATTGGTATGGCAACTAAAATAGATTATCTTATGATTATCAACTTCCAGCCTATTATAGATAATTTCTTCTTGGCTGATGGTACTTTTAAAGGTATTTCTGCATTTTTCGCATTCCCGCAATTTGCAGGGCTTAAAGCAATCGGCGAAATTATGAGTGGTGAACTTTCACCTGAAATTCTTCTTGCAAACGAAAATGCTCAAGTTCTTAATGCTGGTGGTATAGCAGAAGTTGTTATTGCTTTCTTACCAGTTGCGTTAGTTGTTTTTGCAGAGCATATTGCAGACCATAAAAACCTTTCTTACATTATAGGTCACGACCTTATTAAAGAACCAGGTCTTAAAAGAACTCTTTTAGGCGATGGTGTTGGCTCAATTGCTGGTACTATTTTCGGTATCTGTCCTAACACTACTTATGGTGAATCTGTTGGTTGTGTTGCAATTACAAGAAACGCTTCTATTGTAACAATTACAACAACAGCATTTATGTGCATTGTTCTTTCTTTTATTAGTCCTATAATGGCTGTTCTTCAAACTATTCCATCTTGTGTAATGGGTGGTGTTTGTCTTACTCTTTACGGTTTTATTGCAGTTTCAGGTCTTAAAATGTTTAAAAACCTTGACCTTGATGATAATAAAAATCTTTTTGTAGTTGCTTCAATTCTCATTTCTGGTATTGGTGGTCTTGCAATTCAAATTCCATACGCTATTGCAGAAACTGGCGAAATTACAAATACAATTCAAATTACATCAATTGCAACTGCACTTATTATTGGTATTGTTACAAACGCAATATTAACTAAAGTTGAGAAATCTAAGTTAGGTAAGGAAAAATAATAATGAAAAATTTTGAAAATGTAACTATTTTTAATCATCCACTTGTTAATCACAAAATTGCAATTCTTCGTGATGAAAAAACAAGTATGAAAGAATTCAGAGAACTCATTGAAGAAATTACTACTTTAATGACCTTTGAGTGCTTAAAAGAAGACGTGCCGACTGTTGAGTGTCAGGTTACTACACCACTTGAAACCTGCACACAATATAAAGTTAAAGACGACTCTATCGTAATTGTTCCTATTTTAAGAGCTGGTCTTGGTATGGTAAATGGTGTTCACACATTATTCCCATCAGCAAAAGTAGGTCATATTGGTCTTTACAGAAACGAAGAAACTTTAGAGCCTTGCGAATATTATTGCAAGCTTCCAGAAGGCATTGAAGACAAGTTAGTTCTTGTTATAGACCCAATGCTTGCAACAGGTGGTAGTGCTTCAGACGCTATTACAATGATTAAAAAACGTGGTTGTAAACATATTAAATTTATGGGGGTTATTGGTGCACCTGAAGGTGTTGAAAGACTTGCAACAGACCATCCGGATGTTCATATTTTTGTTTCAACGTTAGATAGATGCTTAAATGAAAATGGTTACATTCTTCCAGGTCTTGGCGATGCTGGTGACAGACTCTTTGGTACAAAATAATTTATTTAAAAAAGGCACTTTTTAAACAAAGTGTCTTTTTTTTGCGTTAATTTAACTAAAAACACTCTTTTTTCTTGACAAATTTTGTGTTTGTTAGTATAATAACCCTACAAGTTAGTGGAGGTTTCAGTGTATGAAAAAAGAAATTCAACTTGACTTTGGTAAAAAAGTATTCCCATTAATCATTATGGGGTTGGGCGTTGCACTCGCTATTGCAATGCTTGTTACACGACTTAATTTTACCGCAGTTGTTTGTGTTGCGTTTAATTGCATTCTTTCAGCCGTTATAGCATTAAGTCTTATAATAAAGAAAAAAGTGTATGCACCTATGGTATTCTCTTACGCCGCAGTAAGTCTTGGTGTGGTTTTATACTTTGTAATATGGGGTGCAGATGCTGGTTTTGGTGCTTTTTCAACCGGAATGAACGGCTACGCTTCTTATGATTATGAATTATTTACTGGTGAAGGCAACTTGTTTACAAGAGTGCTTGGTAACCTTTTAATAGTTTCACCAAATGCAGTTTCTTTATGGGCACTTTTCTTTGTAGCAAAAAAGAGTTTTAAAAATAATGTTGCAAAAACTGTTTTAACAGCAGTTCTTACAGTTTGCTTACTTGCTACAACTGTTCTTTACGTTCTTACAATGAATCTTCGTTCAAAGCCTAACACAGAAAGACTCTGGGAAGGTCACGACGATTACCTTAAAAAAGTTGATAACAAAGCTACTAAAGAGTCACCTAACGTTCTTATTGTTATGATGGATGACTTAGGTTATGGTGACGTTTCTTTAAATGGCGCTATTTATGATACACCAAACATCGACTCTATCGGTGAAAATGGTCTTAATTTCACTAACTTCTACTCAGCTTATTCTGTTTGCTCACCAGCAAGATTTGCGGCTCTTACAGGTAGATATCCATATCGTGGCTATGCAGATAACGTTATTTATCCAACTGTTCAGACTATTACACCATTTGCACAAACCCGTATTTTCAACTCTATTGAAATGGGTAACAATGCTGATGGTATGTTGGGTGATGAAATTACTATTGCAGAAGCATTTAAAGCAGCTGGTTATAACACAGGTGCTTTCGGTAAATGGCACCTTGGTGATTACGGTGAATATCTTCCAACAAATCAAGGCTTTGACTACTTCTATGGTAGCCACCATGTAAATGATATGAAACCATTCTACCACGTATCTGAAAAAGATGGCGATTGGGAAATTGTTCACTCAACAAAAGACCTTAAAGACCAGAGTATGGCAACAAAATGGATTCACGACGAAATCAGTTCATGGATTGCTGAACAATCTAAATCAGACAAACCATTCTTTGCTTATTACGCTTCACCTTGGCCACACGCTCCAGTTTTCGCTGGTGATGATTTTGACGGCACTTCAGGTCTTGGCACTTACGTTGACTGTGTTACAGAGTTTGACCATTACCTTGGTATTCTCTTTGATGAAATGGAAAAACAAGGTGTTCTTGAAGATACAATTATTGTATTCACAAGTGATAACGGACCTGCACTTGAGGGTTCAGTTGGTGACCTTCGTGGTGGTAAATACTTGGCTTATGAGGGCGGTCAGAAGGTTCCATTTATGATTAGATGGGATAACGACAATGGTGCACTTGGTACTAAGGGTAGCGAAAGAGAAAATTCTGCTGTTCTTGTAGATTTATTCCCAACTCTTTTAGACCTTTGTGATATCACTGTTGATGGTAGTGATAATAACTTACCGACTGACAGAGTTATTGATGGTATTTCTATGACAGAAATGCTAAAAAAAGATACTGTTTTACATACAAAAGAGCATCCAATTCTTCATATGAAACGTGAAAAGCTCAAAGCAATTCAGTATGCAGTTCCGGTTAGCGAAGTTACTTCGCAGTACCCAGAATATGATTACGACGTTCTTAAAAATAACGATTATGTGACATTCAAGTATTTTGAAAAGATACAGAATGATAACTCTGCGTTCTGGGATAAAAACAGAAAGAACTGGCTTCACATTCTTACTGACGACTATGCAGAGAACTACAACCGCACACCTGTTTACCCTGAAATTGCTGACCAGTTTAACGAGCGTATGCACGAAATTATTGACGATTTCACTGAAAACAGACGCGGTATAATTGAACAATAAAATTAAGGGTGACAGAAATGTCACCCTTTAATTAAATTTGAAAGGAAAAAGCTATGCCACCACTTTCTTTGATGATAAAACCAGCTTCATCACTTTGCAATCTTTCTTGTGAATACTGCTTTTATAAAGATGTTTCAGAACACAGGGAACATCTTGGTTTTGGCGTTATGGAAAAAGAAACTGCAGAAGTTTTAATAGAAAAATCACTTAAATATGCCGATGGCGAAAACGTTTCCTTTGCATTTCAGGGTGGCGAGCCTACTATTGCTGGTCTTGACTTCTTTAAATTCTTCGTTGAAACAGTTAAAGAAAAAAATGTTAAAAACAGCAAGATTTTTTATGGAATTCAGACTAATGGCACACTTGTTGATGCAGAATGGGCAAGATTTTTTCACGATAACAACTTTTTGGTTGGACTTAGCCTTGATGGTGATTTTGACGGAAACAAATTCCGTAAAAAACCGAGTGGCGATAATTCATTTTATAAAATTCTGACTACCGCGGAGCTTTTTAAAAGACATAACGTTGAGTTTAACATTCTTACAGTTCTTACTGGTTTTTGTGCCGATAATGGTGAAAAGGTTTATAAATTCTTCCGTTCAAAAGGGTTTAAATATATTCAGTTTATTCCTTGCCTTAAACCTTTTGACTCTCACGAAGAAAGTGAGCTTTATATGACACCAGAGCAATATGGTGATTTTCTTATAAAAGTGTTTAACCTTTATGTAAAAGATTATGTAAGGCATAATTATATAAGTATTCGTCAGTTTGATAACTGGGTAAGGCTGTTTTTAAAGCAACCAGTTGAGCAATGTGGAATTCTGGGACACTGTACACATCAATTTGTTTCAGAAGCTAATGGCAATATTTACCCTTGTGACTTCTATTGTACAGATAAATATTTCCTTGGCAATATTCTTGAAACTGATTTTATTACGATGGAAAAAAGCGAAACTGCAAGAAACTTTATTAAAGAAAGTCTTAAAATACCTGAAAAGTGTAAAAAGTGTAATGTTTTTGGTCTTTGCAGAGCTGGTGGATGTAAAAGAACACAGGTAAGTGAAGATTACTGTATTGCTTACAAAAGATTTTTTACATCATGTTTACCACTTTTCAGAGTGTTTATTAATGAAAAACCTTGGAGTGTATAGGAGTGATATTATGAACTGGAATGAAAAATTATTTAATGAAAACGAAAAACCACTCGATAATTTAGTTACTGGTTACAGTCACACATCAGTTTTCAGAAAAATCGCTTTTATTGGTGATAGTCTTTCTTCTGGTGAATTTGAAACTTGCGACAAAGAGGGTAACAAAGCATATCACGATTTATATGAATATTCCTGGGGGCAATATATTGCACGTAAAAATGGCTTAACTGCATTTAATTTTTCACGTGGTGGAATGACTGCAAGTGAATATATTGAAAGCTTTGGTGAAGAAAACGATTTTTTTAATAAAGATAAAGCTTGTCAGGCTTATGTAATTGCCCTTGGTGCTAATGATGTTAATAGTGGCATAGAAATAGGCACAGTTAAAGATATAAATAAAGACGATTACACCAAAAACAATAAAACTTTTATAGGTTACTATGGTGCAATTATAAGTCGTTATAAAGAGATTAGCCCTGATGCTAAATTCTTTTTTGTAACTTTTGCAAATGATGGTACAAGAGCTGTTAACCCAAATGCAGAACTATTTTATAATGAACTTTATAATATGGCTAAATTTTTTGAAAATTCATACGTAATAGATCTCTATAAATACGGACCACCATATGATGAACAATTCAAAAAGCAGTTTTATCTCCACGGTCATCTTAACCCGTCTGGTTACATTTTAACCGCAGAGCTTATTGATTCTTATATTGATTATATTGTCCGTAATAATCCCGATGATTTCAAAAATGCAGGGTTTATTAATTCAGGAATAAATTATAAATTTTAAATTAAATCCCATAACTATTCGTTTTATCGAATGGTTATGGGATATAATATTTTCGGTGATTAAAATGTGCACAGCAATAACTTATAAAACAAATGACTTTTATTTTGGTCGTAATCTTGATTTAGAGCGTTCTTATAATGAAAGGGTAGTTGTAACACCAAGAAATTTTGAATTAAAAATGCGGTGTGTAGAGCCTTTAAAAACGCACTATGCTTTAATTGGAATGGCGACTGTAATTGAAAATTACCCATTGTATTTTGAAGCAACTAATGAAAAAGGTCTTTCAATGGCTGGTCTTAATTTTCCGGAAAATGCAGATTATAAGCCATTTTCAGACAATTTAAAAAATATTACACCTTTTGAATTTATTCCTTATATTCTCGGGAAATGTAAAAATATCGAAGAAGCTGAAACAGAATTAAACGGCATAAATCTTGTAAATATAAATTTCAGTGGCGATTTGCCACTTTCACCATTACATTGGATAATTTCTGATAAAACCAAATCGTTAACCATAGAAAGTGTAAAAACAGGATTTAAAATATATGAAAATCCTGTTGGTGTTCTTACTAATAATCCAACGTTTCTATATCATTTAATGAACTTAAATAATTATATGTCACTACACGAAGGTGCATCAGAGAATAATTTGTCAGAGAATATTGAATTTAAAAATTATAGTCTCGGGTTAGGTGCTTTGGGGCTTCCCGGTGATTTTTCTTCTGCTTCAAGATTTATTAAAGCAACCTTTGTAAAATTTAAATCAAAATCGGGGAGTAGCGAAAAAGAAAGCGTTAACCAGTTTTTTCATATTTTAGATTCTGTTTCCATGCCTAAGGGTTGTGTTTTAGTACGTGACGGCGAATATGAATACACTCGTTATTCCTCTTGTTGTAACGTAGATAAGGGAATTTATTATTATAAAACCTATGATGATTTTAATATTAAAAAGATTGAGCTTAGTTCATTTAATTTAGATGATGCGAAACTATCAGAAATATAGAAATATCCCCTTGAATTAAACTACTAATTCAAGGGGATAATTTATAATAATTCAAAATGATTTTTGTGGCTGTTTATTATTCCATCTTTTTTTAATTTGCTTATTTCCATCGAAAGACCGCTTCTTTCAACTTCTAAATAGTCAGCTAATTCTTGTCTGTCAAATGGAATGATAAAACTCTTTTTACCTACTTTTTTTGAATACAATGAAAGGTATGTTAAAAGCTTTTCTCGTGTTGTTCTTTTAGATGTTATTTCAATTTTTTGATGAAATTGTAAAGACTTAGTTGCAAGGTTTTTCATCAGATTAAAAATTAGTTGCCTATGAAAATCACAGTTATTAGAGCAGGTATATAAAACTCTGTTTGAATCAATAAGCATTACTTCACTCGGTTCATTTGCAATTATTGTAACGGGTAATGAGTCAATTTCTGCACAGGCAAATGCTTCTGCAAAAACCTCGCCAGTTTCAATGCTACTTAATATATTTCTGTTTCCGTTGTAATCTACCTGAAAAATCTGTGCAGAGCCAGAAAGCATTATTCCAATATATTTAGCGGGAGAGCCCTCAGAAAATATTGTGTATTTCTTATCAAAAGAAATTATTTTAGCTCCGAGGCAAGTGAGCATTTTATCAATATGCTTTTCATCAATATTTTTAAATAAATCACATTCTTTTAAGATTTCTAAATAATTTTTCAAAAAAATCACCTTTTGTTGAAATTTCAACATAATTATTTTCTTAATTATACTAAAATACATACATAAATACAAGGAGTGATTTTATGAAAATTGCATTTTTTGATGCAAAACCTTATGACAAAGTTGCGTTCGATAAATTTTGCGGTGAAAATGATATTAAAATAAAGTACTTTGAAACAAAGCTTAATGAAGACACAGTAAATCTTGCAAAAGGCTATGACGGGGTATGTGTTTTTGTTAATGACACAGTTAACAGTGCGGTGGTTGATTGTTTAGTTGAATTTGGTGTAAAAGTAATTTTACTACGCTGTGCGGGATTTAATAATGTAGATATTAAACACGCTAATGGTAAAATTAAGGTTGTAAGAGTTCCTGCTTATTCACCTTATGCAGTTGCTGAGCATACAATAGCTTTATTATTAACTTCTATAAGAAGAATTCATAAAGCATATATACGTTCAAGAGATTATAACTTTAGTTTAGCTAATCTTACAGGCTTCGACTTACACGGTAAAACAATCGGTGTAATAGGTACTGGTAGAATAGGTAAAGCTTTTATTGATATTTGTAAAGGCTTCGGTATGAAAGTTTTAGCTTACGATAAATTTCTAGATAACTCTATTGCTGATGGAGAGCGTGTGAAATACGTTGAGCTTTCAGAGCTTTTTAAAGAAAGTGATATTATTTCACTTCATTGTCCGTTAATGGCAGATACACATCATATTATTGATGAAAATGCAATTAACACTATGAAAAAAGGTGTTGTAATTTTAAATACTTCCCGAGGTGCATTAGTGGATGCAGAAGCGCTCTTAAACGGAATTAAATCCCGAAAAGTTGGTGCGGCTTGCTTAGATGTTTACGAAGAAGAATCAGACCTTTTCTTTGAAGATAACTCTGGTCATATTATGGAAGATGAAATTTTGGCACGTCTTATTTCAATGCCTAACGTTATTGTTACGTCTCACCAGGCATTTTTAACAGAAGAAGCATTAGAAAATATCGCAGAAACTACAATACAGAACTTTACCGATATTATGAAAAATAATTCTTCTGAAAATGAAATTTTAAGGTGAAAAAATGTTATGATAAGAAAAATAATTAAAATAGATGAAGAAAAATGTAATGGTTGTGGTGCATGTGCATCTGCCTGTCATGAAGGCGCAATTGAAATGATAAATGGCAAAGCAACATTAACTCGTGAAGATTATTGTGACGGACTCGGTGACTGTTTACCAGCGTGTCCTGTGGATGCTATTTCTTTTGAAGAAAGGGAAGCACCTGAATATAATGAAAAAGCCGTTTCAGAAGCTAAAATGAAAAATATGGGCACAAAGCTTCCTTGTGGTTGCCCTGGCACTCAGACAAAAACTATAAATAGAGATGAAAATACTATTAATGTGAATGTTCAAAGCGTACAAAGTCAACTTGCTCAATGGCCTTGTCAGATTAAGTTAGTACCGGTTAATGCACCATATTTCGAAAATGCAAATCTTTTAATTGCGGCTGATTGTACCGCATTTACTTACGGTAATTTTCATAATGATTTTATAAAAAATCATATTACTTTAATTGGTTGCCCCAAATTAGATGAAGGCGATTATTCTGAAAAGTTGACACAAATTATAAAAAGTAATAATATTAAAAGTGTTAAAGTGGTAAGAATGGAAGTTCCGTGTTGTGGTGGAATAGAAAATGCTGTAAAAAAAGCATTACAACAAAGTGGTAAATTTATTCCGTGGCAGGTTGTTACAATTTCAACTGATGGAAAAATTATAGATTAAATTTTACTTAAGGAGTTAAGGATATGGAAATTACAAGAGATATTAAATACGTGGGTGTTAATGACCACAAAATAGATTTATTTGAAGGTCAATATGAAGTGCCAAACGGAATGGCATATAACTCTTACGTTATTCTTGATGAAAAAGTTGCTGTTATGGATACTGTTGACTACGATTTTAAAGCTGAATGGCTTAATAATGTAAAGACAGCATTAGGTGACAGAAAACCAGATTTTCTCGTAGTTCATCATATGGAGCCAGACCATTCTTCAAATATTGCAGAATTTGTTAAAGAATACCCAGAAATTAAAATTGTATCTTCACAAAAAGCGTTTGATATAATGCAGAATTTCTTTAAAGACAATTTTAAAGATAGACAAATTGTTGTTGGTGAGGGCGATAAATTAAATTTAGGTAATCACGAATTGACATTTTTAACTGCACCAATGGTTCATTGGCCAGAGGTTATTGTGTCATTTGATAGCACTGATAAAGTGTTATTCTCTGCTGATGGCTTTGGTAAATTCGGTGCTTTGGATGTTGACGAAGACTGGGCTTGTGAAGCAAGAAGATATTATTTTGGTATTGTTGGTAAATACGGTATGCAAGTTCAGAAGCTTCTTTCAAAAGCATCTTCTTTAGATATTCAGATTATTTGTCCACTTCATGGACCTGTACTTAAAGAAAATTTAGAATATTACTTAGACCTTTACAACAAATGGTCAAGCTACACACCAGAAGAAGAGGGTATTTTAATAGCATACACTTCAGTTTATGGTAATACTAAAAAGGCAGTGTTAGAGCTTGAGAAAGTTTTAAATGAAAAAGGTGCAAAAAAAGTTGTTGTTACTGACCTTGCAAGAAGTGATATGGCTGAAAATGTTGAAGATGCATTCCGTTATAGCAAGTTAGTTCTTGCAACAACTACTTATAATGGCGAAATTTTCCCATTTATGAGAGAGTTTATTCACGAGTTAACTGAAAGAAATTACAGTAACAGAAAAGTTGCTTTTATTGAAAATGGTAGCTGGATGCCAATGGCAAAAAAGGTTATGCTTAAAATGCTTGAAGATAGCAAGAATCTTGAGTATTGTGAAAATTCAGTTAAAATTTTATCGTCATTAAGTAGCGAAAATATTGAAGAAATTAATAAATTGGCAGATGAGTTAGTATGAAATTAGTGCTTTTAACAGCCTTTGGCGTAGGCGGAGCTACAATTATTGGTTCTTTAATTGGCTTTGCGTTCAAAAAGATTTCTCACAAATTTTCTGATATTGTTTTATCGTTTGCGGCAGGCGTAATGCTTGCTGCAGCGGTATTGGGACTTATTTTACCATCATTGGAATACGGTGGGAAGTATGGACTTTTAATTACAATTGCAGGGATTTTTGTTGGTGCATTGGCGCTTAATCTTATCGATAAATTAGTTCCGCATCTTCATAAATTAGTTGGTGCTGAGCCTGAAGAACACAAAAACTCAAGTCTTAGTAAGGTTCTTTTGTTTGTAACTGCAATTGCAATTCATAATTTACCAGAAGGTATTGCCGCTGGCGTTGGCTTTGGCTCTGGTGATACCTCACAGGCACTAATAATAGCAGGGGGTATTGCTCTTCAAAATATACCTGAGGGTATGGTTATAATTTCACCAATGCTTTCTGCTGGTGTATCAGCTAAAAAGACCTTTGTTTGTGCTATGATTACTGGTCTTGTAGAAGTTGTTGGTACAATGATTGGATACTTTGCAGTAAGTGTTGCTTCTGCAATTCTGCCATTTGCCTTAGCTTTTGCTGG